>CACGSI010000035.1 GCA_902575715.1 uncultured SAR324 cluster bacterium
AAAATTCCGTGTAAATATTGCTCTTGTTGAAAAAGATCAAGAGAAACTTGAGCCACTATTAAAATTTATGGAAGAAAGAAAAATTTTAACTGTAGGAGATGACAATTATTATAGAACTTCTGAAAAGGGTCACGAATTTTATAGTCAATTAGTTGATCAACTAGAATCTTATTTAATGTATTTTGAGATTTTTGCTTATGTTGACCTTGAAAACGGTATTTTTGGTGATCCTAATAAGGATTTGCTCGAAGGTAATCAATGGACAGATTTAAGAGTTGCAATTGCAGAATTTAAAGGAATTGATCCATTTCGAGTAGTTTTTTTAGCTATGATGAGCGAAGACAAATTTTTTGAAAATCCAGACTGGAAATTCGAACTAGGCTTAGGAACACTTTTTGATGAATTAGAACAAATTGTTCAAGATCAGGTTGCAGTTGATGATTTGAGTTATGAAGACGATATGGGAATTGTAAATGGAGAAGATGTAATTAGGGATATTTTAAAACAAGGCGAATCATTAGCTAAAAAAAGGATTAAAAGTGAAGTTGGTGAAGGTATAAATTTTGGGAACGATGTTTTAGGAGAGGAACAGGTTATAGCAAAAAAATATTCTTGGTAAATAGTCTCAAAAAAAGTTTTTTTAAATTTGAAAAAATGACTGATAAATTTAATAAAAATAAAGATATTAATTGGTATCCCGGTCATATGTTCAAAGCCAAAAAAGAACTGGGGCAACAACTAAAATCCATTGATGTTGTCCTTGAGGTGAGGGATGCAAGAATTCCTATTTCTTCAGAAAATCATGATTTAGATGAATTATTTTATCAAAAAAAAAGAATTTTGCTTTTCAACAAATCTGGCTTAGCAGATGAAAATATAACTAAAAAATGGAATATTATTTTTAAAGATTCTGAAATACCATTTCTTTTTATAGATGCTCTGAATAAAATTGGTTTAGAAAAAATATTACCTCTTGCACGATCAATGATGTCTCAAAAATGGAGTTCTATGTCCAAAAAAGGAATTTATCCCCCTTCACTAAAATTAATGATTGTGGGTATTCCCAATGTGGGTAAATCAAGCTTAATAAATAGGCTTTCAAGTAGAAAGGCAGCTAAAATAGGTCCAAATCCTGGTGTTACTAGACATCAGGAGTGGATAAAATTGGATAAGAAAGTTGAACTATTGGACACTCCTGGAATCTTGTGGCCAAAAATACAAAATTATGAAGTTGGAATAAGGTTGACCATTACAGGAGGAATAAAAGATTCTATTGTTGGAACTACTAAATTAAGTATTTATTTACTAGATATATTAAAGTATTCAAATCCAAAAAAATTAGAGAAATTTTATAAGCTTAACTTTTCAGATATTAGTCTACCATCAGAAGAATTAATAAAAAGAATAGCCAAAAAAAGAGGATGTTTGAAAACAGGTGGAATTATTGATCTACCAAGGGTTGAAAGTTTATTACTAAGGGATTTTAGAGCAGGCAAACTAGGAAGATTAAGCTTTGATATTCCATAGTAAATAAATTTTTTGGAAAAAATATTTAGAATGTTTAAGCCTATATGATACGAATAAATTTTTCGAAGTAATATTCAATTTAGCCATTTTTCAATCTTGAATTCAAGATTGCGAGTAATAATGTTCGCATTAAGAAGTTGTATCTCTAATAGTTGTCCTACTTTTAAAAATCTATTTTTACTATGGCTTTTGAGTGTGAGGGAGTTTTCGTCAAAAATGAAATAGTCATTTGTAACAGACTCTAGAGGTAAAAACCATTCAAAGCAAATTGATTCTATTTGTATTTTAAACCCATTTGTTTCTATAGTTTTGACAATGATATTAAAAGTTTGACCGATATATTTAGCCAAAAAATCTACTTTTATTAAATCAATACTCTGACGTTCAGCTTTTTCTGCACGCCTTTCCTGTTGTGAGCAAAATTCTGCAATTTTATCATTAATGAAAAAATTTATTTTTTCTTTTCCTATCGCATTTTGATCTGAAAAAATTTTATTTTTTAGTGCACGATGGACTAATAAATCGGGATATCTTCTTATTGGAGATGTGAAATGCGTATAGTATTTCGCAGCTAAACCAAAATGACCTTTATTTTTTGTTTCATAGATTGCCAGCGACATAGATCTTAAAAGAAGAACCTGAAGTTGTTCAGAATTTTTTAATGTTTTAATGTTTTCAATGATTTCGTTAAATTTTTTTGATTCGGTGAGTGATTTGATGGGGGTTTTAAATCCGAATCTAAGGAAAATTTTTTTTAATTTTTTGACTTTTTTTGTATCCGGGCTATCATGAACTCTATAAATTGAAGGAATTTTATTCTTTACACAATGTTTAGCAACGGTTTCATTAGCTTCGAGCATAAATTGTTCAATTATTTTCATTCCAGTAGATTGATAACTTAACTTAATACCAGTTAAAAGAAGATTTTTATCAAATTCGAAAATTTCTTCTGAAAAACTAAATTGCAATGCCCCTCTCTCTAATCTTTTCCTTTCAAGAATTTTTGCGAGTTTATACATTTTTTTTAAATTTGACTTAACAATGGGATTGCTAATGGAAGAGGGCTTCCCATCCAGAAAATCTGATACATCTTCATAATTTAATCTTGCACGACTTCGAATAATACTTTCAAATATGCTATAATCTTCAATTCCTCCTTCTGAATTGATTGTCATTTCACAAGTTAAGGTAAGACGATTTACTTTAGGGCGTAAACTACACAAATTTTTTGATAACTCTTCAGGTAGCATGTGAATAGCATATTTGGAGAGATAAACACTTGTTCCTCTCAAAAAAGCCTCTTTGTCGATAGGATCACCGGGTCTAACATAATGAGATACGTCTGCTATGGACACAAAAAGTTTAAAAAGCCCATTTGATTTTTTGTTTTCAGTTACAAATACGGCATCGTCAAAATCACTAGCATTTTTCCCATCTATCGTAACAAAATATAGATCTCTTAAATCTTTTCTTGCACAATTTGAGTCAAAACGTACTTGTTTTGAAAATTTTTTTAAATAGTTATTAATATCTTTTGGATATTTTGATCGAATTAAGTTTTCATTAATAATTAATTGAATTCCCAAGTCGTTACTACTTAATTTGTTTAGAATACTTAAAATCTTTCCTGAGGGTCTATTGGTAAACAAATTAGTATTATTGTCTTCCAGTAGTTCAACTTTAACAAATGTTCCAGATACTAATTTGTTAAATTCCTTTTTATCCTCTTTTTTCATATCAATTCTAAGAAAAGGCACCCCAGAATTTGCTTTTATTGGAATGGCCAATATCTCTTTATCTGTTATCTTAATTTGTGCAATAATTTCTTTAGATGCCCTTTGAATAATTCTTACAATTTTCCCTTTTCTTTTTCCACGAAAACCTCTATGGGGATATATTTGTGCTTTAACTAAATCTCCTTCCATTGCATATGCCTGTTCATTCGCACTTATGAAAATATCTGAACGATCCGAGCCAATATTCACAAAACCAAATCCTTTTCTATTTCTTGTGAAATATCCTGTTTCTGTTTTATTTGAAAACTTATTTATCTTTGTTTTAGAAAACCCTTTATTTATTGATTTTTTATTCAATTTTTCTTTTATTTTTCCCATTGAAAAATTATTATTTTTTAAATTTATATTTAAAAAATAACGAGTTCCTTGTTTTTTAATTTTTCTTTCCTTAATAAGTTTTTTCAATTCTAATTTGAGCTTTGCAGTTGCTGGTTTTTTAAGTCCGAGAGCACCACGTATTTGTTTAGTGGACATTGAATCGCTTGTATTTTCGAAAATTTGAAGAATTGATTGCTTTTGGAGTTTCATATTGTTAGTCGTTTTTCTTTATGTAGCTTTGATAAGTGTGATTCTATATTTTGCATAGCCAATTTTTCTAATCTTGGATCTATACCTACATAAAGTTTTTTTAGGATTATTTTTTTTGAATTACCGGAGTTGAATAATTTAAGAATTTGAGATTCTCTTTCTAGTCTATGTTTTAGTGTAAATGCAAGGAGATTAGTACTTCTAGAAGGTATCCCATGCGAAGGAATAATTACTTCTGGATTAAGAGCAATGACTCTTTTTAGAGTTGACAAATATGATGCCATGTCTCCTTCTGGTGAGGGAATAACGACTGTACCAACACCTTGGATTAGATCTCCAACGAGAAACCATTTCATAGAATCCGGAGCTAAACCGAGATGACCAGCGTCATGACCTGGGATTTCAAAAATTCTTACGGATTCACCATGCCATTTTGTTACTTCTTGTTTCTCAACCGGATTGAATAATTTTATTCTATCAAAATAATCTATACCAAATTTTTTTGTTAGTCTCTGCTGGGTGTCTTTACTCAGAATTATTGGAATATTCAGTTGACGTGCGAGTATGTTCGAAAATTGGTGGTGGTCTGGATGATGGTGGGTAAGAAAAATTGAGTCAATTTTTCTATCTTTAATAGTATTTATCAATTTTTGAAACTCTTTCTTTGTATTTGGAGAAGGATCAATTAACAATTTTTTTGTTTCAGGATCACCTAATAAGAATGCATTAGTACTGGTTGCTGGTGGTAATGTATCGGATCTAACGACTAATAATTGAATACCTTCTAACATTTCTAGGCAAGGAATTTTATCTTTTTTATCATATCTTGCGGACAGGTTACAAAGTATTTTGGTGTTGGGCTTTTTCTTCAACTCCTCCAAAATCCAGCGAGTAGGAGGTACCATCAAACTATTTCCCTTAATGAAAGTATCTAGCAAGGAGTTGGGTGTTTCCCAAAAACTGTTTGCAAATTCACCTGTATCTGGACGAAAATTTATTTTTTTTCTCAAATCGATTCTATAAAAACAAGTTCTAAAACGTATTTCTGAAAATTCGGGTGCCATTACGTCAGCAAATTCATTTATCGATATTACTTCCCGATTATTTATACCTTCTTCAAGATCATAGCCTAACTCTTCATTTATTTCTCTATTAAGAGCTCTCATATGAACAGGATTATTTTTACATAAATATTTTGTTTTAAATGGCTCAGAAGATTCATTTAAATCAATTTTACCTCCTGGAAAAGCAAGATATCCTGGAAATGCTTTGAGGTATGATTGTCGTTGTACAGCAAAAATTCTATCTTCAAATATGAATATAGCAGAAACTGAATGGATTATTGAAGATTTCATTAATTTTGTAATAAATTAAAATTATTAATTATTTCATCCACTCGGTTCTTAGTTATTTTTATATCATTTTCAGAAATTTGTACTATTTGAATAAAATGTGGAGCAAATTTTTCTATAAAAATGTATGAAAATTTAGAAACTATATTGGTCAATTGATATAGCCCTCTAATATACCAGTAAGCTTGTATAGCAATGTTATTTTCGAAAAATTTTAATTTATCTAATTTTGAAAAATTTTGAGTAAATTTTAGATCAACTATATTTTTAGAATCAATATCTAACCAATCTAATCTTGCTTTGCAGTTTAAACCATATTCTGAGTCATGCCAGAATAAGGATACTTCGCTATTACCGTTTGAAAAAAATTGTTTTATTTTCGAATGTACATGAAAATTTTTTTTTATGTTTTGTAGCCTTGACCAATCGCTGTATCGTAAGACAATTTTGTCTTTATGTTGATTACAAAATTCCTTCCATCTATCTTTACCATTTTTTTTTCTTTGTTTTAAATTTTTTGGAGCACAAATGTATAGATTGCTAAACTTTTCAGGCTCTAATAACATGCAATGACCGGCATTACCAAATTCTAAAGCTTGAAAATTAAAATATTTTTTTCTTTTATTATGACCATGGTCAAGAAATTGTTTGAGCCTAGTTTGGTTTAGGCCTGGTAGTTGTTGGTATTGATTAAACGGGAGATCATTATAAACACCAAAATTCCAAGATTTTTTCACTCCTCTTCCTCAAATATTTTCATAGGCGGACACGAACATATAACGTTTCTATCTCCGTGCACATTGTCAATTCTTCCTATAGGAGGCCAGTATTTTTTTTGACGTAGAGTGGGTAAAGGATAAAAGGCAGTTTCTTTTGAATATAAATGTTCCCACTTTTCGTTTATTAAATCTTCGGATGTATGAGGTGCACTTTTTAGAGGGTTATCTTCCTTATCCCAATCTCCACTTTCAATTTTTTTTATTTCTTTACGTATAGAAATCATAGCTTGACAGAAACGATCAATTTCATCTTTCGGTTCACTTTCCGTCGGCTCAATCATTAGAGTTCCTGGAACAGGCCATGACATAGTTGGTGCGTGGAAACCATAATCGATCAAACGTTTTGCAATATCTTCTTCAGTAATTCCTGAAGTTTCCTTTAATTGTCTGATGTCAATTATACATTCATGTGCAATTAGTCCATTTTTACCAGTAAAAACAATTGGGAAAAATTTTCTCAATTTTTCTGCCAAATAGTTTGCATTCAGGATTGCTACTTGAGATGATTTTTTTAAGCCATGCTCTCCCATAAGTTTGATATAAATAAGTGAGATAGGTAAAATTCCTGGACTACCCCAAGGAGCTCCAGAAACTGCAGTATTTTTAATAGGTAAACCATCTAAATTTCTTACACAATGGTTAGGTGCAAATTGAGAAAGATGAGATTTTAATGCGATAGGCCCCATTCCTGGTCCACCCCCACCGTGAGGAATACAGAAAGTTTTATGCAAGTTAATGTGTAAAACGTCAGGTCCTAATTTCCCAGGCTGAGCAATTCCCATTAAAGCATTTAAATTTGCTCCATCCATGTATACTTGTCCTCCACTATTATGAATGATATCACATATAGAAATTAAACTTTCTTCAAAAACTCCATGAGTTGAAGGATAAGTTACCATCAAAGCAGCTAGATTTTCTGAATATTTTTTTACCATTTCATTTAAATGTTCTATATCAATGTTACCATCTTTATCACATTTTATACTTACAATTTTCATATTAGCCATGGATGCACTAGCTGGATTTGTTCCGTGAGCTGAATTTGGTATAAGACAGATATTTCTATTATGATCTCCTCGTGAAAGGTGATATTTTCTAATAGCAAGAAGTCCTGCATATTCTCCTTGAGCTCCAGAATTCGGTTGCATTGAAATAGTATCAAACCCCGTTATTCTAATAAGACAATTTTCAAGCTCATTTATAATTTCGAGATAACCTAAGGTTTGTTCAGGAGGAGCAAAAGGATGAATACATGAGAATTCAGGCCAACTAACAGGTATCATCTCTGAAGTTGCATTGAGTTTCATAGTACATGAACCCAGAGGTATCATTGCTCTATCGAGGGCAATATCTTTGTCTTGTAAAAATCTCAAGTATCGTAACATTGCGGTTTCTGAATGGTATTTGTTAAAAACAGGATGTTTAAGAAACTTTGAAGTGCGGTTTAAATTTTTGGGAATTCTTGCTTCAATCAAATCATTTTCAATTAATTTATCAATTTTTTCAATTACAGGTAAATTTTTACCAGCAGAAAAAATACTTAATAATTGATTTAAAATTGCCCTGTCAGATGTTTCGTCTAAATTAATACCTAATTCTTGAGTTCCAATTTTTCTAAGATTTATACCTTTCTCTATTGCAAGATTGTAGAAATGGTCACGTTTTTTTCCTACAGAAATAGTTATATTATCGAAAAAAAATTTATTTTTTAGAGTAATGCCAAGATTTTTAAGGCCTTCTGCAAGAATATTACTAAGTCTATGAATACGTTTTGCAATAATTTCTAATCCATTTGGACCATGATAGACAGCATAGCAACTTGAAATAATAGCTAACAAAGCCTGTGCTGTGCAGATATTACTTGTAGCTTTTTCCCGCCTGATATGTTGCTCTCTGGTTTGTAATGCCATACGAAGAGCAGTATTCCCACTACGGTCAACAGAAGCCCCGATTATTCTTCCAGGAATACTTCTTAAGTATTTTTCGCGAGAAGCAAAAAAAGCAGCGTGAGGGCCACCAAATCCCATAGGAACTCCAAATCGTTGAGTACTACCAAAAACAACATCAGCTCCCAGTTCACCAGGCGGTTTTAACAAAACAAGACTCATGGGATCAGAAGAGACAGAGACCATAATTCCCGAATCGTGGAATATTTTTATAATATTCTCTATGTCATGAATATCTCCAAAAGTACCGGGATACTGAATGAGTGCTCCAAAAAAATCATCTTTTTCTAATTCCAATTGTTGATTTAGAGCTCCAATTACTAATTCTAAACCTAATGGTTCAGCCCTTGTTTTAAGGACATCTATTGTCTGTGGATGGCAGTCATCTGCTACAAAAAATCGAGTATTTTTACTGTTCGAAACACGTTTACAGAATGTCATTGCTTCTGCGGCTGCAGTTGCTTCATCTAGCAACGATGCATTAGCTACTTCCATACCTGTAAGATCAATAATCATTTGTTGGAAATTCAATAAAGCTTCTAGACGTCCCTGAGAAACTTCTGGTTGGTAAGGGGTATAAGCAGTATACCATCCGGGATTTTCAAATATATTTCTTTGTATCACAGTAGGCATGTAAGTATCGTGGTAACCCATCCCGATCATTGATTTCGAAATCTTGTTACGTTTGGCAATTAATTTTATTTTATTTAGAACCTCAATCTCTGAAATACTAGATGGAAGGTCCATATTGCCTTGCATACGAATTGAATCAGGAACAACTTTGCTAATTAGTTCATCCAAAGAAGAAACGTTAAGTATTTTTAGCATTTCTGATATTTCATTATTTGAGGGCCCAATGTGGCGGTGTATAAAACGGTCTTTCTGTTCAAGTTCTTTTAAACTATGCATCATTTTTTATAGAATTAGGTAATTTTTTATATATAAGTAAATAGTTTTAGGGTTTAAAAAAATTTAAAATTAAAAAAGAATTGAG
>CACGSI010000036.1 GCA_902575715.1 uncultured SAR324 cluster bacterium
AACTCCTGGTTTAGCTAAAAGTTGGAAAGCACTGGATAACAATCCAAATGTTTGGAGATTTCAACTTAGGAAGGGTGTTTACTTTCATAATGGAGCTTCAATGACAGCTACTGATGTTGTTTACAGTTTTAAGCGAGCAATGAAACCAACGTCAGGAATGAAAGAATTACTAAGCAGTGTCAAAGATATAAGAGAAGTTGATGCCCATACATTAGATATTGAAACTAATGGGGCCAATCCACTCCTAATAAATAATCTAACGAATCTTTTTGTAATGGACAGTGGATGGACAGAAATGAATGGTGCTACTGAACCTCAAGATGTAGCAGGAGGTGAAACAACCTTCGCTTCTCAAAATACAAATGGCACGGGACCATTTGTTTTAGTTAGTAGGAACCCAGATCAAAAAACAGTACTAAAAGCTAATCCAAATTATTGGGGCAAAGATCAATTCCCTATGGAAATAAGTGAAATTATATATACTCCAATCCAAACTGCTGCAACAAGGGTTGCGGCACTTCTATCAGGTGAAGTTGACTTCATTCAAGATGTTCCAGTTCAAGATCTAAAAAGAGTTGCAAACCAGTCAGGCCTTAAGGTGGTAACTGCAGCCCAAAATAGAGTTATTTTCTTTGGAATGGACAGTGGTTCAAAAGATATTGAAACAGATGATGTCCAAGGTAAAAATCCATTTGCAGATGTTAGAGTGCGAAGAGCTATTAACATGGCTATTAATCGTGATGCTATTAAAAAAGTTGTAATGCGAAATCAATCTTCACCTACTAATGTGATTATGCCGCCTTTTGTAAATGGATGGAATAAGTCCCTAGATAAAATTCCGACAGGAGGAGTTTCTATGGCAAAAAAATTAATGCAAGCAGCTGGATATGGTGAAGGATTTTCAGTTACTCTTAATTGCCCTAATGATCGTTACATAAACGACGAGGCTATATGCCAGGCTGCAGTTGGGATGTTAGGGAAAATAGGGATAAAAGTTAATCTTGATGCTAAACCTAAGGCTCAACATTTTCCTCTAATAAAAAATAAAACTACTGACTTTTATATGCTCGGATGGGGTGTACCAACATTCGATTCACATTATATTTTTAATTTCCTTGTTCACACAACAACTGATAAACGTGGTTCATGGAACAACACTGGATATGATAATCCCAATGTGAATAAAAAAATTGTAGCTCTGGAATCAGAGACTGATCTTGATAAAAGGAATTCAATAATTGCTGAAATTTGGAATCAAGTGCAAGAAGATCAAATTTATATTCCAATCCATAATCAGGTTCTTAACTGGGGGATGAAAAAAAATATACAATTTGATGTTCAGCCAGAAGATCAACCGCACTTCAAATATTTGACTTTTAAAATGTAAAATAATCGGCCGCAGATTTCAAACTGCGGCCAACTTCTCATATTTTCCACAAATGATTTTCATCATTTTGCGTCGATTATTCCAGTCACTAGCAGTTCTACTAATTGTAGCTCTTGTATCTTTCACAATTTTTCGTTTTATAGGTGATCCAGTAGAGAGTCTTCTTGGCCAAGAGGCTACAGTTACTGATCGAAACGAGCTAATTCAAAGAATGGGGTTAAGCGATCCAATTCCTGTTCAATATCTAAGATTTGTAGGCAATGCAATTAAAGGAAATTTTGGAATTTCATATAGAACTGCTGAACCAGTATCAAGTTTGATTGCAGAACGACTGCCCGCTACATTGGAGCTTGCAATTGTTTCAGCTCTTTTTGCAATTATCATAGGAACTTTGCTAGGAGTTTACACAGCAATTTTTAGAGATGGATTTATTGCTCACTTCATAATGACAAGTTCTCTAATTGGGGTCTCTTTACCAACCTTCTTGATAGGGGTCTTACTAATTTGGTTTTTTTCGGTTGAACTTGGTTGGTTTCCTAGCTTTGGCCGAGGTGAAACAGTAAAAATTGGATTTTGGACAACAAGTCTACTTACTAAATCTGGACTCAAGTCACTCGTTCTTCCTGCTATTACTCTAGGACTATACCAAATGACACTTATAATGAGACTTGTACGAGCTGAAATGTTAGAAATTCTTCGCCAAGACTTTATTCGATTTGCTCGAGCACGGGGTTTACCAGAGCGAGTAGTTTATTTTGGTCATGCATTAAAAAATACGCTTGTACCAGTAATAACAGTTACAGGATTGCAGCTTGGCTCCATAGTCGCTTTTGCTATTATTACTGAATCAGTTTTTCAGTGGCCAGGGGTGGGTCTTATGTTTATTAACGCAGTATTTTTTGTCGACATACCTGTTATGTCAGCCTATCTTTTATTAGTAGGGACAGTATTTGTTTTTATAAATCTTATTGTAGACATATTATATCTAGTTATAGATCCTCGAATTAGTGATGGATTACTTAAAAATTAAACGAAATGAAAATTGGAAAAAGCTTAATAAAACAGTTCAGTGAAAGTGATTTTTTTTATGATTTTAAACACGCTCCAATTACAATCGTATCCTTTATCTTTGTTATATCATTAAGTTTGCTTGCTATTTTTGCTGACTTTGTGGCTCCGACAAATCCATTTGATGCTGGATCGTTAAATCTTATGAACGGTTTTACCCCTCCAATGGAGCCAAATGAATTTACTGAAGAAACTTTTATTCTTGGAACAGACGATCAAGGAAGAGATTTGCTGTCTGCAATTATTTTTGGTTTGAGGGTTTCTATGTTTGTAGGAATATCTGCAGTTTTTCTCGCAATGATACTAGGAGTTACTATGGGTTTAATAGCTGGATATTTTGGCGGATGGATTGATTCTTTAATAATGCGAATAGCTGATATTCAGGTAACCTTTCCTTCTATTCTTATAGCTGTATTAATATATGGAATAACAAGAGGAGTTTTAACTCCTGATTTAAGAGATGAACTTGCCATCACAGTTTTGATAATTTCCATTGGTCTTTCAGAATGGGTCCCATTTGCGAGAACTGTTAGAGGAACTACCATGGTGGAGAAAGAAAAAGAATATGTTCAGGCAGCAAGACTAATAGGTCTAAATCGAGTACAAATAATGTATCGACATATTCTTCCGAATGTTATGTCTCCAGTACTAGTAATTGCCACTATTACATTGGCGCTTGCTATTATTGCTGAAGCTACTTTATCATTTCTAGGAGTAGGAGCACCTCCAACTGAACCAAGTCTTGGTACCCTTATTCGTATAGGGCAGGATTACTTATTCTCGGGTGAGTGGTGGATCCTTTTATTTCCAGCAATCACACTTTTAATTTTAGCTTTGTCTGTAAATTTATTGGGAGACTGGCTTCGTGACGAACTAAATCCTAGATTAAAATGAGTGGAACTATCCTTTCAGTTAAAAACCTTACCGTAGTATTTCCAAATCGTCATGGTAATCTTGTACCTATTGATAATATATCTTTTGAAGTAAATAAAGGAGAAATTTTAGGTTTTGTAGGTGAATCAGGAGCAGGTAAGTCAATGACTGGTTCTGCTATTATAGGTTTAATAGACCCTCCAGGATACATCGAGAAAGGAGAGATTTGGCTAGAAGATATAAGAATTGACCAGCTTTCTTTAGGGAAAGCAAACCGTTTTCGAGGATGTCGTATAAGTATGGTGTTTCAAGATCCACTTACAAGCCTAAATCCTCTTAAAAAAATTGGAGATCAAATAATAGAAACCATAATGACGCATCTTCCACTAAATAATAAGCAAGCAAAAATAAAAGCCTTGAATTGTCTTGAAGAAGTAGGAATAAATCCAGAGCGATTCAATGCTTACCCACATGAGTTTTCGGGAGGTATGAGGCAACGCGTAGTAATTGCGCTAGCACTGTCTGCCGAACCAGATTTGATCATTGCTGATGAACCAACAACAGCACTAGATGTTTCAGTACAGGAACAAGTTCTTAAAATTTTGAAGAAGATATGTAATTATCGCAATGCCTCAGTAATACTAATAACCCATGATATGGGAGTAATCTCTGAAACTACTGATCGTGTAGCTGTTATGTATGCAGGCAGACTTGTTGAAATTGGAAAGACGAAGGAAATATTGAGAGCTCCCAAGCATCCTTATACAAGAGGTCTTATTGCATCGACTCCTTCAGTTGAGTATGGTGATATTTCAACTGAGTTGTATCAAATCAAAGGAACTATGCCAAGACTTGACTCGCTTCCAAGCGGTTGTTCCTTTAACCCCCGATGCGAAAAAGTAATTGATATTTGTAAAGAATCACAACCTGAAATGTTAGATAATGGTGTTGCATGTTGGATGTTTAATGATGAATGATTTTGTTCAAATTGAAAAACTTTGCAAAAGTTTCGACCTATCGGACCCATTGCTAGCCCGCATTATTTATCGAAAATCAAGACGTTTTTTAATGGCTGTTGATAGAATTTCTTTTAATATAAAGCGAGGTCAAACATATGCCTTAGTTGGTGAAAGTGGCTCAGGTAAGTCAACGATTGCACGAATGATTGTTGGACTTCTTTTACCCAGCAGCGGCAGAGTTTTGATTGATGGTCACAACTTACACAATTCTAAATTATCTCAGCAAGATCATAGACGAATAAGGCAACGGATTCAAATGGTTTTCCAATCTCCCTATGCATCCCTAAATCCTCGTTGGAAAGTGGGGAGTATTATAGCTGAGCCCATAATTGCTTTCTCTTTATTTAAAAGTCGAAATGAATTGAATTATCTTATTCACGAACTTCTTGAACAAGTTGGTTTATCAGCAAATGATTCAAATCGATTCCCACATGAATTCTCAGGAGGTCAGCGTCAACGTATTTGTATAGCTCGCGCTCTCGCTTCCAAGCCGGACTTTATAGTATGTGACGAACCAACTTCAGCCCTTGATGTTTCTGTACAAGCACAAGTACTTAATCTTCTTAAAAAGTTACAAAAGAAACTTGGGCTTACATATCTTTTTATAACACATGATCTTGCAGTAGTTCGAGTTATGGCCCATAAAATAGGTGTTCTTAAGTCTGGAAAACTTGTTGAAGAACAAGAAACATCAGATCTACTTAAATCTCCAAAATCAAGTTATACTCGCATGTTAATTAAATCAGCACCAAGAATTAATAAATAGTAATTTTATGAAAATTGTAAGATTCTATTCCGTGTTAGGAGCAAAATCGAGAAAAAAGGGGATTAAAAATTTTTAAATTTTCAAAAAAATAGAAGTTTTAAATGGCGTGGGCGGGAGGATTCGAACCCCCAACCCTCAGATCCGAAGTCTGAAATGTCGGAACAGTGAAGACAATTAAGGATAATAATATCAGTTCACTATAGGCATTCACTCTTCCCTGTCTTACCCCAGTATTTCCTAGTTATTTCCCTCTCAGTGGAACGAAATTGGAACGAAAGAGGTAGGAATAATTGTAAATAACGCTGCCAATATTGATAAATACTGGCGCGGGCGGAAGGATTCGAACCCTCAACCCTCAGATCCGAAGTCTGATGCTCTATCCAGTTGAGCTACACCCGCTTAAAAATTAGCATTTCAATTTATCTCAAAGAATGGGGCGAGCGAAGGGAATTGAACCCTCGACCACCGGAATCACAATCCAGCGCTCTACCAACTGAGCTACGCCCGCCATCCTAGTAATACCAAGGCTTTACTAAAAATTCAAAAAGTTGAACATCCTATTTGTCTCCATTTTTGTCTCCATTCGATTACCCATTCCCAAAAAGTTTCTCTCAATTTTATTGAGGTCCTCATTGTTAACAGTGGATCAATATGAGCATAACGCGTGACTGACTTTATATATTTATGTCGACCATGACCTATAATCTCTAGAGGAGTTAAACTCATCTGAGCCAAATAACTCATGCAAGTATGCCTTACAGAATGAAAAGATAAGTTTTTAATATCAGCTCTCTTTAAAGCTTTTACAAAAGCTCTTCTTGGATTACTTGTGAACACTCTATCAGAATAAATATTATTTTTCATCTGTTCTTTTTTTCTTTCTTTAAGTGACTCGAGAAATTCTGGATAATTCTTTAATTTTAAATCTTATAGATATATTTTTATATATTTAGTACATAAATTTTGACTTATAAATGTAATAGGCGTTAATAGTATTACTTTAATTGATAAATAATCCTACTATAATAAAACTGAATATAGATTCTTTGGATAGTGATACTGTTGCTAAAATTTTTAAATCTTAAGATGGAATCGCTTGAACACCTAGAACTTTAAGTTCTTAAAGTGTATTAAACTATGCTACATGTTTGGAAAGTACATTTGTTGTAATTGGTCTCTCAGGAAGACTACACTTTCATTAAAAGTGGAGCGAAAAGATGAATAATATTTTACGCATTTTTATTAAATTTAATTTATAGTCTCACCACAATTTAAATAATTCTTCCGTTTATAAAAAAATTATAATATCAATATTCTAAATTATTTTTATTTATTAAAAAAAGGAAAATTCACTCATTAAATAATGTCACTACTCTTATAAAAACTGAAGATTTAAATTTACTTTTAGATCCTTGGCTAATAGGGGTCCTCTAAAAAGGCTAGTGGTCGCCATTTTCAAAAAATAGTCTTTTTAATCTAAGATTTCTACAGCCATGGAAATTGCTTCTCCTCCACCTATGCAAAGACTAGCAATACCGCGAGTTTTTTCGTATTTTTTCAAAGCTGAGATAAGTGTTACCAAAATTCTTGCTCCAGAAGCTCCAATAGGATGTCCAAGTGCACATGCTCCCCCATGAATATTTACCTTCTCGGGAGGCAAATTAAGATCTTTCATTGCTGCCATTGAAACTACTGCAAAAGCTTCGTTAATTTCAAATAAATCGACTTCTTTTGTATTCCAGCCTATTTTTTTGAGAATATTTCTTATTGCAAAAACTGGAGCTGTTGTGAACCACTCTGGTGAATGCGAAAAACTACTATGTTGAACAAAACGTGCAATTGGATTAATTTTAAGTTCTCTAGCATGTGTTTCTCTCATAATTACTAGAGCAGCGGCTCCATCCGATATAGAAGAAGAATTTGCTGCTGTTACAGTGCCATTTTTCTCAAAAGCAGGTTTTAATTTACTAATCTTAGATAAATCCACAATTAAAGGTTGCTCATCATAAGAAACTTTTATAGTTTCCCCCCGATTAGTATAATTTACTGGAGTGATTTCGTTTTCAAAACTTCCGTCATCAATCGCTTTTTTAGCTCGATTTAAAGAGCGAATAGCAAATTCATCTTGAAGATTTCTGGTTAAACCATATTTTTTTGCAGTTCTTTCTGCAAAAACTCCCATAAGAGTCCCCTTGTCATAAGCATCTTCCAATCCGTCAATAAACATATGGTCAATCATTTGTCCATGTCCAAGTCTTTGACCTGAGCGTGCTTTGGGTAAAATATAAGGTGTGTTTGACATACTTTCAAATCCACCAGCAATTATTACACTTTTTGATCGTGCTAATAATAAATCATGAGCCATCATAACTGTTTTCATACCAGAGCCACACATTTTGTTTACAGTTGTACAACTGGTTGATTCTGGGATCCCTGCTCCCAAAGATGCTTGTCGAGCAGGTGCTTGTCCTAATCCAGCAGAAAGAACACAACCCATTAGAACTTCATCAATATCTTCTTTTGGCACATTACTTTGTTTTAGAGCAGCTCTAATAGCAAAGCTTCCTAATTCTGGAGCAGGAATATCTTTGAGTGTTCCTAGAAAAGCTCCTATGGGTGTTCTGGACATTCCCACAACAACTATGTGATCTTCATCATTTTTCATATTACTTTCTAGATATTTAGAGGTTTTTTTAATATCTAATTCAAATATAGATCAAAAAATTAAATTTTTTTAATATTTTTAAATTATATTTGCAGTTCAGGCTATCAGGTTAAGACAATTTTTTAAAGATCAAAGTCCTACTGTTTATGTGGTAAGAATATTTGAAAAATCGAGCCAATAGGGTTTCTAGGTAAATAACTTAGGAGCCCATTTTGAGCTTGGATAAGTCTAAATGAAATAGATAAGCCTAATCCATGCCCTTTATCCTTAGTAGAAAAAAGAGGTTTGAATAATTTTTTTCTGTTCTCTAAATTTATACCAGAACCCTCATCTTCTATGGATATGATAAAATAATTTAATTCTGGATTAAGGTTAGTTCCAGCTAAATCCCATTTACCGCAAAAACGCGTTTTCACTTTTATTATTTTCTTGTTATCTGAAGCTTCGACTGCATTTCGAATCAAATTCAAAAATACTTGATGAAGCTTATCTCGATCAGCAAAAATACTGGGTAGAGAAGTATCAAAATTACGAATAAATTTAATATTTGAATCAATATTTTGTTCAAAATTAATTACAGTATCTAGAAGTTCATGAACGTTAAATGAAGTTTTTTCTAGATGCATTGGCTGTGAATGAAAAAGTAATTGTTTTAACAATCTTTCTATTCTTTCCAATTCTGTAATCATAATGTTCGTGTACTCTGTATAGATCTTTGTTTTTTTTAG
>CACGSI010000037.1 GCA_902575715.1 uncultured SAR324 cluster bacterium
GACGTAAAAGCAAAGCCGCCAAGAGGAATACCCCAGCTTTGCAGGCTTGCCCTCAAAGAAGGGGAGTATGCGTTAGGGTTTATACATCTACTCCAAAAAAACCAAATTCGGCTTTACGTAAAGTTGCTCGAGTACGCCTAACAAATGGAATTGAAGTAACAAGTTACATACCAGGTATTGGTCACAATTTGCAGGAGCACTCAGTAGTTCTAATTCGAGGCGGAAGAATAAAAGATTTACCAGGAGTCCGCTATCATGTAGTTAGAGGGACTCTTGATACTGTTGGAGTAAACGAACGGAAGCAATCCCGTTCAAAGTATGGGGTTAAAAAAGAATCATAATTAAATATGCCAAGAAGACGTTCCCCATCAAAAAGATCAATTTTACCAGACCCTAAATATAAAGATATTTTAGTAAGTAAATTTATAAATTCTTTGATGAGGCACGGTAAAAAAAGTGTTGCAGAGAGTATTTTTTATGGAGCATTAGACGCAATTTCTGAAAAAGATTCAGAAAAACCTTCATTAGATGTTTTTAAGACCGCAATTGAAAACGTTATGCCATCTGTCGAAGTAAAATCTAGAAGAGTTGGTGGCTCGACTTACCAGGTGCCAATGGAAGTTCGTCATAGCAGGAGTCAATCTTTGGCAATTCGTTGGTTAATTGAGTATGCAAATACAAGAAATGGATTATCAATGCGTTCAAAATTAGCAGAAGAGTTAATTGATGCTTCAAAAAGTCGTGGCAATTCCATTAAAAAGAAGGAAGATACCCACAAGATGGCAGAAGCTAACAAAGCTTTCGCGCATTATCGTTGGTAGAATGACTGAATATCGCTGGAATCCGCATGACCCAATTCAATAAACCAACGTGGCCAAGACAATACCTCTTACTAAACATCGAAATATAGGCATCATGGCTCATATAGATGCTGGAAAAACGACAACAACAGAAAGAATACTTTATTATTCTGGGCGTATACATAAAATTGGCGAAGTTAATGACGGATCAGCAACGATGGATTGGATGGAACAAGAACAAGAAAGAGGAATTACTATTACCTCTGCGGCAACAACATGTAAGTGGGAAATAGAAAATCAAGAATACTTTCTCAATATTATTGATACTCCCGGACATGTTGATTTTACAGCAGAAGTGGAAAGATCACTTCGGGTTCTTGATGGAGCTGTTATGGTTTTGTGCGCTGTCGCAGGTGTACAGCCTCAGTCAGAAACTGTTTGGTTACAGGCCAAGCGTTACAATGTACCTTGTATTGCTTTTGTGAACAAGATGGATAGAGTAGGTTCAGATTTTGAAAAAGCATTATGTTCAATTCAGGAACAACTTTCAGCTAACCCTGTTGCTATTCAATACCCCATTGGAAACGAAGACAAGTTCGAAGGTATTATAGATTTAGTTTCAATGAAAGAACATCGCTTTATAGATGACGGATTTGGCGAAGAATACGACATTGGCGAGATTAAAACTGAATTAGTAACAACTGCTCAAAAATGGCATAATGAAATGCTAGAAAAATTATCACTTTTTAGTGATGAATTATTAGAAAAAATAGTTGAAGAGAAGGAAGTGACTCAAGCTGAGATAATTAATATTTTGCGCAAATTAACTTTGAGTGGAGAAATAACTCCAGTACTTTGCGGTAGTGCATTTAAAAATAAGGGAGTTCAACAACTTATTGATGCTGTGGTACAATACCTCCCTTCCCCGATTGATATTCCTGCAGTGCAAGGAGATCATCCGGTAACAAAAAAAGTTATAACTAGGGAGTCTTCTGACTCTGAGCCTCTATGTGCACTCGCATTCAAAGTTGCTAGCGACCCTTTTGCTGGGCAGATGACTTTCATTCGAGTTTACTCAGGGAAATTTGAGGTAGGTAAATCAGTATTTAACCCTCGAAAAAGAAAACATGACAGAGTGGGCAACTTAGTTAAGCTTCACGCTAATAAAAGACAAGAAATATCTTTAATAAATGCTGGAGATATTGGAGCAGTAATAGGAATGGATTTAATTACTGGGGACACCTTATGTCCTAAGGATAATCAAATTATATTAGAAAGAACTCAGTTCCCAGAACCTGTAATAGATCTGGCAATAGAACCAAAAACAAAGGCAGATCAGGAAAAATTAGAAGTAGCTTTAACAAGATTGATGCAAGAAGATCCTTCATTTCGTAGTAAGGTTAATGCTGAAACAGGGCAAAACATAATTTCCGGAATGGGTGAACTTCATTTAGAAATTTTAGTTGATAGACTTCAAAGAGAATTTAAAATTGATTGTAAGGCTGGGAAACCTAGGGTTGCCTACAGAGAAACGATAACTCAGCCTGCTGAATCAGAGACCCTTTTTGAACAACTTCTCGAAGGGAAAGAACAGTTCGCACAATGCAAAATATCTATTGAGCCTTTAGAAAATGGAGGTGGCTTCAGGTTTGATAACAAATTATCAGAAGAAAGTTTACCTAAAATCTTTGTTGAAGCTATTGAACAAGGAATTTTGGATGCTATGAGTAATGGAGTTTTATCAGGATTTTCATTGATTGATATAAAAGCGACTCTTATTTCTGCAAATTATTTAGCAGATATTTCAACTGAAATGGCTTTTTCAATTGCTGCACGGAATTCTATGAGAGATTGTGCCGTGAAAGGTTATCCCATTTTACTTGAACCATCAATGAATGTAGAAGTTGTTACACCTGTATCTTTTACAGGTGATGTTATCGGAGACTTAAATGCTAGACAAGGTAAAATACGTGGAATGGAGGACCAAAGCGGGATTCAGGTCATTTCAGCCGAAGTTCCTCTAGCAGAAATGTTTGGCTACTCCACCCGTTTGCGTTCGCTCACACAAGGGCGTGCGTCATTCACAATGCAGTTCGGTCACTATACATCTGTGACCGAATCAACAAGAAAAGCTCTCACTGGAGAGGATAAACTAGCTTAAGTAAAGTATAATTTATTAATTAGTCAACACAGGAAAAACAGGAGATGAGATGGCAAGAGAAAAGTTTGAACGCTCAAAACCACATGTAAATGTCGGAACAATAGGACACGTTGATCACGGGAAAACCACTTTAACT
Source organism: uncultured SAR324 cluster bacterium (assembly GCA_902575715.1). The sequence continues at coordinate 3,098 of CACGSI010000037.1, forward strand.
GCAGCTATAACGAAGGTGTTACAGATGGATGGTTTCGCAGAAGCTAAAGGGTATGATGAAATTGATGGAGCTCCCGAAGAAAAAGAGCGAGGAATTACAATTGCTACAGCACACATAGAGTATGAGACCTCAAAAAGACATTATGCACATGTTGATTGTCCAGGTCATGCTGACTATGTAAAAAATATGATCACTGGCGCTGCTCAAATGGATGGAGCAATCTTAGTTGTTTCAGCTGCGGATGGACCGATGCCCCAAACTAGAGAACACATTTTACTTGCTAGGCAGGTTAACGTTCCACACCTTGTAGTATTTCTTAACAAAGTAGATCAAGTTGATGATGCAGAATTGTTAGAGCTTGTAGAAATGGAAGTGAGGGAGCTTTTAGATTCTTATGATTTTCCAGGAGATGACACTCCAATTATAAAAGGTTCTGCTCTTTCAGTGATGGAAAATTCTTCCTCTGATTCTAACGATGCCGCCTATGCTCCTATTAAAGAATTAATGGATGCTGTTGACAGCTTTATTCCAGAACCAAAAAGAGACCTTGATAAAGACTTTCTTATGTCAGTTGAGGATGTATTTACTATCTCTGGTAGAGGAACAGTAGCAACAGGTCAAATTGAGCGGGGTATTGTAAAAGTTGGTGAGGAAATTGAAATTTCTGGGATAAGAGAGACTCAAACTACTACCGTAACTGGAGTTGAAATGTTCAGAAAATCTCTCGACCAAGGCCAAGCTGGAGATAACGTTGGTATATTACTGAGAGGCACAAAAAGAGAGGATATCGAAAGGGGCCAAGTAATTTGTAAGCCGGGGTCTATTACACCCCATACCAAATTCAAGGGACAGGTCTATGTCTTAGATAAAGATGAAGGTGGAAGGCATACACCTTTCTTCACAAATTATCGCCCGCAATTTTATTTCCGTACTACCGATGTTACAGGAGTAGTTACTCTTCCTAGTGGAGTTGAGATGGTAATGCCTGGAGATAATGTTGAAGTATCAATAGAATTGATAAGTCCAATTGCTATGGAAAAAGAGGTTCGATTTGCTATCCGCGAAGGAGGAAGGACCATAGGATCAGGAGTTGTAACAGAAGTTATTGAGTAAAATATAAATGGAACAAAAAATAAAAGTTCGTTTTAAAGGATACGACGATAAACTACTTGACAAAACTATTAGCGAAATTGTTCATACAGTAAAAAGAACTGGAGCTGAGATAGTTGGCCCGATACCCCTACCAACAAGGAGAAATCGTTATACAGTTCTACGTTCCCCGCATGTAGATAAAAAATCAAGGGAACAATTCGAAATTCGAACTCACAAGAGACTTTTATATATTTTGGAAACAACACCTCAGACAATGGATGCTCTTATGCGACTAGATATTTCTGCTGGAGTTGACATTGCAATAAAGCAAGAAGGATAAAGAATCAAAATCTAGAAAAATTATGGGTGAATTAACAATTTTCAATAAAGAAAATAAGGCTACTGGTAAGATAAAGATCGATGATTTGATCTTGAAGACTCCTTATCATAAGTATGTCGTTTCAGAGGCAATTCGTCAATTTTTAGCTTCAAATCATCAAGGGACTCATTCAACTAAAGGTCGATCAGATGTTTCTTATAGTAATCGGAAACTTTATCGACAAAAGGGAACTGGTAGTGCTAGGGCTGGGAGCGCTAAATCTCCCATTCGCAGGCATGGTGGAACAATTTTTGGACCCAAATCGCGTTCTCATTCATTTAGGATTAACAAAAAAACTAAAAGGCTTGCTACGCGATCAGTTTTTGCAGAGAAAGTCAGACAGAATAGTATCTTTGTTCTGGAATCTTTGGATCTTGATAATAACAAAACAAGAAACTTGAATGAAATTTTGAAAAGACTTGAATTAAATGAAAAAAACACTTCTTGTAACTGATGGCCTTAATGAAAATCTAAAACTAGCCGCAAGAAATCTTTCCAAAATTCATTTGCTAAGCTATAGAAGCTTAAATATATATGAAATGATGAAATACAAAAAAGTTGTTTTTCTTAAGGATGCCTTAGATGCCTACAAGGAAAGGATTTTAGGATGAATATTTTCGATGTAATCAGAGAGCCTAAGATGACAGAAAAAACATTGTCGTTAAAAGAAGATTATAATCAATTTGCATTTTCTGTCGATCCGCGTGCAAACAAAATTCAAATAAAAGAGAGTATTGAAAAATCATTCAAGGTCTCTGTTCTGAAAGTTAGAGTGATGAATGTGCGAGGTGACAAAAAAAGACTGGGTAGACATCAAGGATATAAATCAAGTTGGAAAAAGGCTCTTGTTACTCTTAAAGCTGGTGAAACAATTGAGTTTTTTGAAGGGGCATAAAAACCAAAAAAATATTTAAATATGGGAATAAAATTTCACAAACCTACATCACCTGGAAGGCGCGGCATGAGTGGTTTCGTTTTCGAAGAAATCACTACTACTTATCCCGAGAAAAGTCTATTACGCCCTTTAGGAAAAAAAGGAGGTAGGAACAATAACGGTCGCATTACTGTAAGACATCATGGTGGAGGACATAAACGTAGATATAGAATAATTGATTTTAATAGAAATAAACTAGGTGTGCCTGCAAAGGTAGCAACTATAGAATATGATCCAAATAGAAGTGCAAGAATTAGCTTACTCCATTATGCTGACGGAGAGAAACGATACATTCTAACTCCTTCAAACATGCAAGTCGGAGATATAATTTTAACTGGAGAAAATATAGACATAAAACCAGGTAATTCTCTCCCGTTAAAAAATATTCCAGTTGGGACTCTACTCCATTGCGTGGAAATGCGTCCCGGAAAAGGAGCACAATTGGGAAGAAGTGCTGGAACGGCCATACAGTTGATGGCAAAAGATAGCGATTATGCTCAACTCAAACTTCGATCTGGAGAAATTAGAAAAGTTCGAATTGAGTGCATGGCAACGATTGGTACAGTAGGTAATAGCGAGCATATGAATATCAAAAAAGGAAAAGCAGGACGCAATCGTTGGTTAGGAAGACGTCCGAGAGTTAGGGGAGTTGTTATGAACCCTATTGATCATCCTCATGGAGGAGGTGAGGGAAAAACCTCGGGAGGTAGGCATCCTGTTACACCTTGGGGAAAGCCTACAAAAGGAGCAAAAACTAGAAAAAATAAAAATACAGATAAATATATCTTGAAAAGGAGATAAATTTTGCCAAGATCTTTAAAAAAAGGGCCATTTGTAGATGCTCATTTAGAAAAAAAAATTTCTTCAGCAAAGGCCAGTAACGACCGACGTCTGGTAAAAACTTGGTCAAGACGCTCAGTTATTTTACCAGATTTTATTGGTACAAATATAGCTGTACATAATGGGAATAAATTTATACCTGTTTTTATTACTGAAGATATGGTCGGTTACAAATTGGGAGAGTTTGCTCCAACAAGGACGTACCGGGGGCATGTAGGCAAAAATGATAAAAGGGCAAAACGGTGATGACAGCTCAAGCTACTGCAAAAAATATAAGAATAGCACCAAGAAAGGTTCGTTTAGTTATAAACCTAATAAGAGGGCAAAACGTTGTTAGAGCTTTTGCTTTACTTAATACACTTCGTAATAGAGCAGTCGAACCTGTGACTAAGGTTTTACAATCTGCCGTAGCAAACGCAGACAAGAAAGAACCTGGAGCAGATGTAGATAAATATAGAATCATAAAAGCCTATGTTAATGAAGCAAAAAAACTTAAACGATTTAGACCCCGAGCAATGGGTAGAGCATCTGGAATAAAAAAAAGATCAAGTCATATTACTCTTGAAATTGGAGTATAATAAGTTTATCTGATACTTTAATTTTTTAATATAACATCTGAGGTATAGTGGGGCAAAAAGTTAATCCAATAGGTTTGAGGCTAGGGATTGCTCGAACTTGGAATTCAAAGTGGTTTGCAGAAAAAAACTATGCAAGTCAACTCAAACAAGATTTAGATATACAAAAATTTGTAAAACTTCATCTCAAACATGCAGCTATTTCAAAAATAGAGGTAGAAAGGACTGCAAAAAAGACAAAGGTTAACATTTTTTCTGCTCGTCCAGGAATAATTATTGGCAGAAAGGGTGATGAAGTTGAACGACTAAAAAAAGAACTTAGTAAAAGAAATCCACATGATGTAGTTATCAATATCAAAGAGATTAAAAGACCAGAAATTGATGCAACTTTAATTGCTGAAAATATTGCAAGTCAACTTGAAAGAAGGATAGCTTATAGAAGAGCAATTAAGCGTTCAATACAAGCTGCTATGAGGATGAATATTGCTGGTTGTAAAGTTATGGTAGGTGGACGGTTGAATGGTGCCGAAATAGCTAGATCGGAATGGATAAGAGAGGGGCAAGTTAGATTACATACCTTGCGAGTTGATATAGATTATGGTGTTGCTGAAGCAAACACTACATACGGGATTATAGGGGTTAAGGTCTGGGTATATCGTGGTGAGGAGTTTGGAAAGAATCGAGCAAGACGTTCACAGAATAAGGATATTTAGTCATGTTGATGCCAAAAAAATCAAAATTCAGGAAACAAATGCGTGGGCGAATGCAAGGAGATGCTCAAACTGGTAACAAAATAAGTTTTGGATCCTTTGCACTTCAGGCATCAGATCGTGGCTACATTACAACTAGACAAATAGAAGCTGCTCGAAGAGTAATTACAAGGACTTTAAAAAGAGGTGGAAAGACTTGGATTCGCATTTTTCCTGACAAACCTATAACTAAAAGACCTGCTGAAACTAGAATGGGTAAAGGTAAAGGTGCTGTAGATACTTGGGTAGCAAAAATAAATCCTGGACGTGTTTTGTATGAGATTGACGGTGTTCCTGAAGAAATAGCAAATGATGCTTTGCGATTGGCATCTTATAAATTATCAATAAAGACTAAAATTATTAAAAGAACTCCTGTTATATGAAAGCATCTGAATTAAGATCTCTTCCAATTAATGAACTGGAAGCAAAATTAAAGAAGAGTCCTTAAGAATGAGATGCGGTCATGTTTCTAGTCAACTTGCAGACGTAATTATGATTAAAAAAAACTCGTAAAATAATTGCTAGAATTAAAACGGTCTTAACCGAAAAAAAATTAAATCCATAAACGTTAGAGTCTCTAAATGAATAAGATAAAGTTACAAACTGGAATTGTAATAAACAATAAAATGGAAAAATCTATAGTTGTTAAAATTGAAAGAAAGATTAAACACCCGA
>CACGSI010000038.1 GCA_902575715.1 uncultured SAR324 cluster bacterium
TATTTCCAATTTTGCCCGATAGACACTCAGAAAATCTTTTTATGCTTGGGAAACATTCAAATTATCAACCTGATCCCCTAATTTGTGAATTCGAAAATGATTCAGGACATAAACATAAAGTAAAATTACCTCTTTTTATAAGAAGAGCAGAATTGTCACCCCATAAGATTCCTATTTATGAATACGACGGTTCAAGAATTCCGTATTTAAAATGGCATAGAGATGGAGAAAGTGAAGAGATAGAAGTAAAACAGTTTTATAAGCTTGCAAGAGCCTTGAGAAAATCAAGAACATTAATAATTGATGTTCGTGGGAATAAATACGGCAGTTTTTATTTTATCGAAAAATGGCTAAAAGAATATACAAATAATCATTGGAAAAACGTAATAGTAAAAGAAAGGCAGACGATTCCGATTTTAAGAGGTCTTTTAAATAGAGTACAATGGAATATTATTAAATCTCCTAAACGCCCCTTAATTGGTGAATATCAACTTAAAAAGAAGCAATCACAGTTATATGCACTTATAAAACATTTCAGAGAAAATGAAATTTTAGAAAAATGGATAGAGACAAAATTTATTTTCAATGGAAATAGTAATGCTCCTGAATGGGGAACAAAACTTATTGTTATAGCTAATGATCAATGTGGAGATGGATGTCAATTTCTTGCAGCATTAACAAAGCAAATTCCAAATGGAATCTTAATCGGGACTAATACCGGACCTTTTCCAAAAAATGTTTCAGGTCCGGTTTTTCAACTTTATAATTCTAATATTTTAATCTCATTTAGCCATCGGATACACCTAAACCATCTAGGAGAGACAGTTTCTCCTTCAGGATATTTGCCCAATTATTGGTTGTTCCCACCAATGGGAATAAGAGAAATTCAGAAATTTGCAAGCAAAATAAAGTGAAAAATATTTTTCAAATATGAATTCCATTGACTTGTAAAAAGAATAGGTATTTGACATTATTATGTAATGTCAATGATAGTAATTTTCTAGCCTAACATTATAAAAATTAAACAATTAAATTAAATTTTGAAAGATGAATATTTTTATCAATATTTTGAGAATCCCTATTTTTATTTTTTTTGTAATTATTAATACTTCTTTCCATGGAGCACTAGTAAGTATTTGTGCTCCATTAAAGTTTTCTATACCAATCAAAATTTGGAAAGATTTTTGGGAGAAAATTTCTTACTGGATAGCTGGAGGTTTTATCATTACAAATAATGTTCTTTTTAAATTATTTTACAAAATAGAATGGGATGTTGAAGGTTTGGACAATTTATCTAAAAAAGGTACTTACTTGGTGATATCTAATCATCTTTCTCTTCTTGATATTCCTGTAGCTCAAAAAATATTTTTTAAAAAAATTCCATTCTTACGTTTTTTTATAAAGCAGGAACTTGTCTGGGTGCCATTTTTAGGACAAGCCTTATGGGCTTTGGATTATCCTATTATGAAACGTTATTCAAAAGAAAAGTTAAAAAAAAATCCTTCATTTAGGGGGAAAGATCTAGAGACGGCTATGCGTTCAAGTGATCGATTAATAGGGAAGCAAGTTACAATTTTAAATTATCCTGAGGGAACTCGCTTTACAAAAACAAAACATAAAAATAAAAAATCAATCTATAATCATTTACTCCACCCTCGTGCAGGAGGGATACATACTGTTTTGTGCAGTTTAGGGGATCAATTGAATGCATTGATTGACGTTACACTTGTATATCCAGGACACTCTTCCCCTAGATTAATTGATTTTCTAGTGGGAAATGTTAAAAAAATTGTTGTAAGAATAAAAATTTGTAAGCCCGGAGAAAATGGGACTCCATCAATAGAAACTATCAGAAGTAAAGAAGGTTCAGGAGAAGTTAGAAATTTTTTAAATGATTTATGGAAAGAAAAGAATTTAAAAATCGAAAAAATCCAAAATGGGAACAATAATTTTTAAAAATTTCAACAAACCAATGAGCCCTCTTCAACTGTTTCGTTAGGAGTGAGTAAAATTATATCTTTTTGATCAGAATTAACTCCAAGAACAAGTACCTCAGATTTAATACCAGCAATTTTTTTTATTGGTAAATTAACAACTGCAGATATTTGCATTCCTATAAGATTATCCTCAGAATAATTTTTTGTAATCTGAGCAGAACTGGTTTTGATTCCAAAATCACCAAAATCAATCTTCAAAATATAAGCTGGTTTGTGTGCTTTTGCATTTAATTCAGCTTCTAGAATAGTACCAATAATAATTCTAACTTTTGAGAAATCTTCAAAAATAATTTTTTTCACAGTAATAAAAAATATTTAATTTAATTTAATTCATACACACATTTCTCTCAACAACGCCTGTATTGGATGAAGTGGACGATAACCTTCAAAACGCAAAATTTGATTGCGACAAGAAAATCCTGTTACTAGAACATTTCCTCTATTATGATGATTTTCTGGGATATTTCTTTTCCAACTTAATTTATATATCCCAAAAGAATCTTCAAAATGTTCTGTTTCATGTCCATAAGTTCCAGCCATCCCACAGCATCCTACCTCAATAACCTCCAAAGATAAATCAAAACATTTAAACAAATCTTTCCATTGTTTCTGAGAAAATTGTGCGTCTACTTTTTCAATACAATGTCCCAACAATTTATAATCGTTAAATTTTTTAGATGCAAAAAATTTTTTTATACTTGATGATTTACTAACTAAAAATTCTTGTGGCAACATTACTTTAAATCCTAAATCATCTTTCCCAAGAATTTTAGGATATTCATCACGATAGGTTAAAACAATGCTAGGATCAATACCAATAATTGGAATATTAAAATTAGAAAGATTAGAAAGCCATTTATAGTTTTTTTCTGCAACTTTTCGGAACTTTCCTAAAAAACCTTTTACATGAAGTGGCTTCCCATTTGGGTTAAATGGAGCAATAAATACCTTAAAACCTAATTTACTTAGCAATTCATAAAATTCAATTACAATTTGTGACTCAAAAAAAGAAGTAAAAGCATCCTGTAATAAAATAATACTCCTTTCTAGTTCTTTAGAAGACAAAGAATTCAATTTTTCAATATCATTTTTTATATAGGATGTTTTCTCGAGGCCTTCAATAACTGGTTCTGGACTAAATTTAGGAAAATCTCTTATACCCACTTGATTTTCTAAAATTCTGAGACTAATGGGCATATTAAAAAATTTATTAGCTAGTCGAGGAAATTTTGAAAAAAAATAACCTATTGTTTCAGTCGACGCTATAAAGTAATCCTTGAGAGGATGAAAATAACTTGAATGGTATAGGTTTAAAAATTTTGAACGTAAATCAGGAATATTTACATGCACTGGACACTGAGTCACACACCCTTTACAAATCAAACAGCCGTTCAACGAATTGTATACTTCATGAGAAAAATCATAAGTCCCATTATATTTTCTAAATGTAAATAAAATTTTTTTTACAAAAGTTTTTAAGTTATTAAAAATAGAAAAATTTTCTGATAAAGAATTAGAATACTTACTCCATATTTTTTCATTGTTAAGTTCATTCACTTCCCCTTTTAGAGAAAGAATCCTTAACCACTCGCGAATTAAACTTGCCCTCCCTTTAGGAGAATGCAAATGGTTACGAGTTATTTTTGAAGAAGGACACATAACATTACTAGGTGAAAAGTCATGACAAGCTCCGTTCCCATTACAGTTAATTGCAGATTCATATTCATTTAACAAATTAGAGCTTATTTGTCTTTCACTATGAGCTCGCAATGGCTCATCTAGAGACACAATCTTATCTTTTCGCATTGAAACAGGTGTAACAATCTTACCTGGATTTAGTTTATTATTTGGGTCAAAAGCCTCTTTAATAATCCTTAATTGTTCATAAAGTTTTTCTCCAAAAAAGTTAACAGTGTACTCACTACGATATCCTCTTCCATGTTCCCCCCACATAATTCCATCATACTTTTTGACTAAATTTACAACTTTATCAGAAATTTCTCTTATTAATTTTTCTTCTAGAGGATTAGTCAAATCCAAGGCTGGACGTACATGCAAACAACCTACATCTATATGACCAAACATAGCATATTCTATATTGTAAGAATCTAGCAATTCTCTAAATTCCAAAATATATTTTGCCAAATTTTTCTGAGGTACAGCAGTATCTTCTACAAATGGTAAGGGTTTTCTCTGTCCAGTTGTATTCCCCAAAAGTCCAACACCTTTTTTACGCAAATTCCACAAATCTTTTATTTCATGAGGGTCTTGCGTAATGAAGTAACCAATTGCTTCACCCGATTTATTTTTTTTTAAGTCAATATCTTCGGTAAATTTTTTAATTCGTTTTTCTATATTTTTTTTACTATTACCACAAAATTCGATTAGACTTATTGACCGTGTTTTCCTAATTATTTTTCCTCCTTCTAAAACCTCATCATCTATAAAATCTTTTACTTTGAAAAAAATTTCATCTGTTTTTGCTAAGCTCAATACTTTTTCGTCTATTGTTTCAATAGCTACCGGATCATATTCAAGTATTTTTTCTGCATCTGTGAGAGCATCATTAAAAAATTCGTACTTTAACACAAAAAGATATTTATTTTTTGGCATAGGAGTTAGCTTAAGTTTAGCCTCAGCAACAATTGCTAATGTCCCTTCAGAACCAGAAAGTAAATAATTCAAATTGAATTTTTTTTCTAAATTCCCATAAACTTTAGACAAATTATAACCCGTCATAAACCTACTCATTTTAGGAAAAATTTCTTCTATCAATTTTTTGTTTTCTGAAACAACTTTTTCAACTATCTTGAATATTTTACCAGTAACTCCGTTTTTATTTTTATATTTGTTGAGATGTTTCGAATCTAGTGGTTTAGAATGTAAATAGTCTCCATTAGATAAAACACAAGTTAATTCTAGAATATGATCACTTGTTCTACCATAAATTCTAGATCCTTTTCCGCATGCGTCAGTGTTAATCATTCCTCCCAAGGTAGCCCTATTACTAGGAGACAATTCAGGTGCAAAAAACATTTTTCTACTAGCTAAATGTTCATTCAGTTGATCTAAAACTACTCCTGGCTCTACTCTGACCCAACCTTCATCAAAATTTGTTTCCAAAATATTAATCATATAGCGAGAAAAGTCTAAAACAATACCTTTTGTAAGAGACTGTCCATTAGTACCTGTTCCTCCTCCACGTGGTGTTATTTTTATAGTTTTACGAAATTGTTTTTCATTAGCAATTTTTAAAATTTCCTCTATATCATTGAAGTTTTTTGGGAAAACTACTGCTTGTGGTACAACCTGATAAATACTATTATCAGTAGCAGTTACTATTCTAGTAGCATAATCTTTGTGAATATCACCAAGAAAGTTTCCCTTTTGCAATTTTGAAAGGAATCTTAGAACTATTTCTGGAGTAATTTGGTTAAAATTAATATGAGATTTCATTTCAAATGATGTACTAAATAATATTAGACCTAATGAAAAAAATGTAACTAATCATTCTTAAAATAATAAACAATAATCTTGTATCAATCTAGTTTTTAAATTCTAGAGACCTTTCTTTATTTATAGTATCTAAAGATTCTTCGAGGTCATTAGAAAGCATCATACCAGCATTCCATGTAGCTATATATTCTAAGCTGTCTTTTACAGAGTGATCTCTCGCATGTAATAACATTTCCTTAATTCCTCTAATTGCCAAAGGTGACTTGCTAGCAATTTTCTCAGCAATTTTTCTTGTAGAAGCCTTCATAGTTTCAATATCCTCAAAACACTTGTTTATAAAGCCCAAATTAAATGCTTCCTCTCCAGAAAAAGTTCTCCCCGTAAATGCTAATTCTTTAACAATACCATCTGGAATTAATTTTGGTAATCTTTGTAGACTGCCCATATCCGCCACTATTCCAAAATCAATTTCTTTTATTTGAAAGACAGAATCTAACGTTGAATAACGCATATCACAAGCGCTAATCAAATCTACTCCACCACCAATACAAGCACCATGAATATTTGCAATTACAGGTTTTCTACATTTTTCAATTTGCGTAAATGCATCTTGAAGTTTAATAATTTTATTTCTCAAATATTCTCTCTTAAGCCCTTCACAATCAAATTTATTGGTTTCAAATCCGATTTGCTGTAAAAATTTTATATCTATACCAGAGGTAAAATTTTTTCCAGAACCAGATAAAATACATACCCTTACATTATCTTTTTCATCCAATTCTTTAAAACAGGCTTCAATTGAAAACCATAATTCTTCATCCATAGCATTTGCCTTTTCCGCCCGATTCAACTTAATTTCGGCAATATAGGAATTTATTTCTATACTCAGTGTATTTGACATTTTATAAATTTGAAAAAATTGTTAAAGGTACTATTTTTGTTGTATCAATTTCCATTTTTTCTAAAACGGACCTGGCCTTGTTCAACTCTAATATAGCTTCATGTGTTAGCTTTTTTTCTAATTCAAATTTTTTGAATAGAGCAAAAAACTCTTCAGAAGTTTCTTTAATATCAAAATTTTTTTTTAATTTTTTTACAATTTCTATTCGTGCATCATTTTTTATACAATCATGCAATAAATAGCATATTGGACTCCAAAGCTCTTTTTCATTTAATTTTTGATAGATAATTTTTTTATTCCATAAATTATCTATATCTTTTTTTATTTGAGCTGCGATACCGTAATGCTCACCAAAGGTAAATAGTTTTAAAGCTGTTGAATTTGAAACTTTTGCCCAATGCGCTGCACTTTGTGCTCCAGCTCCATACAAGCCTGCAATTTTATTTTTAATGACTTTGTGCCAATATTTGGGAGTAACTAAAAGGGTTGGTTTCGATATTTCCATTACTTGTGCTCTTGAAATATTCTTCGTTACAGAAGAAACGCATTCTAAAATTTCTAAATCTCCTAATTTAGTTAAAATTCTAAATGACTTAGATAGTAGATAGTCTCCTATTAAAACACTAGCTTCAGAACCTAGTATTGACTCAGCATATTTCATTTTACGCCTGGAACTATCCAAATCATTAATATGCCTATGCAATGAAGTAGCCGTATACAGAAATTCTAGAGTAATTCCAATATCGGTAATCTTTTCATCAGGATTACTAAAATTTTTTGCACATTCAAATAAAAATGATGATCTTGAAAAATTTTGATTAGCAATCATTATATGCTGTGCAATATCTTCCAAAAAAGGAATTGAGTTACTCAAGTTTTTCTTTATAGCATCTTTAATATTTTTCAAATTAACAAATATTTCTAGATTTGTAAGAAAGTAATTTTTCAATTTTTAAAATATATATATTATATAAATATAATTTAATTATTTATTTATATAATAATATCATAGTCTTAGTATTTCTACAATCAAGGATACTAATGCGAGAGAAAATCCAAAAATAGGCCATAATGAAGTCCAGTGCGAACGAATTATTTTCATTTGTCTAAACAGTAAAAGAATTGCAAATACAAACCAAGAACCTATTGAGAATCCAAAACGTAAATTCGCTAAAATAGACTGATCGTTTTTATTTATCAAAATTCCAAGCATAATTCCAACACTTAAAGCAAAAAAACCCCATACAGTTCCTTCCCAGCTCAATCTATCCAAAGTCCCCAGTGAAGGAAATCGAGAACTAATAGAAGATGGATTTTTGGCTTTCAAGTGTTGCACCTGAAAAATAAAAATTATACTTGCTACGCAAGCAACCCCTAACATAACGTAACTAGCCAAAAGAATTATTATGTGCATAACAAGTAAAACTTCATAATACCAAGTATAGTTAGCAAATATTAAATCTGATCCAGAATTATACTTTGAGATTATCAGAGACAAACCTAGTAGTAAAATTGCAAAAAGTCTCAAAAAAGTCGCGTTTAACAAGCTAGGCATACCCTTCGGGGAAATTAGAACTACAACCATTGTACCCCAAGAAGTTATACTCAAAACATCACTTACAAAAGAAGTCGGCCAAGTAGATTTAATCAGCAAAAATACTAATAGTGATAATGTGTGAATTAGCCAAGCTAACCTCATCCCAAAAATGTCAAACCACAAAGGCAATCCTTTGGCTTTAAGATTTCCTAAAGAAGAAATGAATAAGCTCGAAATCCAACTAATAATATAGAATAAAAGAGAAATCCATACACTTACAATCAACATAATTTTTCATTAAATATTAAATTATAAAAAAATAAAATTTTTTTAAAATAATTTATTTTTAAAACTTGATCCAAAAAAATAAATTCGACTTTGATTTAATAAAAACATTTTTTAAAAAT
>CACGSI010000039.1 GCA_902575715.1 uncultured SAR324 cluster bacterium
GAAATACTTTTTGGAATTTCTGGGAGTTCTTTAGAAAATGCTCTTGCATGTTTAATTTCTTTTAGTTCATCATCAATCTCACTCATATCGATTTTGAATTCTTCTTCGTCTTCCGCTGGGCCATTTCCAAAATTTTCGTCTAATTTGATAAATTGATTTATTTTTTCCCTAAGAATTAAAGCCTCAAATGGTTTCCGTAAAGTCTCTTTTATTCCTAACTCAGATAAAATATAATCATCAATACTATCTTGAGCATTCAAAAGTAAAATAATTGGAATGTTTTCTAAGGATATTGCATTTCTTATATCTTTACATATTTTTAAGCCATGTTGACTATCTCTGATGCTTAGAAAAATTAAATCTGGGACTAAATCTTTTGCCTTCTTAAGAAACAACTCTGTGTTAGATTCTTGATTAAGTGATATGTTAGTATCTTTCAAAGAAGAAGCAATTACACTCTGTATCTCGGGATTTTCTTCTAGAACAAGGATTAATTTAGACATTTATTTTATATAATTAATTTTAATATCTTACCCAAATTAAATGGAGAAGAATTATCTTATTTTCCAATCCAGACTTTTTATGCAAATTGATGTCCTAACGTGAAAACATTTAAAAAGATTTTTTTTTTTTTACTTTGAACCTTTTTTGAATAAACCTTATGTTATTACAATTTCATTGTTTGAATATTAAAAATAATCGTGTTTATTAAGATAATACCCAAATATATTGCATCAGAATTTCTAAGTTATTTTTTATTATTTTTAAGTTCTTTTGTATTAATGACATTAGTAGGGAATTTTTTTGGCAATTTAGGTGAAGTTTTTTCAAATTGGGCAAGCTTCCTAGAATTTCTCCAGGAGACCGCTATGTTGTTACCCATACTTCTTGAATTTATAATTCCCATTACTGTTTTACTCGCTACAATCGCAACATTCAGTTCTTTTAACAAAAATTCTGAGTTATTAGCTATGAGTAGTTCTGGCATTGGTGGTTTGAGACTTGCGCTACCAGTATTATTAGTTTCAATAGGAATATCATTTTTTTCTTATCTTTGTCAGAATTATGTTTATACTTGGATGCATCAGACATGGGTCAAGCATGAAAATACGAATAGACTTTTACCAATCTGGAAAGTTGGAGAAGATCAAAGTATTTACTATTTTGGTAAACGTCAAAAAGAAGAAACATTAAAAGATATTACTTCATTTCATTTAGAAAAAAATCCATTTGAACTTGTTGGAAAGACAGCCATTGAAAGAGGCGAGAAACAAAAAAACTCATGGATTTTCCACAACGTTATCAAGCATTTATTTGATGATGGAGTTTTAAAGATGGAATTTATTGAACAATGGAGGGTTGACACAAAAAAATTACCAACCGTACCATTCGAAAATCCGATCTCACCACATCACCAGCCTCTGCTTGATCTATATAATGATACAATTAAACTCCAAGGAGAGGGACTAGATGTGACTCGGAACTGGGTAGAATTTTTTCAGAAAACAGCTTACCCATTCCAGATAATAATCATGATATTAATAGGCCTGGGACTATCGGTATCATATAACAGAAGAGGCATGGTTGCAGAGTCAGTAGCTATTAGCTGTTTACTAGGGATTTTATATTGGATGCTAAACCAAATTACAATAGCTATTGGAAGTGCTGGAATATTAATACCTTTCTTAGCAGCTTGGAGCGGTAATTTTATTTTTCTATCTTTGGCTCTTTGGCTTCTTTACTATCAACGTTTATAATAAATTATTTATGAAAAGATATTTTGATTAAATCCTATTTAAAGATTGATTCGGCAAATTGTTTAGCATCAAATGGCCTCAGGTCTTCAACTTTTTCTCCAATCCCAATAAAACGAACTGGAATATCGAATTCATTTACAATACCAATCACAACTCCCCCCTTAGATGTCCCATCCAACTTTGTAATTATTAAACCGGTTAAGTTTGTTTTCTCTTTGAATTCTCTAGTTTGAAAAATTGCATTTTGTCCTGTTGTGGCATCAAGAACTAATAAGACCTCATGAGGAGCATCTGGAACCAATTTTTGAATAACACGAACCATCTTCTTAAGTTCTTCCATTAAATTCTTTTTTGTATGTAACCGACCTGCTGTATCGCATATAACTACATCGAACTCCTCAACAATCCCTTTCTGAACCGCTTCATGAATTACAGAGGAAGGATCGCTACCGGGAGTTTTGTGGTAAATACTACAATCAACTTTTTTACTCCATTCAAGAAGTTGTTCGATCGCCGCCGCCCTAAATGTATCCGCAGCTCCCATCAAAACTTTTTTACCTTTTTGACGATAAATTGAAGCAATTTTTCCAATAGTTGTAGTTTTGCCAACTCCGTTTACTCCCACTATAAGTAATATTAGTGGTTTACGATCAATAGTACTCTGCATGGGATATTTTTTATCCATAATTTTCGAAATCTCATTTTGAATCTCCTTTTTTAATATCTGAGGGTCCCTAAGTTGATTTCTTTCAACTTTTTCCGTAATTGCCTCAATAATATGAAGAGTCGTTTCCGGACCAATATCAGATCCTATGAGAACTTCTTCTAGATCATCAAGCAAATTCTCATCTATCTTTTTTTTCCCTAAAATAACATTAGAAATATTGGATAAAAATTGTTTCCTAGTTTTTCCAACAGCTTTTTGTAAATTCTCAAAAAATGAGATTGAATTTTCAAATTTTACCTCATTTTGATTTTCATAATTCTTAAGAGTCTGATTGAGATTCTTACTTTCAAAATTTTTTTCTAAAGATGACTCTTTTTCACTTATTATATCATCTTGTTCTTTATATTCTATACCGCTCGCTTCTTTCTGTTCATTCAAAATTTCAGTATTCTTTAGGATTTTAGTGGGAATAATGCTTGTAGACTTTTTATTTGATTCTATAAAATCCTCAGATACACTCTTTAAAGAGCCCTCAATAATGATACTTTTTTTATTATTTTTCTTAAACATAAACCAAAAAAACATAATTATAAAAATTATCAATATAGAAACAAAAATTATTAAAATCATGTTAAATCTTGATTCATGAATCAGGACTCCATTATTGAAATTTGAAATAAAAAAAAGATTCATTCTCTCAATAAAGTTTGAAATTAGTTGTTTTATTCCTTCAAAAAACATAGAAAATATTTTGCTTGTTATTTAAATTTTTCAATATTATTTATTATAGAACATATAAATAAATATAAAAAAACTATTTTAAAAAAATTTTGACCCCATATGAAAAACTGGTCAATAGAATCTTTAAATCCTGTTCAGCGTGAAATCATATCACATAAGACAGGCGCAATACTTGTCATAGCTGGCGCTGGAAGCGGGAAGACAAGAGTAATAACTCACCGTGTTGCACATTTGATAAATTCAGGTGTTCCTGCATCTTCTATATTATTATTAACTTTCACAAATAAAGCAGCGAATGAAATATCTCAAAGAGTAGAAAGTATTGTCAAAAAAACATCTGATAAGCAAAAAATCATTCACGGCACATTCCATAGTGTAGGAAGTAGGTTCCTTAGGAAAAGTTCTAAAATACTAAAATATAACAATAATTTTAGTATTTTGGATTCATCGGACTCCAAAGATCTCTTAAAAGCATCTTTGGCAGAAACTATAGGGAAACCAAACAAATATTTCCCCAAAGCAGCAGTACTTCAAAATTTATTTTCATTGGCTTTCAATCGATTTTGTACACAAAAGATGATTTTGGATCTTCCGTATCATGAACGCAATTTTCACTTAGAGCAATTAATTTCTGAAGAATTCCCTCATTTTAATGAACAATTTGATATAATTTTAAATGTTTTAAAGACATATCGAAGAAAGAAAAAAAGTAATCATGCCATGGATTTTGATGATCTTTTGGAAAACTGGCTAGAATTAATTTTAAGATATGGACAAAATCTTCCTCTTTCTAAGCAAATCAAGTATATCTTAGTAGATGAATATCAAGATACCAACCAAGTTCAAGCAAATATTTTATACAGATTATCCTTACCACAAAATAACTTAATGGTCGTAGGAGATGATGCACAATCCATTTATAGTTGGCGTGGAGCAAATTTTGGGAACATGCTTGAATTTCCAAAACAATACAAAGCTAAAATATACTACATGGAAGAAAACTACAGAAGCTCACCTGAAATCTTGGAGACCGCTAACCAAAGTATAAATCATAACTCGCTTCAGTTTAAAAAAAATTTGTTCAGCTCATTACCAAAAGGAGACAAACCCTCTGTTCATCACTTATGGTCGGCTCAAGAAGAGGCTGAATTGGTTTTGGAAAAGATTTTAAACTTCATTGATAAAGGTTTATCTCTGAAGGAAATGAGCATACTGTATCGAAATCATGTTCAGTCTGCTGTTCTTCAAGTAGTTTTAACTCATGCGAACATACCTTTTGTTGTGTATTCTGGAGTTAAGTTTTTCGAACAAGCACATATCAAAGATATAACGTCTTTTCTCAAAGTAATTTTTAATCCTCTAGATGAGATCTCATGGATGAGAATACTTAGATTATTGCCTGGAATAGGGCATTCAATAGCTCAAAAAATATTCGACATTTTTCAAAAGGATAAAGCAGTAAGATTAACAAAAGAAAATACTAAGCTACAAAAATTAATACCACAAAGAGCACTTCAAAATTGGAATCTATTATTAGAAATTTTTCAGGAAATGTTATCTTTAAATCAAAATCCCTCCAAAATGATAAGTACATTATACATAAATTTTTATCGTGAAATTCTTTTTAGCAATTATGAAAATGCTAATCAAAGGGAAATCGATATTCGATATCTTCAAGAATTTGCCGATAACTATGGTCAATTAGATTCATTCCTAAATGAATTGTCTCTTGTTGGATCAAGCATAGTAACTGAACGTGAGTCAAATAAAGAAAAAGATAATGAAATTTTAACCCTTACTACAATTCATCAGGCCAAAGGTTTGGAATGGAGTACAGTATTTTTGATCGGACTTACTGAAGGACTTTTTCCGCACCAAAGAAGTCTAAATACCGAAGAACAAATTGAAGAAGAACGACGTCTATTTTATGTAGCTATCACAAGAGCAAAAAAAAATTTACAGATAACAGCCCCTGTAGTTTCCTCTAACTACTCAGGTGGAGTTTGTCAACGTTCTCGCTTCATAAAGGAACTCCACGAAAATTCTATCAATACAGAAATTCATACTAGAGATGATTATTCATTTGATAGCCAAGCAAGAACACAACAATTTTATTTTTAAAAAAACTTATTCTAGCTTTAATTTTTGAAGCTTAGGGCGAATAACGTAAGTACAGTATCCCGCATTAGGATTTTTTTTAAAATAATTTTGATGAAAATCTTCGGCTGGATAGAATTTTTGAATTTCACTTATTTCAGTAACAATTGGGTCCCTGAACATATTGTTTTTTTCAATTTTTTCTTTTGATCTGAGTGCAATTTTTTGTTGCTCTTTATTATGAAAAAAAATAACCGATCGGTATTGTGTCCCAACATCCCCTCCTTGACGGTTTAGAGTCGTTGGATCATGACCTCGCCAAAACCAATCCAACAAAACTTCATAATTTGTTATCATTGGTTCAAAACTTATTTGAACAACTTCGGCGTGACCGGTTTTGCCTGAACAAACCTGGTTGTATGAAGGATCAACTGTATTCCCGCCCGAATAACCAGATTTAACAGAATTGATACCTTCAACTCTGGAGTAAAGAGCATCCAAACACCAAAAACATCCTCCTCCTAGAGTTGCTAATTCTAATTTTTCCATAAATTTTCCTTTAGAAGGGTATGAGACTTTAATTCCTTTCCAAAAAAATGCCTTAAATATATAAAGAAAGCTTTATCCAATTCCTTTAAGTTATTTAAAGTCGGTTTTACCAATGAATTGTATTGATCTTTTTTTTGTCTAGAGTAAAAAAAAGCCATAGTACCAGGATTTAGATCTGATACTGTAGAATCAACAATCCTACATTTTGGGCACCTAATACCTCCTAGACTTGGATCAAGCTGATATAAATTAGGAAAATTAGATTGCTGTTTTTTCCCAAAAAATAATTTCCAAATATCATTACTACATTTAATGCACTTATCTAATTGTGGTACAATACCCAAAAATTTCATTAGATTGAGTTCAAAATCAAATTTTATTTCGATACCATTATTGTTATTTGAGAGTTCTGAAATTGTTTTTTTAAGCATTTCAAAATAACCTAAAGATTCGGTTTCAGGTATTTCACACTTTAACAATAATTCTGAAAAATAATTTGCGAAGAGGAAATTCAAATAATTTCTTCTAAGTGACTTAAAACTATCTAATAGTTCACACTTTTTTATACGAACTAACTCATAATTAATTTTTTCAAAAAATTCAAAGTGGTTTAAAACAAATAATTCCCCCTTTGCTGCGTTCCCCGACCGTAAACTTTTGCCACCATGAAGAATCCCTACTTTCTTGCCTAGATCTCTTGTCAAAAATGTTAAAATTATATCTTTTTCTTTAAAATCCATAGTCTTTAGTACAATCCCTTCCGTTTCAATAATTTTCATAAATTAATTTTTGAAAGCGGACTAAATTTCATTTTAATTTGAGATCTTTGAAATATTTTCAAAACTTTCTATCCGTAATTAAGTTAAATATTTTTTAAAAAAATAATACAATTAAATTTTCATTTTAATTGTGATGATATGGTTCACTATTAATTATTGTAAATGCTCTAAAAATTTGCTCAAGTAAAATTAATCTTACCATTTGATGAGTAAAAGTCATGTCTGAAAGACTTAAAAAATGTGTACCTGCTGGCAGCAAATTTTTTTCAAAACCATATGCCCCACCAATAAAAAAATTAATCCTACTGTTTCCTGAAATAATTTTTTCATCCAAAAACTTTGCCATACTTAGAGATGATTCTCTTTTTCCATTTTCATCTAAAAATATATTTATTTCACTATTTTTCAGAATTTTTAAAATCTTTAAGGTTTCTTTACTGCGACAAATATCTAATGGTAAAGATCCATATTGAGAAGGTTTTATTTCTTCAAAGCTAAGGTTGATATATTTTGAAATTTTTTTTTGGTATAAATTGATACCACTTTTAAGAAATGGAATTTGGGTTTTACCAATCCAAACTAAACGGAGTTTCCGCATAAAGTAAATATTAGAATTTTTTGTTAATTTTTCTTAATGATAAGATAATATCTAACACACTGATAAATTAAAACGCAAAAATTTTTTAAAAATTGGATTGTGATTATCTAAAATTTAACTATGTTTTAAAATAACTTTTTTAAAATAATTTTAAATATAAATAAATTAATATTTAATTTTTCAATTCAATGAAACTATTTTCAGAAGTAAAAACTCCAAAAATTGGATCTAGTCACATATTAAATGAAACCATTTTATTTAGAGGGAATTGGATTCAGATGGTAGAATTGAAGTATGAAGACGAAGAAAAAAAAATTAGGAAATGGGAAGCCATTCATAGAAAACAACAAATAAATGCCGTCGCTGTTGTTGCTCAACTAAAGCCTTCGAATAGATATATTTTAATTAGACAATTTAGACCACCTACAAAATCTTATATTTTAGAGTTCCCAGCGGGACTAGTTGATCTTGGTGAAGATATTCATACCGCCGCAAAAAGAGAACTCCTTGAAGAAACTGGTTACTTTGGTGAAATTGAAATACAAAGTCCTAAGTTATTTTCATCTCCAGGTATCACTTCAGAAACAATTTCTTATGTTAAAGTAAGTGTTGATGAAAATTACTATAAAAATAAGAGTCCTGTTTCAAATCAAGAGCCAGGAGAATTTATTACTGTTTTTCTAAAACATCCCAAAGAAATTAAAGAATTTTTTATTACCGAATCTAAGCAGGGAGTAATGTTTGATGCAAAGCTTTATACTTATTTTATGGCTCAAGAAATTTTGTGATTTAATAAGAAATTCGTACTGAACCTACTCTAAAAAAATTTTCTATGGCGCCCTTGAGAGAAAATATCACGGGGAGAAATAAATATCAACCAGAATTTATTTTATACAAAACAGAATTAAATAAAGTTTTTGAATTCTGGAGATCATATAAGAATGAATTTTTTTTACCTTCATCTTTATTGAAAAAACTTAGTCAAATTTCCTTAAAACCTCAAACTCTTTTAGCAGGTATTTTATTTTTTTTGTATCAAAATGAAGATGAACTTAAAAAGGAATTAA
>CACGSI010000040.1 GCA_902575715.1 uncultured SAR324 cluster bacterium
AATGTTTTTCAACAAACAGTAAAAAATCAATCAATCTATCTTATTTCTGATGGTGTAATAGAAAAGTTTAAAAAAGAAGGATTAGATTTAACTTCTATAAAAGATATAAATGGAACCGTTTTCAAAAGTTCTGCCGAAGTTGTAAGATCAATTAATAGTAAATTAAATTTAACTAATGAACAAAAAAGAGTGATTGTAAAATATTCCCTGCAAAAAAAACTTTTTGACAAAATCACAGTATGATGCACTAAGAAAATTAGAAGGTAAATCTTTCGATCATGGTTGGGAACTTCGAGATGCTCTTGCGGAAAAAAGTTCAGACTGGTTTTTAAAAGGTGGAGTAAAAAATAAGCTATATGATAGGGAAATTAAACAAAAACTAGAAAATATTTATAGAATTTTAGAACGGAGAAGATTGTGAATCCATTAAGTTTATTTTTTAAAAAACAGTTAGTAATTGAAGAAAAAATTCAACGTCTTTTGCGATACTTAGAAGATATGGGTCATATTTTTAAAGCAAATTTTGAATCTTATTTAGATGGAGAATTTGATGAATTAAATGCAGGAAAAGAAGAACTTGATAAAATTGAAAAAGAATTGGACGATCTGGGACGCCAGATTCAAATGTTGTTGCTTAAAGAATCATTAATGCCGGATTCGAGAGATGATCTGTTGTGGTTCTTAACTAAATTTGATAAAGTCCCCAGCAGCTTTAAGCATTCATATAGCGAAATTGTTATAGAGAGACCAGATATCCCAAACGATTTTCATTTACCTTTAAAAAATTTACTTGAACATACACATGAAGCAGTGCGTTCTTTGGCAAGGTGCACAGATGCTCTTTTTTCAGATTTGAGATCGGTTAGGCAACATGTTGAAGAAGTAGGACGTCAAGAAAGTATGGTTGATAAAATTGAATATAAATTACTAAATTCAATTTTTGAGAATAAAGAATTTGAATTATCAAAAAAGTATCAACTTAAGAGTGTTTTAAGAAGGCTCGGATCAATAACCAATTTAGCTGAAGATGTGGCCGACTCCGTACTAATATTATCCATTAAATATTCAGCTTGAAAAAATTATATTGAGCACATTTTCATAGCAATCTTGCTCTAATTTTTAACTTAGTTTAGATTTATTTTTCCACTCTACAATTTTTGGTAAATTATCTATTTTGTTTTGATGAGCGTTTAGTCTAGGATAGTTTTCAAGAATATTTACTGGGATCCCATCTACTATCCCACCTGCAATCCATCCACATAACCGCCATGCTGCTAAATCTGCTATACTTAGAGAATTGCCTACGAAAAAATTTTTATTATTATCCTCTAGTATTTTTTCTAGAAAACCTAACCATCGAGGTAAAATAATTTCTGCTAATTCCCTACGCATTTTTGTGCTTAATTTATGGTCTTTTTCTTTCAGTGCAGGTCTCATTTGATTTGTTATGTCAGTAGCCAAATCTATAACTTCATCAACTTTTGCTGCATTAAATTGATTGTCCGAGGGATATAAACCGCTAATTTTTCCACAAAAACGGGCTATTGCTCCTGTTTGAGCAATTGTTTTTCCATTAACTTGAAGAATAGGAAATTGACCGAAAGGAAGAGTTCCATCATTTTTCATTTTCTTTATTTCTTCACTTGAAGGACGAAAATCTTCAAATTCTATCCCCCCAATAAATAATGCTAACCGACTAACTTCTGCTCTCCAAAACGGAATATTTGGATAAATCAATTTTAATTTCATAACTAAATCTTTTTTAAGAGTTTAAAATTTTTTTTGCTCTTCGATTATTATAGAATGATTAGAGTGTTTCAGAAAAATTTTAATAAAAAATATAAACTTTTAAATATTTCATCACTTTTTTACATTCAAACGAGGATCTAAAATATCTCTTAATCCATCACCCATTATATTTAATCCTAGAACAGTAAAGACTATGGCAATTCCTGGAAGAATGGCCAATTGTGGTGCAAAAAACATCATTGTTTGAGCTTCGCTTAGCATTTTTCCCCAGCTTGGTTGAGGTGGTTGAGTCCCAAGCCCTAAATAACTTAGGCCTGCCTCTGCAAGAATCCCTAAGGAAAATTGTATTGTTACTTGAACTATTAGAATACTTATTATATTTGGTAAAATATGTTCTATTGCTATCTGTAACTCATTTTTTCCTGAAATTCTAGCAGCAAGTATGAATTCTAGTTTATAAATTACTAAAGCACTACCACGACTGATTCTTGCAAAAACAGGAATATTAAAAATACCTATAGCTAAAATTGAATTATAAACTCCGGGGCCATAAATTGCGGAAAGCATAACTGCGGTCAACAAAGCGGGGAAAGCAAAAGCAAAATCATTTAAACGCATTAATGACTCTTCAATCCATCCTCTTTGGCTAGCCGCCAAAATTCCTAGTGGTACTCCTATTCCTGCCCCTAATACAATAGCAAGTACTGAAACAATCATTGAATTCCACGCGCCTGACATTAACATTGAAGTCATATCTCGTCCAAAATGATCTGTTCCAAGCCAATGATTTATCGATGGACCTTGTAATTTGTTTGCAATGTTAAGTAATTCAACTGAATAAGGTGTCCAAAATATCGAAATAATCCCTACTAAAACCATAAAAAAACTTAGAATTACTCCTATTAAAAAATTTCTGTTCATTAGATTATTCTGACATTGTTTTTATTTCTAGGATTTTATTGACTACTATCCCTTAATCTTGGATCTAGAGAGAGATATAGAATGTCAGTCAAAAAATTTATTGTTACAACTGTTGCGGCTAGTAATAATACAATGTTTTTTACAACCACTAAATCTCTTTGTGAAATTGATTGAAATAATAATCTCCCCAATCCCGGAAGGTAATAAACATTTTCTATGATAATTGTTCCTGCAAGTAAAAAAGAGAGTTGTAAGCCAAGTATAGTTACTACAGGAATCAAAGCATTCCTAAAAGCATGTTTCCAAAGTGCAGCATTTCTGCTTAGTCCCTTTGCACGTGCTGTACGTACAAAATCTTCTCGCATGGTTTCTAAAACTGCGGAACGAGTTACTCTAGCCAAAATTGCGGCTTGTGGTAAGGCAAGTGATATAGCTGGTAAGGTTAATGATTTTAGTCCGGCTCCAACTCCCATTTCCCAACCAGGGAAACCTCCAGCAGAAAACCAACCTAGTTTAACTGAAAAAAGTAATATTAAAAGAATTGCAAACCAAAAATTAGGAACAGCAATTCCTAGTTGAGAGAACCCCATTATTCCTGTATCAGTTAATCTTTTATGATTTGCAGCAGCAAACACTCCTAAAGGTATAGCGAGAAAAGTGGAAAGAAAAATAGCCAGTGATGCTAATGGAATACTGAGTGAGAGTCTTTCAATTATAAGGGAAGAAACTTGGATGTCGTAAGTATAACTTCTTCCAAAATTTCCACTTAAAGCACCAGAAATCCAACTGATATAACGTTCTGATGCAGGGCGATCAATTCCCATTTCGGATCTAAGAGCTGCTAATGTGTCATCCTGTGCACCTACTCCAAGGATGATGGAAGCCGGATCACCAGGTAAAATTTCTAGAAGGAAAAAAATGACTAGAGAAGCAACAAGTAAAGTGATGATAAATACAAAAAATCTTTTTGCGATTATGACTGCCATTTACCTATGAAAACGAAGCGCCTCAAAGATCTTTCTGAAACGCTTCTTATCGGGATTAATTTTTCCAGCTTACACTGGTTAAGTCATTTGCCTGCACAGGACTGTTTTCCCAGAGTCCGATTACATTTTTATTCCATATCCCTAACTTTGCTAATTGAAATAGGAATCCATTTACAGCATCTTTAGAAAGTATAGCTTGTGCGGCTCCCATTAAAGCGTATCTTTTTTTTGTGTCTGAAGTTACATTTAAATCACTAATAATGGAGTTAAATGCAGAGTTTTGATACTGGAAGTAATACTTTGGTCGACTGTAAATACCAATATCCATAGGTTCTGTGTGAGAAACTATAGTTAAATCGAAATCTTTGTTCTTAAACACCTGATCGAGCCATTGTGCCCATTCTACAGGAATTATTTTTAGTTTAATTCCGACTTTACTTAATTGTGAGGCAACAATTTCCCCACCCCTTCTAGCATATGATGGGGGAGGTAATTTAAGTGTAGCATTAAATCCATTAGGTAGTCCTGCTTCGGCAAGTAATTTTTTTGCTTTATTGATATTATGAGGATAATTTCCTGTAAGATCAACATATGCAGCATGGTGTGGGGCAAAATGTGATCCTATAGGAGTGCCAAAGCCAAACATTGCTCCATCTATTATTTCTAGGGGATTCAATGCGTGAGCAATTGCTTGACGAACTCTGAGATCATTGAAAGGTTTTTTTTTATTATTTGTTGAAAGGATTGTTTCACCCTCTGTGCTACCCACTTTTACGGTAAATCGAGGATCATTTTGAAACTGTGAAGCCATTTCAGGTGCGGGGAAATTAGCAAATGCATCAGCATCTCCGGCCATTAATGCAGCTACTGCTGCTGCGGGATCAGGAATAATTTTAAATGTTGCAGTTTTAAGATCGGGCTTTTCACCCCAGTAGTTTTTATTTTCTATCAATTCTACTCGATCTCCTTTTACCCAGCGTTTAAAACTGAAAGGTCCTGTCCCTATAGGCTTACTTTTATTAGTACTGGCACTAGCTGGATCAACAATAACGGCATCTCCCCAACCCATGTTAAACAAGAAGTTCCCAGTCGGATTCTTTAGAGTGACAACGACTGTATTTGTTCCTTGAGCTCTAACATCTTCAATTGCATTAAACAAAGATTTTTGTGCATTGGTACTTTTTTCCGATCTTGCTCGATTTAGCGAAAAAATTACATCACTCGAATCAAATATTGAGCCGTCGTGAAACTTAACTCCGTTTCTGAGTTTAAATGTATATTTTAGTCCTTTTTCGGAAATGGTCCATGATTTAGCTAATGCTGGAAGAACTTCAGCATTTTGATTTATTCTTGTGAGTCCTTCAAATACGTTTGCATAAACTATTTCATCGATTGCTGCGGCTGCTCCAGCTGTGGGGTCAAGATGCGGTGGTTCAAGCACCATCCCCATTGTTAAATGAGTTTTTCCAGCATATGCTGATGCTGAAATTATCAAAGATGAGCAACTTGCTAGAATTAACTTTGCATATTTATAGATGTTTTTTTTCATAATTAACTCTCAAGAAATAAATTTTATCTCTAAATTTTTAAGCAATGATTTACAAGGATTTGTATCATTTCAAAAACTCTTAAAAAATGCAAATTTAATTATTCATTTAAATAATCCTTATAACATTTTAATTCCCCCATAGATTCAGCAGCAAAAACTCCTCTAGCTATTGCACGACTAATACAATCTGAAGCCATCATCCCTAATCGAGAAATATCAATTGATGGAGTGCTTGAAAGAGGAATTTCCCCAGTTGACAATACAAAAACAGTATCTCCATCAAAAGGAGTGTGTACAGGTCTTATTGCTCGAGCAATTCCATCTTGGGCCATTATAGCAATTCGTTTAGCTTGAGATTTTGTGAGAGTTGCATCTGTTGCCACAACACACAGAGTTGTATTTGTCGGGATATTAATCTTAGGAGGTTTTTTTTTTCTAAAAGCTTTTTTCTTTTGGTAAGGATCAATTTCAAAGAATGGACTTTCAAAATCAAAATCTAGTTCTATTTCATTTGTTTTTTGGTCTTCGGAATTATTAATTTTTGGAAAACCTCTACCACCAAATTCAGCATCTCTTTCAAATGGCCAGGCCCAAAAGTCAAGACTGCCAGGAAGAGTTACTGATCCAAATGAGTTTACAGCCGCCAATGCACCCACAGTAAATCCATTACTATGAGGTTTTAAAGATTTTTGAATTAAAGATGAGGTCCCTAAACCCCCTTTTAAAGAACCAGCTATTGCTCCTGTTCCGGCACCTACGTTTCCTATAGAACAATTATAATCTGCTTTAGATAAGGCTTCTTCACCAAATTCAAAATATGTGTGTTTTTTTACAAATGATTTTTCGCCACCATTTTGTAAATCAAATAAAATTGCAGCTGGTATAATGGGAACTGAGATATCTTTCCCTACTTGGAATCCAACCCCTTGATTTTTTAAACTTGAGGCGACGCCACTGGCAGCATCTAATCCCATTGCAGAACCTCCACTTAAAACAATTGCATGAATTTCTTCAACTAGATTTGTTGGATTTAAAGAATCTGTTTCTCTAGTTCCAGGAGCTCCTCCACGGCAATCTACGGCGGCTACTAAAGCATTATCAGATGTCACAACTGTTGCTCCGCTCATTATTTTTTTGTTATGAGCATGTCCAACTTTCACGCCTTTTACATCTGTTATATTATTTTTTGGTCCTGGTTTCATTATTAGTTTGACTGCAAACAAAAATTTCAAACAACTTTACTATTTGCAATTAAATCTTCTACTACCGAGGGGTCTGCCAGTGTCGATATATCGCCGATACTGTTAATATCATTTTCGGCGATCTTCCTCAAAATTCTGCGCATAATTTTACCTGATCTTGTTTTTGGTAGTCCAGGCGCCCATTGAATGATATCAAAGGCTGCGATAGGACCTATTTCTTTTCTGACTAGTTGAACTAATTCTTTTTTTAAATCGTCAGTTGGTTCAATACCTGTATTTAAAGTTACATAAGCGTATATACCTTGTCCTTTGATTTCGTGAGGGAAACCAACTATAGCGGCTTCAGCAACATTTTTGTGAAGGACAACAGCAGATTCCAGTTCTGCAGTTCCCATTCTATGTCCAGAAACATTCAAAACATCGTCTACTCTCCCAGTAATCCAGTAGTAACCATCTTCATCCCTTCGACAACCATCTCCAGTAAAGTAAAGTCCATCGTAGGTACTAAAATAAGTATTTATAAAACGTTCATGATCGCCGTATACTGTTCTCATTTGTCCGGGCCATGGGAATTTAATGCATAGATTCCCCTCATTCGCACCTTTAAGTTCAATACCATTAGAATCTACTAATAGAGGTTGGATTCCAAAAAAAGGACGAGTAGCTGAACCAGGCTTTGTACGAGTAGCTCCCGGAAGAGGGGTTATCATTATTCCACCTGTTTCAGTTTGCCACCAAGTATCTACAATTGGACAATTCCCTTGCCCTACAACTTTATGGTACCAATTCCATGCTTCTGGATTTATTGGTTCTCCAACTGTTCCAAGTAGACGAAGAGAGTCTAAATTCCTTTTTTTTACCAGTTCGTCTCCTTCTTTGGCGATAGCCCTGATAGCAGTTGGAGCAGTATAGAAAATATTTACTTTATGCTTGTCACAAATATCCCAAAATCTCCCAAAATCTGGATAATTCGGTACACCTTCAAACATTAAAGTTGTAGCACCATTTGCTAATGGTCCATACAAAATATAACTATGTCCTGTCACCCAGCCAATATCAGCAGTGCACCAGTATATATCACCATCATGATAGTCAAAAACATATTGATGGGTTATTGAAGCATAAACTAGGTAACCAGCGGTAGTATGCAAAACCCCTTTTGGCTTTCCAGTAGAACCAGAAGTGTAGAGGATAAAAAGAGGATCTTCCGCGTCCATTTCCTCAGGCGGACATTCTAAAGGAGAGTTTTTCATTTCTTCGTGATAGAAAAAATCACGCCCAAGTTTCATCTCACAATGATCCTCAGTGTTTTGAATAACTATGCATTTCTTTGTATCAGTGCCATCCATAGCAAGATCAGCATTTTGTTTAAGTGGTATACTTTTACCTCCGCGTATTCCTGAATTAGCAGTAATTAGCATCTTCCCTTCACAGTCCATAATTCTATTTTTAAGTGCTTCTGCACTAAAACCACCGAAGACTACAGAATGAATTGCACCAATTCTAGTACAAGCAAGACAAGCAATGGCTAATTCTGGAATCATAGGCATATATATCATCACACGATCCCCTTTTTGTATGCCATGATCCTTGATAACATTTGCAAATTTGCATACTTCTATATGAAGATCATTATAGGTATACTTTTTATCTAATTTGGGATCATCAGATTCCCAAATAAGTGCTATTTGATTTCCTTTTTTTTCTAAGTGACGATCAATACAATTGTAGGAGACATTTAGTTTACCCCCTTCATACCAGCGTATATGTCCTTTTTTATAGTCCCATTCAAGGGT
>CACGSI010000041.1 GCA_902575715.1 uncultured SAR324 cluster bacterium
CTTCAGCAGTCTCATGATAAAATAACTTACTTAATTAATTTTTTAAAAAAATATATTTCAGTTCTACATTTATTACTCTATTTACATGTTAAATTGAAAATTGATAAAAATTTAAATCAATATGCAAAAATTAAAAAATACAGAATTTGGAACTCAGATAAGGAAATCTCCTTATTTTGATGCAACTGTAAGATGGGGGGCCAAAGAATTTTCAGTCTACAATCACATGTACATACCGCGTGATTTTGGAAATCCAATACAAAATTTTTGGAATTTAGTGAATGATGCAATTCTATGTGATGTTGCCGTTGAACGTCAAGTTGAGATAACTGGACCAGATGCTTACAAATTCGTTCAGATGTTAACACCTCGTGATTTGTCAAATATGGAAGTTGGACAATGTAAATATATTCTAATAACAAATGTCGACGGTGGGATCCTTAATGATCCAATTTTACTGCGACTAGGGGAAAATCAATTTTGGATTTCAATTTCTGATAGTGATATCTTATTGTGGGCACAAGGTGTTGCAATACATTCTGGTCTAAATATAAATATCAGCGAACCGGATGTATCTCCTCTACAACTTCAAGGTCCTAAATCATTAGAAGTTATGAAAAAGTTATTTGGTGATAGCATAGAAAACCTTAAATATTACTGGTTTCGTGAATTTGAACTAGAAAATATACCACTAGTTATATCTCGTACAGGATGGTCTAGTGAATTAGGTTATGAAATTTTTCTTAGAGATGGCTCATTAGGTAATAAATTATGGGAAAAGATAATGGAGGCAGGGAGCCCACTTGGATTAAAACCAGGACATACTTCTTCTATACGGCGTATTGAGGGTGGTATGCTTTCATATCATGCAGACGCAGATATTCATACCAACCCTTTTGAATTAGGTTTGGAAAGATTAGTTAATCTAGATATTGAAGCTGAATTTATTGGTAAATCTGCTCTGCTTAAAATTCAAAAAAATGGAGTTAATCGCAAACAAGTTGGTTTAAAAATTGATTGTGAACCATTAAAAGGCCCAAACAATTCATTCTGGGAAATAAGTAAAAATGGAAATATTATTGGTAAAATAACTTCTGCTATCTATTCTCCCCGTCTTAAAATGAATATTGCACTTGCAATGATTTCTTCAGAATATGTTGATTTAGGAAATATCGTTGAGATCTCAATAAATGACTTAAAACATAAAGCATACGTGGTAAAAAAACCATTTTTTGATCCTAAAAAGGAAATAGTAAAAATAAAATAATTTTATACTTAATCAGAGATTTTGAAGTTATAATTGATATTTTTATAAAATTTTTAAAAAACAATAGTTATAAAAGTTGTAAAATAAAAAAATAGAAAAAATTAGAAGTCAAATTTTAAATTCTTTAACAAGATATGAAGAGAAAATGGACTATGGTTACCTCAATAATAGCTCTTATTCTTTTAGCTGGAGTACTAGCAGGACCAGTAATTAGTAACGTGGAAAGGCCAGACTATGAAGTCATACAATCCAAACAAAATATTGAGATAAGGCAATATGATCCTATGATTATTGCAGAAGTAGAAGTTGTCGGTAATCGTGAAGAAGCTATTCGAGAGGGGTTTCGTCTACTAGCAGACTATATTTTCGGTAACAATACTACAAAGAAGAATATCTCTATGACAGCTCCAGTAGAACAAAAGGGAAATCAAGAAATAGCGATGACCACTCCTGTCCAACAACAATTTACTGATAAGTCATGGCGAATAAGCTTTGTAATGCCGTCTAAATTCAGTATGGATTCTTTACCTGTTCCTAATAATAATCGGGTTCACCTAAAACAGGTTTTGGCAAAGAAGTTTGTGGTTATTGAGTTTTCAGGCACAAACTCGAATGCGAATGTAAATGAACATGAAAATCAATTGATGAGCTATATTGAAGCGAACATGATAAAAACCATCGGTTCTCCCAAATATGCATTTTATGATGCTCCATGGACTTTGCCTATCCTAAGAAGAAATGAGGTAATGATTGAAATTAAAAATGGATTTTAGTAGAACTTATTAAGATACTAATAAATAATTATTATGAGAATTTTTTTACAAAAAAATGTACTTAAATTTCGTGAATTTTTTCCTCAGATTTACACGGGTTACTCTTATTAATTTTTTTCGAATGTTTTATGCTTGGAGAAATTATTTTTATTAGAAACAAGTTTTTGCTAATCTAAAAAAACTTGGTTGAAAATTGAATAATTTTGGAGGCTATTACTTTTTCCCTCAAGAGGGTTATTATTGAGGGGTTTCTCTCCGAGTTAATCCTAGCCTCCAAGTTTATTATTGCAAATAGCTAAAATATATCTGATTTTTTTTCTGATGAAACGTAAACAGGTCTTTATATTTTTATTAATTTAATAATTAATAAAACTGGAAAAAATTAAATTTTCATTATACTCTCAATAGGTATATATTTTATTACTAATACTAAATTATGGTTGTAGATTGTGAAGAAAAACATCCAAAAGTTGTAAAATTACACTTTATTGGAGATAAGTCAAATTATTTTAAATTAATCGTTAAAATTTTATGGAAATTAATCAAATCAAAAAAAAGGATTTTGAAATTAAAATTAGGGTTAAACAGATTCTTAAAATCACTGGCTGGAATAAATCGGAGTTGGCTAGACGAATTAAAGTTTCTCCGAACTACTTAAACTCAGTGCTAACTAATTCATTTAAAGGTTTTTCAGCAACTATGTTTAAAGGTTTCGCTGAAATAGGTGTTAACTTGAATTGGCTTTTGACTGGAAAGGGTGAAAGCTATTTTATAAATGAAGACTATAAGGCTCGTGCTGAAAAGGCTGAAGCTCGTATTCAAGAATTAGAAGATGATTTGAATAGGGCAAATATTCTATCTAAAGAACTCAAATCATGGATTACAGATGGAAATTTCAAACGATAAAATAGATGGATCAAAAACTAATCTTTAAACTTGATAACCCATCTTATGAGAGATGGGAACTATATAAAGGGCTAGCACCTACAATAGAAAAATTAGATTCAGAACTTGGTTTAGTCACTATCAGTAGATCTTTTAATGATTTAGATTTTTCTTGTTCTGTTGAAAGTAAAGCACCTAATCATGAAACAATTTTCAAAAGTACGCATAGAGTCATTAATTTACTAGCTCAGCATGGTTTATCTACAACTTGCGTTAGTGCCAAGCAATATTCGCCTCCAGAGCAAATCAATATTATTATGGAAATTTCTTTGAAGACTAAATTTAAAAGTCCAAGATATTACAAAAAGTGGGAAAATCTATCAGAAATCATAGATCAAGAATCAAGGAAAAGGAATATCTACGTAAAAAGAGTTAAGAATCCAGAAAAATATTCTATGACTCTTTATGTTAGCTATATCAATCATTTCGACTGGTCATACATTGGTTTTTTTGCTGGTTATTGTATGGGTAAAGCTGGCTTAGAATTTGATACGAGAGAGCCTATTATGGATATTAAGGCTGAAGATATTCTAGATGAAATTATTCTAGCGACTGGAAGGCACAAGCAAATGTCTCTTTTTAACCATAATAGTAAAAAAAATAAAAAATCAAGTTTCCCCAGGTAATTCAAATTATCTATATTTTACTGAATATAAATCTGACGGATGTTTATATAAATTAAATTAAAACATAGATATAATTTTGTCCTTATAGGATTGAGTTGAATCTCACTATTTAATGCACAAAAATCCTTCAAAACAAATATACGCGGGGGCGTAAGGACGACGAAAAACAGCATACATTTATAGTAGGAAAATTTTGGATTGCTGAAACTGAATTGACTCAGAAACAGTGGAATACGATAATGAGTTTTAATCCTTCAAGGTTCAAGGGAGACGACCTGCCAGTGGATTCAGTTAGTTGGTACTTAGCCCAGAAATTCATAAAAACACTAAACTCCCGAACAGGAAAGAAGTTTCGTCTACCAACTGAGGCAGAATGGGAGCTAGCTGCACGAGCAGAGACCATAACCGCTCGTTACTGGGGTGAGGAACTTGGGGAAAATAATGCTAATTGTGGTAGATGCGGCGACCCATGGGAAAGAAGTACTGCACCAGTAAAAAGTTTTGCACCTAATAATTTTGGTCTTTATGACATGCTTGGTAATGTGTGGGAATGGACATGCTCTGAGTATAAAAAAACTTATGATGGTATCGAACAAAAATGTGTGGAAGGTGCTGAACGTTATGTGCTCAGAGGCGGTGCCTTGAACAGCTCAGCAAAATATGTACGAGCTGCGACTCGTGCCAGGGACCGCCCTGCAGGGAGACTTCGCGGCTTTAACTGTGGTTTTCGTCTGTCTATGGACTCACCAGAATGAATCAACAGTAAAGAATTACCATTTTATTAATCCCAAAAATGTGTAACTTTTGTGACATTTATTTTTAAAAAAAATGACCCCAATCCCTTAGAACGTCTTTTTAGTTAACTTTTGCAACAAATTATAGGTGGGGGTATAAAAATATTTTATAGTTGAACTATATGATATTTACTTAGTTTTATTGAATATTTAATAATTTGTACTCTCGGGGTTAAATAATCATTCAGCCAACTCAGTTTTCTTGCGGTAACCACCATGTTATCCAAATAATGCTTAAAACAGCTTCTAAGACATTTTTGCTTCTTTTGCTTCAAATGGTTACTCTGGTTGCTGTTTAAGAGCAATAAAGTAAGATTTAATTAAGTTATCGGTATGAATTAGTGATGATTTGGATAAATGTATGTACCGATTAGCCTAAAGTTACTGAGGAAACTGGAGAAGCTGTTGCAGCAAGGATTTATGGTTAAATTGTACAACAATTTTACAACATGGAACTATATTCAAAAAATTGAATATCCTCAATCCGTTGCAAATGCTGGTAGCAGGAGGGAGAATTGAACTCCCGACCTCGGGTTTATGAATCCCGCGCTCTAACCACCTGAGCTACCCTGCCAGACCAGTAATACCAACGCTTTGAGGATATTCAATTTTTTGAATATATACATTTAATGTACCATTAATGTACCATTTAACCATTTCCATATATCTTTTTCAATTGGTTAATTAATTTATTATTATAATCGTTCTATTTCAGAAATATTACCTTTGGTGTCAATTGAAGATTTAAAAAGTAT
Source organism: uncultured SAR324 cluster bacterium (assembly GCA_902575715.1). The sequence continues at coordinate 5,161 of CACGSI010000041.1, forward strand.
TTCGCCACTTGTTGATAAAAATGCAAACTCACCAAAACCTTCAGAATCTAAAGTAAAATGTGTCGCGCTTTTTAATTTGTTTGTGTAAAGATATTGAGTTACATTTTCCTCATGAGGATTAATAGGACTACTTCCAGCTGGACCCGTAATAATTTCAAAAATCATAGAAGCTGGACCACTTGAATTTACTCTATTTACTGAACCATTATGCATATCTCCTGATACAAAAAGTACTCCTTCAACATTATTATTAGTTATTGAATTAATAAGATTACTTCTCAGATCTCTGTATCCTTCCCAACGATCGGAAGTCAAACTTAAATTGCCGTCTCCAAAATCAGGGAGATCTGTAATTGGAACTGAATTAAATACTACTTTCCATTTACATTCACTATATTTTAAACCATTTAAAAGCCAGTTTTTTTGCTCTGTAGAAATATATTCCCCTTTGCTAGGTTTTCTCTCTCCACGACAATCAAGGACAAAAACTTCCACTATCTTACCAAATCTGAAAGATCGCCAAATTTGTTTTGATGAAAATTTATTTTTTCTTAAAGGAGTATTGCTTAAAAAGGACCTAAGGCCATTTTCATAAATATTTTGATTAATAAGTTCGGGATCCCAATTGTTATCAATTTCATGATCATCCCATGTATACAAACATGGTTGAGAAAGTTGCACGTCACGAAATCCTTTAGTATTAAAATTATTATACCATACTGAGTTATAATCTTCTAGATTTTGTGATCCATCAGCATAAACAGTATCTCCCAAAAATACAAAAAAATCCATCTCGGAGTATTCTACTATTTTTGATAAAACTTTGAATGGAGAACCTTGTAAGAAACTCAGACATGATGTAGCCCCAAACCTAACTTTTCCCTCTTGATTGAAATTTGGTGCAGATCGACTGTAGCCAACTGGAGAAAAATTCCCGTTATTGGTAACAAATTGGTAAGCAACTGGTTGATCAGGTCCTATGTTATTTATATCAATATGAACAAATCCATTGTTATCAGATTCTCCAGAATAGATTATAGGGACCTCCCAATTAGAACCAGTCCAGGAACTTACATAGCAATTTATTTTTTCGCTCCCAGAAGTGAAACACCAAAGAATCAATCCATCATTAAGAGGATCGCCTGATTGAGGTCCTAAAGGAAATGCATCTAAATCAGGAATCCCCATTCCATCCCACACTGTTTTGGGAAATAATTCCCGTTCGACTTTATTCCCAATATTACCGTTTTTACAGCCAAAAAAATTAGAACTAATCCAATTAAGGCTTAAAAGCTTGGTTATAGACGAAGTGATGAAATTCCTACGGGTCTTATATTTATTTTGAATCAATTTTTAATTAATCTAAAAAAATTCAATCAATTTAAAGGAATTAATAACAAAATTCTATTTAATAAGATAAAAATATTGTGAGTATTTTTGTAAAAAAACCCATTTTTTGATTTATATTTAAATATTTTCTTTATAAACTATATAAAAAAAGGGCCGGAAACTTCGAATGTTATTCCCCCAGAAGATTCTCCGCTCATTCCTCTCTGAGAATTGAAGTATAATTTGTCACCTTTAGGGCTGAAAGAAGGACCAGTGATTTCAGAATTGTCATGTCCCGAAAGTCTTATAATGGGTGATGCATTCCCATTTGCATTTAAAGCTACTATCTCAAGATTGCCACCGTCTTCTGCTACTATTACGTCTCCAGCTGAAGATACTTCAGTATTGTCCACTCCATAAAGATATGGTTCTGGGGACGTATGATAATCATAAAATATCCTAATTTTGTTGTTTAATATATCAAAGCACCAAATTTTATTATCGAATTTAGTTGAGAAATAGATTAAACCATTATAATAAGAAATTCCCTCACCACCATTAAATGTAGTTTTTTCATTGATTTGATAGCGGGTTGGAGTGCTAGATGCACTTGGGTCAGGGACATCATTCCACTTGATTATTCCCTCGTTACCCCCAATAACGTATGCAATTTGAAGTTTGCCAGAACTCAGGTCAGGGTATCCAGAAATTAGAGATTGTTCTGGCACAAATCGATATAAACATCCATCGGAAATATCCTCGGTTAAATAAAGATGATTATTAATTTTATCAACTGCAATTGCCTCATGATTAAAATGACCTAATGCTGGTCTATATATTGGGGAATTTACTCCCCAAGGGTCACATTCAAATACACGTCCTGAGTCTCCATTTTCCTCGCAAGATAACCAAGTATTCCATGGTGTTTTTCCTCCACCACAGTTTATACTTGTACCGCTCAAAATAGAATACGCATCTATTATATAACCCTGTCGATCAAATCTTAAAGCTCCGGCTCCTCCCTGATTTGAATTCATCTCAGAGTTGCAAACATAAATCCAACCATTGTCATCAGTAGCAAAAGTGGCTCCCCCATCTGGAGCATCATGCCACCTATATTCTGAAGTAGATGATACAATTTGTCCTGATTTTGCTACGATTTTAGATTTAAACCCTTCTGGTAACATAACATTATTTTCATCCGCATCTAGTAAAGGGCCCAA
>CACGSI010000042.1 GCA_902575715.1 uncultured SAR324 cluster bacterium
AATTAAATTTAAATTTTTAAATAAATGTCAATTGATACATTATTTGATATTGCTGTAATTGGAAGGGGCATGATGGGAACCTCTGCAGCAAAATATCTGGCTAAATCAGGAGCCTCAGTAATAGTTATAGGTCCTGGTGAACCAAAAAAAAAATCCATTCATAAAGGCGTTTTTGGGAGTCATTATGATTCAGGTCGAATAACAAGAGTACTTGATAAAAACCCTTATTATGCAAAAATTTCTAAAGTATCTGTAAAAAAATTTAGAGAAATCGAAGCTATTTCTGGAATAAATTTTTACAAAAATGTTGGACTAATAACTGTTAGTGGAATTCATTCTTACCTAGATCAACTTAAAGATTGTGCTATACGTCATAACCTAAATCATACAATCCTTGATCATAAAACCCTAGCTTTAAACTTTCCGTATTTTAAATTCCAAGAAGGAATGACTGGGATCTATGAGAAATATACTGCTGGACATATAGACCCTAGAAAATTTATATCTGCACAAGGAGAATTAATAAAAATTTTTGGAGGTAAAGTAATAGAAGAAACTGTTACAAAAATTAAAGATAGTAATGGATATTATTCTCTTTACACTGATAAAAATAATCAAATAAATTGTGAAAAAATTTTACTAGCTACTGGCCCCTTCGCTAACCACTTAGGATTAATTCCTAAATTTGTTTCTATTAAAATTATAGAACATACTGTTGTTTTTGGAGAAATAAGTAAATCTAATGCTAAAATTCTCAATAAAATGCCTTCAATAATATATCGAAAGACAGAAGATATCTTTGGTTCAGTATATATACTTCCACCGATTAAATATCCAGATGGACGTTTATTGTTAAAAATTGGTCAATCTAGAGGTAACGTAATGAATAATCCAGAAAAAAATCTTATTCCATGGTTTCAGAGTAATGGAGATAAAGAAATCGCAGAATGGCTATTATCAGAACTAAAAACTGTTTTACCAAAAATAAAATTTTTATCAACTCATTCTGAAAGTTGTGTTACAACAAAATCAAGCACTGGATATCAGTTTATTGACAAATTTAATAATACAGAAATATACTCTTGCCTTGTAGGTGACGGTCAAGCCGCTAAATCAGCAGATGAGATTGGTAGAATTGCAGCAAATAAAATACTATACGGTAATGTCCCTGTCGAGTACGAAGGTATAAATTTTAAAAACGATTATACTTAGTTAATCAGAATTGATTATAAAAAAACTACATTCATTTAATTTATATGATTTTTTATAGTTTTTTTCATCAACTTTTATGATTATTTTCAGCTAACTAGTTCCTTCATCTTTTCTTTTAAAGAAGTATCTTGGAAATGTAATTTATCAATTTCTTCTTTTAAAGAAATCTCTGGGTAAGTCGATGCAAATTTATCAATTTCAATCTTTTTTTCTTCTGATTTTTTTAGAGATTCAAGGCTTGCTATCTTCGATGCCCATGCTATAGGCTGTTTTTTACCAACCCTTTTATCATAATCCAGGCACTGCTGGAAATCTCCCTTAACATATGCGGCAAACATCACATCACCAAGACGCTTGTCAGCATTACTATTCCCAAGTCCCACAGGATCTAGTTCAAATGCTTTTATAAGCATCTCTACTCCTTCTTCAGCTCTACCAGTCAACACCATCAATTCACCGTACCCAGAAACAATACGGGGATCATTAGGGTTCATTTCATATGCTTTTTTTCCATAATACTCAGATTTTTCAAAATCCTCAAAAAATTTATTTATTTCACAAAGTAATCGATTGCATTCAAAGTCGTTTTCATCAATTTCGATAGCTTTTTCAATCATAGTTTTTAATTCTCCAATTGCTTCATTTTCTTCTTTAAACCTATCCTTTAAGTACCCTCCACCTAGGCCTTGACCGATAGAACATGCCTTCCATGCGTATGCTTGTGCATTATTCGGATCTGCTTCAATAGATTTTTCTAGCATATCTATAGCTGACAAAACGCCTTCCTTTGAAAATTTGTGATGAAAATCTCTTCCTCGCAAAAGGAACTCATAAGAAGTTAAGTTTTCTGTAGGTTTACGCTTTGCACGCTCCAGGCTAGCCATTTCTAGATTACCAACTAAAGCTATTATGACTTTTTTTACAATCTCATCTTGTACTTCAAAAACATCTTCCATAGTTCTGTCATAACGTTCACTCCAGATAGAACTACCACTTAATGAATCAGTTAATTCGACTGAAATTCTAATTCTATTTCCAGAAGACCTTATACTACCATTTGTTATAAAGTTTACTCCAAATTCTTTTGAAATATGAGAGTTATCAACTTCTTTTCCTTTAAATGAAAAGGCTGTATTTCGTGAAAGAATCTCAATTGAATTAATTCTTGATAACTCTGTTATTATATCTTCAACTATTCCATCAACTAAAAAGTCATTTTCTTCAATATTATTTAAATTTCTAAATGGAAGAACAATGATTCTTGGTTTAGCAATTTTAATTTCTGAATCTTGTTCAACCTTTTTATTTTCAAAAACATTAACTTTTGACTCACCAGTAGGATCAATGTGAAAAATTTCAAATTTACCTTCAATATTTTTTAATTCAGAATTACCTAGACTATCAATAGTATGTTTTATTCTTTTTATTACTTTTTCTTGTACAGTCCTTGAAACTAATATACAACCTGGCTCACAAATAGATTCTAATCGTGCGGCAATATTCACTCCTCCGCCAAAGACATTGTCTCCCTCAATTATTACATCATCCAAATGTATTCCGACTCTAAAAACTATTCTTGATTCATCAGAAACATTCTTATTCCGTTCTGCCAAAATATTTTGGAATTCTATCGCAGCATCGACACAAGAAACAGGACTTGCAAATTCTGCAATTACAGAATCTCCTGCTGTGTGGAAAATTCTACCTCCAAACTCTCCTATAACAGGATCAATAAGATCTCTACAACTTTTTAAATTCTCTAGTGTTAAAACCTCATTTTTGTCCATCATCTTACTGAAACCAACTACATCAGCAGCCAATATAGTAGCAAGTTTTCTTATAGTTCTTGGCATTTTTTGTTCTTTATTAAAATTTTAAAATTTTTGAATATATTATTTTTACTTTTTGAAAAAAAATACTTCAAGAAGTTTTTTTTAAAATTAGTTACTATTTTAAATTAAATTTAATAAATTATAAAAAGTATGTGAAATATTTAACAAAAAAATATAAATAAATGGTAAAAATATATTTTTTATAAAATTTTATTAATTCTAACCTTGTTATATATATTGATTAACCTTGACTAATTAAATAATTAAAGTTACAGAAAGGTTTTAAATTATTTGATTTTATTTAGTCAAACTAAGTTAGCAATTTAAGTTTGGCTTTGTGATTGCAGTTTATTATTATATAATCTATAAAAATTAAAATTTTTTTGTAGAAATTTAGTTTTTTCTGTAATTGTATTCTATCGGAAAGAATACAAATTTTCCATGGCAGGGATCTACTCTTCTCAGGTTATGGAGAATGTGATGAAAAATAAAGTTTTTTATTTAGTTTTAGCAATAATTACCTTAGTTATTAATTCTTGCGCTAATAGCGAAGATTCTTCTGGAACAAATAAAGAACTTGACCAAGTACTAGATCAACCAAATTCTACAGATCAAAGGAATTTTCTAGATTTACCAGAAATTCCATCTAGCAGTTGCTACTATATTGATAGCTCAACTATTGACAATTCCACAGTAGACAATTCATCAATTACTGATAACGCTTTAATAGTAAACTCATCAGTTACAAATTGTGCAACAGTTTCTGACTCAAATGTAATTTTATCAAGAATTGACAATTCTTCTGTGGATAATTCAACTGTAGACAATATTTCAATTGTTAAAAATGGATCCAATATTTGTTTAGAATCATCTATCGATAATTCTACAATAGATAATGCTACCATTTGCAATGGTTCAACTGTAAATGGAGGATCAACTGTACAAACTTCGACAGTAAGAGATAATACGACTGTGACAAATGGTTCTTCTGTGACAAACAGTTCTAGTGTTTGTAATTCTACAATAGATAATTCAACTATTGATAATTCTTCCGTTTGTACTGGATCATCAATGGTTATTACAGATAGTGTTATAAGGAATCAAATAATTTACGATACTGATGCACCAACCGTTATATCAGTTAATTCATCTACACCTAATAATGATTATACATCGGGAAACATTGATATAAATATAATCTTCACTGAATCGGTATTTGTTGACAACTCAACTGGTAATCCTAGATTATTATTGGAAACTGGAAGTACTGATCGTTACGCTAACTATACTAGTGGACATGGCTCAGATAACCTTACATTTATTTATACTATTCAATCAGGAGACAAAACCTGTGACCTTGACTATAATGCTTTAAATTCACTCTCTACAAACGGTGGAACCCTTACAGATAACTCTTCCAATAATGCTGTATTAACATTACCTGATCCTGGATCAAATGGTTCTCTTGGAAGAAACAAAGCAATACGGATCAACCCTGCTAGTGCTAAATGCCCAAGCCCTTAATGAATTATATTCATTAAAATTTTATGAAAATACTAAAAATATTAGCATTGATTTATCTTGTACTTCTGAGTCCAAAAATAATATTTGCTGAAGATAATAAAAGCAAAGAAGATAATAAAAAATTCGACTCTGGTCTATTCTATTCTACTTGGGGAACAGGAATTCAAAACACATACACTTCAAAAAATGGAATTGATTATGTAGCTTCTCTGGCAATTGGAGATAATGCAAATAAAATTGAAGGACTTGGGACCTCTATTAAGTCACAAACTAACTTTCAAACATTTACTATTACACCTAGATATTATGCTAAGGATTTAGGTTTAGATATAGATGGGATTTTCGGACAGGCCGGGCTTTCTTTTAGAAGTTGGAGTGGTTCCGGTAAGATATTAGATGATAGAACAAAAGCAAAGATTGGTTCTGTGAAACTAAAATGGAGTCCTCTAGTATTCGTTGCAGGAGTTGGATGGAAAAAAGTTTTTGACTTCATGTTGAGTTTTTCTATATCAATCAATACAAGCATTGGAGGTTCAAGGACAATTGAATATACAGAGAATATGTCAAAATTCGATGATTCAATAAAAAATGACCTTGAAAGCAAAACAAACTATCCAACAAACTTAATTATCTACTTTGGTTTCAGATATTAAAAGTAATATGAAAATCATTTGGAATTTATTTGTAATATTATTTTTCATGATTTCCAGTTGTGGCGATCAACTAAAAACTAAGACTACAGATGAGTCTATAAATGTTACAACTGAAATTTTAATTGGTACATGGACTTCAGAGTGTAATGATAGTACCGATGAGTCAACCTCAAATAAAACTTCAATAATTTTTTCTTCTAATGGAGACAATTTAACTGCTACTACTACAAATTATTCGGATACTAATTGTTCTAATGAAAGTTTTATTTTTAAGAAAGTACTAAATAATTTTGTTCTTGGAGACAAAACTACCACTGAACAAAACCAAATTATTTATAAATTCACTGCAAATATTTTTAGTATAACTTTAGAACCTAAAACTTCATTAGTTTCGTCTTCTTTGAATTTTAATAATTATTGTGGCCAAACAGGTTGGGCAAATGATAATGCAACTTCTTTAGTAGGATTAACCTGTAATTCCAAAACTTATGAATCATTAAATGATGTTCACAATGACATTGTTCAAATGAGCTCTGAAAAAACGTTTATTAGGCTAGGAAATATCAATAATACTAATAATACCGATGGTTACCCAAAAACTCTATTTGCGGAAGAGTACTTCAATTAATTTATATAAAGTTCTAAATATCATTGAATAAATTAAGTAATCAAGTATTATTTCCCTAAATTTTTAGCTAGTAGAAATTCCCCTTATTTTTTAAGTTCTAATTCTTCTTGATTAATAAAATTTTTTTCTAATCTCGATTCTTCTAAATTATAATTTTCAAACTGGTTATTTTTAACACTTCCAGTTTTGTTAAGATCTTCACAATCTATACATCCTTGCGTGTTTACAAAAAGAAAACTGGTAAGCATAAGTGGTAAAACAAAATTCAGAATTGGAAAAACTACCATAGCTAATTGTTAAAATATATTATTTAATATCAATAACTTGAATATGATTTTTTAAAAAAACATATTTTTTACCCTTGAACATTTAAATTTTAGGTAAATCTTTCGATATCATTTTCCCCAATATATTCACCATACTGTACTTCAATTATCTTCAAAGTTGTATCTTCTTGATTACTTAGTCTATGTTTTATTCCCTTGTGTATAAAAGTAGATTCATTTTCATTTAAAAGGAAATCATCCTCTCCTCTTTTTATACTTGCTTTACCTTTGAGAACTACCCAATGTTCATTTCTGTACATATGACGTTGTAGAGATAATTTTTTTTGAGGCATTATTTCAAGCAATCTTATTTTATAATTAGTATTTTCAATTATTGTAGTTACTAATCCCCATGGTCGCAAAATTTGATTATGAGACTTATATTCATGACGGTCTTCTTTTTTCAATGTTTCCACAAGTTTTTTTACATCCTGAGATCTTTTCATGTCACATACTAGAAGTGCATCATCGGTTTCAACGATAATTAAATTTTCAACTCCAATACTAGTTACCAATTTTTTATTACTAAAAATTAAAGAATTATTTGTATTTAGTGTAATAACATTTCCACGAATAGCATTTTGGAAAGAGTCTTTTTCTGAAATCTGAAAAATACTTTCCCAACTCCCTAAATCACTCCATTCAATTTCAACAGGTAAAACTGCTACTTTTTTAGATTTTTCAAGCAAGGCATAGTCAACTGACTCGCTCTTAATTGATTGATAGATCCCCTTTATAGTTTCTGATTCATTTAAATCTACCCTATTAACTTTTTCATTAACAAATGCAGAATATAATTCCGGGACTAGATTATTAAATTCATTTAACCAAGTTTCTGTCGTGGCCATAAATATACTTGCATTCCAAAAATATTTAGAGGACTTGAAGTAATATTCAGCAGTATTTTGATCTGGTTTTTCAACAAACTCATCTACTCTAAAACCTTTATAAATAGTATCCCCGGCTTTAATATAACCATAACCTGTTTCAGGGTGTTCAGGACAAATCCCAAAAGTCACTATATACCCAGAATTTGCTAATTCCTCAGCATTTTTTAAAGCTTCGATAAATCTCTTTGGATTCTTTATCAAATGATCTGATGCTAGAATTACAACAGGCTCTTTTGATCTTCTTTTATTAATCTGAATTATCGCCCAAAGAATTGCAGGAGCAGTATTTCTACTTTGTGGTTCGATTAATAGATTTTCATCACAAAAGTTTGGTAAAATTTGAGAAATCTGATGTTTAAGTTCATTTTCATGTTGATCTGAGCCAACTACAAAAATATTTTCAGCAGAAACTATCGAATCAATTCTCCTACAAGTTTCTTGAAACAAGGACTCGTGAGTAGACCCAAGATTTAAAAATTGTTTGGGTGTCATAACACGACTATATGGCCAAAGTCTTGTTCCAGTTCCGCCAGCAAGGATCACTGCTATCATTTTTATATATTATGATAATTTTTGAGTTTAT
>CACGSI010000043.1 GCA_902575715.1 uncultured SAR324 cluster bacterium
ATCTTACTTATGTATAACCAATTTTTAGGAGAGAGAAAATGAAATTAAAATCAATTTTGAAAATTTTTATTATTTCAATTATCTATTGTGGAATTACGATAGGTTCTATTCCAGCAGCAGATTTTAAAATTAGAGCAACTGCTAACTCTAATGAAAATGATGAAGATTATGATGGCCTAGTTGTTTTCAAAAATTATGTAGAATCTGCTTCAAATGGTGCGATTGCTGTAGAACTTTTCATTGGGACACAACTTTGTTCAAAAGGAGCAGAGTGCCTTCAAGGAATTGCAGATGGTTCAATTGATATCTATATTTCTACTTCTGGAGGTGCTGCTGGGATATTCCCATATGTGCAGGTTTTAGATCTTCCATATCTTATGAGTAGTGATAGAATAGCGGAGCATGTTCTTGCAGGAGATTTTACTAGAAAAATTAGAGAATTAGCATTATCCGATTCAAATGGAAAAATAAGATTAATGACTATTGGTAATACTGGTGGGTGGAGAAATTTTGCTAACACTAGAAGGAAAATTACCCAGCCTTCTGATATGAAAGGTTTAAAAATTAGAACAGTTGTTGCTGATTTACCTCAAGAATTGGTCAGAGCTCTAGGTGCATCACCAACTCCAATTCCTTGGCCTGAATTATTCACTTCCTTTCAAACAGGAGTGGTAGAAGGTTCAAAAAATGGAATCACTGATATTATGAATATGAAATTTCCTGATGCAGGTTTAAAATATGTTACTCTAGATGGTCATGCATACATGGGAGCATTATGGTGGATGTCAAATGATAAATTTATGTCGATGCCTGAGAGTTTACGTCGTGTAGTTGTAGATGGATTTGCTGCCCTTCAACAAGCCACATTTGCGTCACCTAAGAGGAAATCAATAAAAGCATATGAAGATTTTGTTGCTGGCGGAGGAAGTTTATATGTACCTACTCCTGCACAAAAAGCTAGCTTCAAGAAAGCTGCTACACCTGTATACAAGTGGTTTAAATCAAATGTAAAAAATGGAACAGTAGTGTTTAACGCTTTGACTTATGCTGTTTCAAAAGCTGAAGCAGATATTTCGGTTGGTATGAGCCAGGATTTAAATTAATTCTATATTTAAGGGCTGTTAAATTATACAGCCCTTCTTCTAAATATATTTCACTCCAAAAAATAAAATCAGTAGGAAAATTTGAAATATGTTTATTCAAGTGATTTTCCCATATTCTAATATGTTTTTAAAAAAAATTTTGATTATTAAAAATAAATGATTTTTTTCTTTAGAGGACTATTTACTTTGAACACAATTATTTTGAGGCTGGGTCGGAAACTAGCTTGGATCTCTATTGGACTAATGGTTATAATAATTCTGATACAGGTTTTTTTTAGATATGGACTTAATTCTGCCCTGCCCTGGCCAGACGAAGCCGCTAGATTTTTTATGCTTTGGATGACTGGTCTCATAGCTCCAAGTGCTTATCGATGGGGAGGATTCGTTTCTATAGAGATACTTTTTAACATTTTACCATCAAAAATAATCAAAGTATTAACCTTATTATTACTGATGATTTCTTTGATGGTCTTGATTGTTGGATTAGACTTTGGAATTAAACATGTTGATAGCGGCTGGCTTTTTGAATCATCTTCAATGAAATGGCCTTTATTTTTAATTGGGATAGAATCTTCAAAGATTAAACTTGCGTGGATGTATATGTCGATACCTGTAGGACTTTTGATGATGACTTTAGTGAACATTGAATTAATTTTAAAAAATTTTCTATTAATATTTAATCCTAAAATTGAATTACCAAAAGATCCTGATCAAACTAAATCTGAAAATAAATAAATGCTAGCTTTTTTCTTACCAGTTTTTCTTATTTCCCTAATTATAGGACTTCCTGTTTTTTTTGGTCTCCTAGCAGCACCAGGAATTTTGTTGTGGCTTAATGGCCAGGGAAGAGACTTAGCCCTTCTATATAGGAATGTATATAACGGTATAGACAGTTTCCCCCTAATGGCAATCCCTTTTTTTATGTTAGCTGGAGTACTAATGAATAGAGGAGGTATTACAGCTAGATTAGTCGAATTTTCTCAAGCAATGATGGGACATTTAAGGGGAGGATTAGCCCATGTTAATATTCTAAGCTCAATGTTATTTGCAGGATTGTCAGGATCCGCTGTAGCAGATACTTCTGCTATAGGCTCAATGTTAATTCCAGCTATGAAAAAAAATGGGTATAGTAGAAAATTTTCAGCTGCTATTACAGCAGCATCTTCAGTTATTGGTCCAATAATTCCTCCTTCTGGTATAATGATTATTTACTCCTATGTTATGGGAGAGAGTGTAGCAGCTTTATTTTTAGCAGGCATTGTACCAGGAGTTTTAGTCGGCCTGGGACTAATGTTTATGACATGGATAATGGCACAAAGATACGATTTCCCTGTTGCTACAAAAAAATCTAGTTGGTCTGAAAGAGGCCATGCCTCATTAAAAGCATTCTTTCCACTTTTAACACCTGTAATAATCCTTGGAGGAATTTTAGGAGGAATTTTTACACCTACGGAAGCTTCTGCAATTGCCGTTGCCTATTCATTAATAATAAGTCTTTTTATACTAAAATCAATGAAATTTAGTGATTTACCAAAAGTCCTTACTGAAGCCGCTATGACTTCATCCGTAGTCCTTTTGTTGGTTGGCGCTGCAATGGCTTTTAAAACAGTAGTTAGTCTATCTCACGCGCCAGAAATAATGGCAGAGTGGATAATGACTCTTACAAAAAATCCACTTCTTTTATTATTTTTAATAAATATTTTACTATTTATAGTAGGAATGTTTCTAGATGCTGGACCCGCTATAATAATTCTTGCACCTATTCTCGGACCTATTTTCACAGATCTTGGAGTTCACCCAGTTCACTTTGCTATAATTATGAGCGTAAATTTAACGGTTGGACTTGCTACACCTCCAATGGGACTAGTCCTTTTTGTTGCATCCTCTGTCTCCGGAGAAAAAATAGAATCTATATCTAAATCTATTTTACCTTTCCTAGCAATTGAAGTAATAGTGATCTTTATGATAACCTATATTCCCGGAGTTTCCCTTGCTATTCCTAGATATTTCGGGTTTATTACTGGAGGATAATGAATTTTATTATTTTTAATAAATTTTTCCTTAAATGAAATTTTTTTAATAATAATAAAAATTTTTCATCGAAAAGGATAAAGCCAAACTTTGTAATCATCTATTAATATATGGGCCTTTTCAATCTGCTCCAAAGACATTTTTTTTACAACTTCTTCCTGACTAATTGCTGCATCTGGGTCACCACCAATTGCAGAAAGTACATACCACATATAAGCGCGGATCAAATCTGGCCCTGGCATTCCTCTGCCAACTTCATAATACCATCCAACACCAGATTGAGCTCCAGGATGCCCCTTCATAGCGGATCTGAGATACCACTCAAAAGCTCTCACATCATCTCGCTTCACACCAAGACCCATAGCGTACATTACACCTATAAGTTCCTCTGCATCAGCATTCCCAGATCTCGCTGCTGGAAGAAGTTCTTTCATAGCCTCCCTAAAATTATTAGATTCCATCAAATCTCTTGCTTTTTCAATATCGGCGTAAACTATGGGGGAGAAAAAACCAAAAAAAGTAATTGCACTAACAAAAAACAATTTTTTTATCATATATTTCCATTTAATTTATTGGGATTATGTTTTTTTATAATTCTAATCTTACTTGTTTTTCCTGAATTAAGCCATTCGAAATCTAAGACAAAAATTTCAGAAATTGTTAAAGAAAGTGACTTTTTTCCAGTTAAACAAAACAGAGTAAAGCTAGGGAGGTTATTATTCTACGATAACATCCTTTCTGGGAATCGTAACATTTCGTGTGGGACCTGTCATAATCATGATTTACATACAACAGATGGACTTTCACTCGGAGTTGGTGAAGGGGGTTCTGGAATAGGTATAGAACGCACTTCTGGTCATGCAAATTCAAAGATTAAAAAAACGTATACCACGAAATTCGCCTGCATTATTTAATCTTGGTGCTAAAGAAATACGAGTAATGTTCTATGATGGAAAACTTAGCTTCGGAGACGAATACGATAATAAATTTAATAGTCCTGCAGAAGAATGGCTTCATAAAGATGTTGCAAACTTACTCGCAGCTCAAGCTCTTTTACCATTATCTTCAGAATTTGAAATGGCCGGGAATTCAGGAGAAAACCAAGTTGCAGGAGCAGTTTACGATAGAATAGACTTAGGCTGGCCAATCATTTCAAAGAGAGTAAGAATTATCCCGGAATACGGTAAATTATTTATGGAAGCATTTGATGAAATTAAGAATCCTACTGAAGTTAACATCTCTCATATTGCAAATGCACTAAGTGATTTCATTAATTTCGAATGGAGAAGTTACGACAGTCCCTACGATTCTTTCATAGCTGGTAACAAAGAAGCTTTAAACACTAAACAAAAAAAGGGAATGGATTTATTTTTTGGAAAAGCAAAATGTGCTGAATGTCATAATGGAAAGTTCTTCACTGATCAAAAATTCTATGCTTTAGCTCTACCTCAGTTTGGTCCAGGAAGAACTAGATTTTTAGATCCTTATGTAAGAGATGTAGGTCGTATGGGAGAAACAGATAAGTTGGAAGACGCTTATAGATTTAGAACACAGACTCTCAGAAATGTAGCATTAACGGCACCATATGGACATAATGGTTCATATGCTACCTTAGAAGGTATAATACGTCATCACTTGGATCCAATAAATTCTCTTGAAAATTGGGATTCTAGTCAGGTAATTCTCCCTAAGGCTAAATGGCTAGAAAATATTGATTTTGTAGTTTTGGAAGATAGACTAGAAAGGGAAAGACTAAAATCCCGTTTGGATATAGAACCAATTGATCTAAGTGAAATTGAAGTTGATGAATTAATATCTTTCATACACTCTTTGACTGGAACAAAAAGCATTTGGGGAAAACTTGGGAAACCTAAGCAAGTCCCCAGTGGACTGCCTGTAGACTAGCGTAATTCTTCCTACAAAAAATTTTTGCAAAAAAAAATTTTAAACTAAATTACGATTTAAAACATACTAAATTTAGATTAAATTATAGTCCCCACTAGTCAAGTCTATAGCCTTTCTAGTTTCAATAGAGTATTGAGCAGCAAGTCCTATAATAACAGCTTTTATACCATCATCTAATGAGACTTCCACAGTCTGGTTCCCTCTCACAACATTAGCAAATTTTTGATGCTGATAGAATGTAGCGCCATTATGATCTCCTGCATCCAATAATTTGTTATCGACCGGGACTTCCAGCAGTTTAGGACCTTTTGGACTTCGAGGGCAAAGAGTTAATTTTGCAGTAGGTGATTCTCCTAAAAGCTTTTCTGGCCAAAAGCGAGTAGGTCCAGGAATTTCACACTCAATTTTTCCTTCTGTCCCCACAATCATAATAGACTCTTGGAACCAAGATCCATCAGCAAACATATTTAAATCTAAAATCGCTCTCTGACCAGATTTAAAATCAACAACCACTATTGCATTATCTAAAATATCTGGAACTTCTCCATCATATTTCTCATCTAAATGATTTAAATCTTGAGCTCCTGATGCGTATAGCCTGACAGGTTCACTCTTTAATATTAATCTCATTAAATCAAAGAAGTGACAACATTTTTCAACTAAAGTTCCTCCAGTTTTTTTATTGAATCGATTCCAGTTACCAACTTTTTTAAGGAAAGGATATCGGTGCTCTCTAATATTCAAAGAAATCATTTTACCTAAAATTTTCTGAGATCTAATAATTTCTATGAGTTTTGAAATAACAGGCATATATCTGTATTCCATAGCAACCCAAATTGGGGAAGAATAATTCTTATTTATTTTTTTAAGTTCCTTAATTTGCTCTAAAGAAGTACAAACAGGCTTCTCTATAAGTATTGGAATCTGCCGAATTTCAACTATTTTTTTCAGTTGATCACAATGAAAGTAATTAGGGCTTGTTATGATCAGAGCATCCACATTTTCAGATCGAATAACATCTTCTTCAGTTTCCACAAAATTTGAATCTGAGACTAAACGACGACATTCATCTCGCATAATAGAATCAGGTTCAAAAATTGCTGTTACATCTACACCGTCAACTAAAAATAAGTTCCTAAGATGTTCTTGACCCATCATCCCACAACCTATAAAGCCATATCGAATAGTTTTGAGCATTTCAGTTCAATTCGAGTACAGGTATATTTAGTTGTCTTGCCAATAAATTCAATGTTTTAGAAACATTACCATATGTAATTGCATAATGATGTTCCAAACCTTCTTTAATAACCGTATCTAAAACTTCTGATGCTGGCCTTTCAAAACGAATTACTCCTGAAGTTCCTGAAAAACTTTTGGGAGCCTTTAGCATATTACCTTTTCCGATTACCATCCTTGTCAAATTTTTTGATTGACTTAATCTAAAAAGGGTAACTTCTCCTGGTTTGAGAGCAAATTCATTGACTAAAGGTTTCTTTCGATTTGAATGAATTCCAGCCTCTATAGAGGTCTCAGGGTCAACCATGTTCATTGGAGCTAGTCCACAATGCCAAAAAACACCTGTATCATGCTTTGAATTTATATCAACTAGATCCGCAATAAAAGATGGTTCTTCTCCAAGCCAATTTAGTATTAAAGTACTTAATGTCCCATATACATCCGCTTCACAACCAGAAGCAATTCCTTGAGAATTCAAAACACCCATTGCACCACAGGCAGCACAACCATATTCAGTAAAAAATTCTGGCCAACAACGAATGGAAAAACCATCAAAACCTTTACTTTTTGCTTTATTTCGCAAAGTTGCCAAAATGCGAAAACTTTTTTCTAAAGGTTCCTGTTCTACCAGATCTAGGCCATCAATTTTTGATTCTAATTCTCGACGAATTGAGTTTATTTGTTTTGTATCAATTTTTTTAGCTTCATCAAACAAATCAGAAAGCTCAATACGTTCAACTTTTGCTCCCGAAATTTCACGCAATTTTTTGCTGTCATAAGAGCAAGTGTCAAATCCATCAGGATGATCACCAATTACTGCAATTTTAGTATTTGAAAGATTTTTATATGCTTGGAAGACCCTCATCCACGAAGTAAGTTTTTCTTTAGTTTCAGGATCACTCGGACTTAAATTGATATAATCACATTGAATACCTGTTTTTCCAAGTGCATGCGCAGCAAGATTAACTCCGCACAATGAATTTAATCTCAATCTACCACCTGTTCTAGCTTCAGGGAAAGACCAGAAAAGGATGGGGACATCAAAAGATTGGGCTAACTTTACTGTCATTGTTGCGTCTGTAAATGTTAATTGCATTATAAACAACAAATCAATATGCTTTTCTTTCAAACTTAAAATCTGTTTCTCAACAGCTTCAGCATCAAAAAGCAATTCGCTAGAACCAACCCAA
>CACGSI010000044.1 GCA_902575715.1 uncultured SAR324 cluster bacterium
AAAAATTCGAAGATTACATTAAAAAAATAATAAAGAGTAGACTAACAAAAAAATATTTTGAAATTTATTATGAAGAATTTGAGGAAATAAATTTTGACCAATTGTTTGACAAAACAAGAAAATGCCTTAGCAATTTTTTAGAAAGCAAAAGGTTTGAATGGATCAATGAGAAGGCTATTATTGAAAAAGCAAACTGGTTGATTGAGCCTTCACGCTATGGTGAGTCTCGTCTAGGTGAATTAAAATTATATTGTAAAGTTGATTTCTTAATCCCTTTTGAAGGAAAAATTTTCATTCTTGATTGGAAAACAGGAAAGAAAGACGGGGAAAAATATTCCAAACAGTTAGTTGGTTATTCTTCCTGGGCTTCATATCACCTAGAAAGGGATGCTTGCGACATTGTGCCTATAATCGCATACTTGCATCCTGGATATGAGGAAATATCATTTGAGCCTACTGAAGAAGAGCTCAACAAGTACAAGGAACTAATATTTTCTCAGACTCAAGAAATGTACAACTATTGTAAAAATTATGAAGAAAATATTCCTCTCGAAAAAGACAAATTTACCTTGGTAGAGGATACTGCAAAATGTAAGTACTGCAATTTTAAAGAACTTTGTAATAGAACTTAGCTCGTGATCACTCTTTTTCCTCTTTCAGTATTTGATTTTCTAATTAAGCCGTCATTTTTCTGATGTTTTTAAAAATTAATGACAAAGGTATTGATGAGAAACATGTTTGTTTTCTTGCTGGAGAATATTTAAAAAAAGTTGTTTCAAAAAGAAGACATTATAAAGAAACAAAGAATAAGATGAAATAAGCCTTTGGAATACAATAGCAATTAGTAATTTTTATTGTATTTGTATTTTAGATGAAAAATGAAAGAAATGGCTATAGAACAATTTTATTTTAATTCAATATTCGCTATAATTGTTGGGATAGTATCATTATTCCTGAAAAGGATTATCAATATTTAAAACAAATTTGTTTAAAATGCAGGCAAAATGGATTTTGAAAAAATACAAAAACCTAAGTTACTGTTATTATTAAAGGAGATGGATGCGTCACTGGTGGGCGCCCCGGATTTCAAATCCGTATCACTCTAGTAATATCAGTTACTTATACCCAAAATCGATGGAGTGAAATGGATTGTAAGCACTCGAATGGAGTGAAAATGGAGTGAAATAGAAAGGAGAAATATGGAAGAAATTGAAGTATTTAATTCTATCTAAATTAGAGGAAAGCGAGTTAAGACATAAAATATTTCTCTATAAATTTTTTTTCAGAGCAAAATTAATTTCTGTGCTAATTTGTGTCTATAAAATCCTAACTTCTCCTTTCATTATAACGAAATGTCCTGGGAAACTACAAAAAAAAGTATAATTTGTATCCTTCATTAATTTTTCTGTTTCTATCTCCAAGATTATTTCCTCCCCACCCCCTATAATGGGCGATTTAAAAAGCACTTCATTTAAATCAGGCAAAAATCCATCACTAAATCCATGAGACATATTTATTTTGGAGGTTACCATTTCTAAGTCTTTTGTCTTCACAATCACTATGTTATGGCCCATTACATTTTTTTGAAGTTTCCCAGTATGCTTTAATAAGATTTTAAAAGCTTTACAAGAGCCCTTTACATCAATTATTTTTTTATTAAATTTCATCATATCTGTACCAGAGATATTAATTTCACAATTTTTTGCATACAAATTACAAGAAATAAATATGGGGAAAAAATGAATTAATATTTTTTTCAAATTTTTAAATTTATTCATTATTTTGTTTAGCAATTTTGTTTTCCAAAAAAACTGAATTATCTATTGTATTTATTAAAATATTCATACTCAATATTTCCCATTATGTTTGATCTAAATCTTAAATTATTAAGAGAATTACCAGAATCAAAATTTTTTCTTAAAAATGACAAATTTAATCTTGGCTGATATGGATTTTCTATTTTTTTAATTTTTCCTAAAGTCATTTTTATTGGAACAGAATTTTCAGGATAATTTTTGAATTCTAATTCCTGAACAAAAGAGTTTTGTTCTACAAATTTACCACTATAATGAGGATATGAATTTTCTAAAGTATCTATATTTATAAAAATTTTTTTTTTAAATGACTTAGAATAAATCATGCTAAATATAATTCCTAAAAACATTGCTATAATAAGTGTAATAATAAAAAATAAGTTATTAAATTTGCTAGAGTAATAATTCATTATTATAAAATATATATAAAGACTATTTGAGTTTCTACTTAAGAAAAAATTTATAATAAAAACTCCTACCTAGATAGGAGAAGATAGAATCAGTTTCCTATAAATGGGTCTGCTTCTATTAGGTATTCTAGGCAGGAGTAGCGAAATAATTATATAATGTTCCAAAATTTTATGTTAGCATATACTAATATTTATAATTTGTAAATAAAAAATAAAAATATTTTTGAGTCTTCATTATTATATAATTGAAAGTGGATAAGTCATCTGAAGAAAATGTCACATCTGGTAAAAATAATCTTTCAATAATTACCGATGAAAATGTAGGAATTTTTTCAAACTATTTTTTCAGAAATATTAATTATAGAATTTCAGCAGCTAATCATATAGGTATTGCTTTTAAGAATTTCAATAAGAAAAATCTCCAGAAGAACATAGATTCAATAATTTTAAACTATCTCAATTCATTAGCAGAATATTTAAAGATTAATGAGGGTGAAAATAACAAAATAAGACCAAAAATTTGGGATTTTTGGGAAAAATCTGAATTAAATATTATGTTTAAATTACCTGCTACCAAAAAAAATAAAATTCTTTATAATGCGATAAAAAATATTTTTAAGGATATTTTTGATGGATTAGATTTTGTTTGTGTTGATGAGAAACATGTTTGTTTTCTTGCCGGAGAATATTTAAAAAAAGTTATTTCAAAAAGAATATATTTTAAAGAAACAAAGAATAAGATAGAATAATCAATAGACAGACAAAGGTAATTTGTAATTTTTCTACAGTTTTCAATTTGAATGATAGAAAAAATCTTGAGAACGTGGAATTCAGTTTCTAAGAGATTGTATGGATAAATTGCTTCTGAATGGAGTGAAAAATGGAGTGTAAATGGATTTTGAAAAAACACAAACCCCTAAGTTACTGTTATTATTCATGGAGATGGATGCGTCACTGGTGGGCGCCCCGGACTTCAAACCCGCGCGTGTGGCATTAAAATTGTCATAGATAGGTTCGATTCCTATACATCTCCGCCATCCTACTGATATTATTATATAAACACTTCTGGTGTATTGGTATTAGTCTCCCACCGCCTTGTTTTGCAAAATTGAGGTACTTTTGAGGTACTTTTTTTATGCGCAAAACATCTGTTGATTTTCTGACTGTGAGGAATTAAATGTGGTTTATTGTTTAATTTTTTTCCAATTGACTACTTTGAAGTCAATAGTTCCGTCTTTTTCTTTTATTAATCCATTCCACAAGGAACCAACCCTGTACTCACCAATATAAATATATCCATTACTAGCAATAGTAAATATTCCTTGACCGTGAAATAATCCATTCATCCACTCACCAACATACTTATTCCCATCAGGGTAAACCAAAGTACCAACACCATGAGGTCTTCCAATCACGACATCACCAATATATTTTGCGTGGAAATCTTTATCACCGATCTCCCTCCACTGAATACCAGAAGAAGTTTTCCACTCATAAAGAGTTTCACTGGTCTTACTCTCTCCGATTACATGAGAAGAAAGAAGAATGCATGAGAATGTGAAAAGTATATGCTTCATGGTTTTTACGTAGATTTTAGTTAATAGTTATTAAACCTCCCATAGATGAATGATTACCACAATTGTAATAAAGTGTTGAAGGAGAATCTGAAGGTACTATAAAAGTTAGAGTCCCATTCGTTGTACGACTGTGAGTTATGCCCGAAGTGTATTCAAAAGTATAAATTCATCCGGAAGAGGTTGTGCCAATAAACAAAGGATGACTACCAGTGCTTGCATCACTAGAATCAAAAAAATAGGTATAACCTTTTTTCATGAACAATGATTTTGTTTGGATTCCATCTATGTAAAATTTAGATGAATTCACTTTTACCACAAATGTTGTACCATTGTCACTGAATATAGAATTTTCGTTAGTTGTTTTATCTGATGTATTGTCTTTATTCCCGCATGAGTTAAAAGAGAGACTAAAAAAATACACAAGAATAATTAACAAATATTTTTTCATTTTTTCGTAATAAAATAAAAACTCAATATAACAGTTTTAAGTATTTATATAACTTAATTTAAACCATAATTAAGGAGAAATTTACAAGGAATCTAGAAGGGAATGTAGGTAGCGTGTAAGTAATTAATATTTTTAACCTTTAAAGAAGTGATTAAGTATTATTATAAAAGTTTATTTTTTTCCCGCAATTATTTTTTTTACTGTATCAGAAACTTCTTTTTCTAATTCTTCTTCGGTCTTTTGTTTTTTTCTAGCAAAAGCATTCTTTTTATTAGTTATTTGATCTTCTTTATAATTTTTATACATAATAGTTTGTATTTGCGTGATTAAATAGAACTTGTTGTAGTTGAGAATTAATTGTTTATTTTAAATAATATAAAAGTTAGGTCGCACATTACAAATTAATATTAAAATATTCAGTTTATATTTATCATGCTGAGAAGATTTCTCTATAAAAAATTATGTAAATATTTTTAGAATTACATAAATTTTTTTAAAATTAATTTTTTCATTTGTAGAACAATTTATACAATTTGTTTAAAGTTGCACAATTTAATGTTTGTAATTTATTTTTCCATTTACCTTTTCGTATGACATTTTTCCATCTTTATTAAATTTTATAACATTCCAACTTAGTCCAGAATTCCAATTACCGTTATACCAACCTCCATCAGCAAAAGTTAATTTTCCTTTGCCGTGTTTCTCTCCATCTCTGAATTCTCCTATATATGTCCACCCATTTTTAGAAGTTTCAGTCCCTAGACCATTTGGTAAACCATTCTTAAATTCTCCAACATATTTACGACCATCAGGCCAAGTTTTTGTACCTTTGCCAAACTTTTTCCCATCCTTGAATCCTCCTTCATAAATCCTTCCATCTGTGTACTTTTCGGTGCCTAGACCATTCTTTATACCATCCTTGAATTTTCCCTCATAAATCCTACCATTCATGTAGTAAAACGTGCCTTCCCCAAACTTTTTACCATCCTTCCATTCACCAGAATATCTCTCTCCATTTTTAGAAGTCCAAACTCCATAACCATTCTCATTACCATCTTTCCATTGACCCTCATATTTTTCTCCAGAGAAGAATGTATAAGTCCCTTGACCATTTGGTTTATCGTTTTTGAATTTTCCAATATAGATGTCCCCATTGGGCCAAAAAAATTTACCGTGACCGTTTTTTTTATCTTGTTTGAATTCTCCTATGTACTTCCATCCATCTGGTGAGATTTTGGTTCCTATTCCATTTGGTAATCCATCTTTAAATGTCCCAGAGTAATTTCTACCATCTGGCCAAGTATGGGTTCCTTTACCATTTTTTTTGCCTTCCTTAAATTCCCCTACATACTTCCCGCCATTAGAATAAGTTTCAGTACCTATGCCATTAGGTTTATCATTTTTAAATTCACCTGAATAAATACTTCCATCAATGAAGTAAAATTTTCCTTTACCATTTTTTTTACCATCCTTCCATTCTCCAGTATATTTCTCTCCAGACCTAAACCAAGTCCCTTGACCATTTTCTCTACCATTTTTCCATTCGCCTTCATATTTACCTCCAGAAATGAAAGAGTAAGTACCCTGACCATTTGGCATGTCATTTTTGAATTGTCCTACAAACTCATCTCCATTCGACCAAGTGTATTTGCCTTGACCATGCTTTTTATCATTTTTGAATCCCCCTATATACTTATCACCTTGTCCACTACCTTTACCATAGGTATATTTACCTTGGCCATGTTTTTTCCCATCTCTCCATTCTCCTATATAGCTTGATCCATTTTCCCATGAATATAAAAGACCATTTTTTTTGGATTTACCAAACACAAGATGAGAAAATAAAAGAACAAAAATAATTATTAGAAAGTGTTTCATTTTTTTTTAAATAATTTTAAAATAATTTTTATTTTATAACATTAAGTAAAAATTTTCAATAATAAGAGATTTTGCTTTATAGTTTTAGTAAAATAAAATTTAATTATTTTAGTTGTAATAAGTATTTTGATTTTTAAAAATTAAACTTAGAGAAAGTATATAATTGAAAAATATTCTTTGTATAAGACACGGTAAAGCTGTCCATAACGAATTAAGTGAAGAAATAGGGGATAATGCTTATTTCTTAAAAGAATCTTTTGATGCTCCTCTAGTAGAAAAAGGATTAAACCAGGCTAAAGACTTGGGGAATAATTCAGAAAAATTAAAGAATGTAGAGGTTGTATTTGTTTCTACCTTAACTAGAACTTTGCAGACTGCTGTTAGCATTTTCAAAAATAATCAAAAAGTTAAAATAATTGCCCTTGATATAATAAAGGAATTTCCCCAGGGGCTAGAAATATGTAATAAAAGAAGAAAAAAAAATGAATTAAAAGAAGAATTTAAAGAAGTTGACTTTTCGAAATTAGATTCAGATTCAGATAATTTGTGGAGAAAAGATAGATTTGAGAGAATTGAAGAATTGAGAGAAAGAATAAATAAATTTAAAAAAATTTTAATGAGCACAAATTACAAAAATATTGCAATTGTAAGCCATAATAATTTTTTAAAAGAATTGCTTTTTAATAATTGTGGAGACGAATCTTATGAATTGCACCATTGCAGTCCTTACAAACTAGATTTATTTTAAATTAATTTGCAAAAATTAAATTATACTTAAATTAAAAAAAATCAATGGAATGGTATTTTTTTTAGTAATCAATTACGTTTTAAAAATATCACCATTTTGATGTTATTCTGTTTTTTTTCTTTTGAAAATCATTTTCATTTATAGCCCCAGACTCTAGTAACTCTTGTAAAAGTTTTAGACTTTCCAAATCTTCTTTCTCGTCTCGAAGCAATTTTTTTTTAATGAATGAATATGTCAATATAATTACAAGAAAAATTATTAATGGTAGAATAAAATATTCTATCAAAAAAGAATCTTGAAAGGGAGTTTGGAGCTGATACTGATATTCTTTTTGAAAATCCACTTTATTATAATTTTAGGATCTAAATTTTTAAACTGAGATTTGTAACACTATTTAAATTAAATTACAATTTATCGAAATTTTTGTTTGTTGTCGAATTAATAATTTTTTAAAATTTATTATCAATTTTTCAT
>CACGSI010000045.1 GCA_902575715.1 uncultured SAR324 cluster bacterium
TCTTTGTTCATACCTGCACCAAACTCTTCTTCTTTAAAACATTGATGAATCAAATAAGTCGAGGCCCAAACTAATGTTTTTCCTAGTCCAACATTTCGAAAATTTTCTAAAAAGATAAATATTCCAAAAGTTGTAATTTTTTCTGAAAGTGTAGTAACATCTCTAGTGAAAATAATATTAAACTGTATACCTGCAGTCCCGACAAGATTATCATCTACAAATAGACCACATAAACTTTTATCTTTACTTTCCAAAATATTATTTATGTATAAAGACTGAGATTTTTTAGTAATATTTTTTGGTAATAGTTGGATATTTCCTTTGTCTTTTTTTAAACCACTAATGTAAGCTATGGTTATATCATCTTCTTTTATATTTCTAAGTTCGCAATTAAAATTTTTAAACTTAAAAAATAGTGATTTTTTTAACTCCATTCTCTTGGATCATTGCATATTTTTTTAAAATCCATATTAAATCCTTCTAAATCAAATAAATTTGATTGATTATCTAAATCCAGAGACAAAATATCATTAAGTTGTTGTTTTGTATCTACGCCAATCAAAAAATAATCGATAAATTGTTTTTTTACTACAAATAAAAAAGCTGCTCCTAAAGGGTTTATATTTAATTTTATCAAATTTTCGTGAAATTTTTTATGAAAATTAGAAAGTTCTTTAGGCGGATTGCCTCTTAAATCTCCAGAGGAAGCAAGGATTCCTTGTAGAAAAATAGAACGAGCATATCTATTCCCATTTACCATTTTAACTTTTTCAAACCTTCGGTCAAATAAATTAAACGGAAACTGGAATGCGAGTTCAATTGTACAATCTCTTAACAATTCTACTTCTTCAGGTTCATATACAGATACTCCTATTTTTGTAATAGGATAATCATTTAGAATATTCTTAAAGAAATTAGGATTTTTTTTTAGCAAAATTGAGTCTAATGGATCATGGAAAAAGAGTACATCAATTGGACAACCTAAATTATTTAAAGATTTTTCAATATTTACTCTTATATAATTTTTAAAATTTGAAATTTCTTTCAGAGATGGGATTTTGGTGGAAACTAAAGCTATTTTTTGAAGACCATTAGTAGTTATAAACTCTCCCAAAAGATTTTCAGATCCATACCCTGGGGCCGTGTCAAAGCGCTTAATACCATTTTGCCATGCAAAATCAAGGATATCAAAAATTTTATTTTTTGTGGGAACCCCATCAAGATTTGTAATCCCATAGTCAGTCCCGAATTGTACAGTTCCAAGAACAATTTTTTCGGACATTATTGAATGAACTTTAATCAATTTACTTTAATGAATTTAATAATATCTTTTGTAACTTTTTCTACTTCTAAGTCGGATAATGAAGGGTATAGAGGTATTGAGATTGCACGATCATAAAATCTCTCTGCGACGGGGAAATCGCCTCTTTTGTGACGAAGTCTTTTTTTATAGTAACTTAGAAAGTGAATAGGTATGTAGTGTACCATTGGTGAGTAGTTAAGTTTTTTCAAGTGAGTAAAAAGGTCGTATCTATCAAATCTTGGATTCTCTTTAATCTGAAGTACATAGATATGAAAATTACTTTCTACTGATTTATTTTCATAAGGTAAAATAAGTTCATCATAATCAGAAAATTGTTTGTTATAGTAATCTACAATTTCACGGCGACGAGCTTTAAACTTTTCAATTTTCTTAAGCTGGCTTAAC
Source organism: uncultured SAR324 cluster bacterium (assembly GCA_902575715.1). The sequence continues at coordinate 1,709 of CACGSI010000045.1, forward strand.
CCAAGAGCTGCTTGGAAGTCTGTAATGCGATAGTTGAATCCCAATGTTTCCATATCATACACCCAAGAGCCAATTCTACTTTTTTTACTAAACATATTTTCTTTACGGTCTATTCCATGTTTGCGAAGGAGAAACGAATGGTGAAATAATTTTTCATCGTTAGTCAGAATAGCGCCTCCCTCTCCTGTAGTAATATGTTTCACCGGATGGAAACTAAATGTGCAAATATCAGCATGTTGCCCATCTCCGCACATAAATTTTTTCCCCTCATCTTTGTATATTGAACCTATTGAATGTGATCCATCCTCTATAACGTAAATATTATACCTTTCAGCAATTTTTTTAATTTTATAAAGAGCTGCAGGATGTCCGCGAAAATCAACTGCAATGATTGCTTTTGTTCGATCATTAATCTTTTCTTCAATTAAATTTGGATCTATGTTTAAGCTATCTGCATCGATGTCAACAAACTTTACTTCTGCACCTTGATATAATACTGCGTTTGCGGTAGCACAGAATGTCATCGGAGTTGTAATAACTTCATCACCTGGACCTATTCCAAGAGAAGATACTGAAATATGAAGTGCAGCTGTACCTGAAGATACGGCTACTCCATATTTTGCCCCGGTATAATTTGCTAATTCTTTACCAAAACTTTCTACAGTTTTGCCTTGGGTGATTTGATCACTTTTCAGTATATTGATAACTGCCTGAATATCATCATCATCCAGTTCGTGCAGCCCATATGGAATATGTTTCTTTTTTAAACTCAAGTGTTTTGTTTCTGCAATTCTATATATTGGTTAGATTCAAGGTATTTTTGAAGTGTTTCTATTTTCATCCATTCTTCATTAGTATCACTGGAATAAAAAAAATCTTGCTTCACCTTTTTACCATTTTTGATTCTTTTTGGATCTAAATGCCATTGGTTTAGAGTTGGAAGGATTTTATAATACCAGTCGTACTCGAGTGAACTCATTGCATCTTCCTGGCTGATCATTACTTCATGAATTTTTTCGCCAGGACGGATACCAATGATTTCATGGTTGGCTTCCGGATTAATTGCTTTAGCAATATCTGTAATTTTCATCGAAGGAATTTTGTGTACATATATTTCTCCGCCTAAAGAATCCTCAAAGGCATGCCAAACTAAACTCACTCCTTGCTCAATCGTAATCATGAAACGAGTCATACGAATATCAGTAATGGGCATTACACTTAATTTAGATTTGGCTTGGAAGAATGGAATCACGGAACCACGGCTACCCATTACGTTTCCGTAACGCACCACAGAAAAACATGTTTGAGAGTTAAGAATATGGAGATTAGCTGCTACAAATAATTTGTCTGAGGCTAGCTTTGTTGCACCATAAAGGTTAATTGGGTTACATGCCTTATCTGTACTTAATGCAACAATCTTTTCAACTTTTTGTTCAATTGCAACATCAATGACGTTAATGGCTCCGTTTATGTTTGTTTTTATACACTCAAATGGATTGTATTCTGCAGTTGGAACTATTTTTGTCGCTGCAGCATGAACAATGAAGTCAACACCCTCAGAGACTCGGTATAAACGATCTTTATCTCTAACATCACCAATTACATATTCAATTTTTCCATCTGGATCAAATTTTTGAAAATCTTCAGACATTTTCCATTGTTTCATTTCATCTCTAGAAAAAATTATGATTTTTTTTGGATTATATTTTTCAATTGTTAGCTTTGAAAATGTTTTTCCAAAGGAGCCTGTACCTCCTGTTATAAGAATTGTTTTTTTATCAAACATATTATATTAATTTTTAGTAATGAATTAATTTAATTATAAACTTTGAAAGATTGCTTTGAGTGAAATTCTTAAGCAATCAGCTTGTATTTTTTTTTTCAAGGAACTCAGGATATCTTCTCAAAAAGGAATAACCTAAACGTGCTTTAGGGTGAATGTATCCAAATTGTTTTGAAAATGCTGGGCTATAATAAACTCCGCTTTTAAATTCTTTACAGTTTTTTATTTGGCGCCAAAATTCTGACTGTAGTTCGTGATCTCCTGCCTGAGGTATCCAAGTTCCTTCTAGCATAGACCATTTTTCAACTACAGCCTCCAAAATTTCTTCTTCGGTTAGATCAACAATTCTAATTTTTGCTTTTTGATAATCTTGACTAAATGAAAACGGATATCTATTTAATTGTTCTTCTAGGCTTATTTCTTTATTTGAATTTATATTGAATAAATGTTTTGGGTAGGTTGTTGTATCACACCAAGTCCACATACCTCTTATGGGAATATAATTCAACATAAGAATAGGTCTTTGAAAAATTTGACTTATAGTATCAGGACCGGTTCCAGTTGAAATACATAGTGTGCATTTTGCAAAAAGCCAAACATCGAGAAAATCATTTTTTTCATTATGAAATGCATAATCAATAATATGAGAGTGATTTGTAGTTAAAGGGGCACCCATAATTTTACCCATTCGAAATACCCAAATCCCTTGGTCAGCAAGCCATTTTATTGCAGGCATATAAGTTTCAATATAAGAGTCTCGATAGTTGTGATGATTCCAGTTCCCTGGTTTTTTTTCGGAATTAAGGAAAGAAGAATCTCTCACTAAAAGGCAAACAAAAGGATCCCCTTCTTTCCATCCTATCTTCTTCATCCAATTCTTAGCTTTGTTTTCTTCATCCGAAAGAAATTCTAACTTTGCTCCTGTTTTTGATATTAAACCAGAGGTGTCTCTGAATCTAGTTTTGTTGTGAGGGATATTATTTTTTTCTCCACCCGGTAATAATCTATTCCATTTGTATAGATAATAAAAGAGCCAGGAGACATTAAAGTTTCTGCGCACCATAGTTTCCCATTGGCTATTGCAAGTATTTTTAGGCAACCAAAAAATATCAATATGATTTTTCATATTTTCTTGAATCTCAGCCCATCGTAAAGATGCATCTGGTACGAAATGACCAATTCTATCAGAAGATATTGTTCCTATCCGAATCAAAACTAAATTTTTTAAACAACGTAAAATTATAATAGTTGGTATAGCCCAAATACTATTAATTATTAATTTTGAAAAATTTAATTGATAATAGAAAAAAATTTTCATTTTTCTAATCAGGACCATCGAACCACCGTGACGAATATCTAAAAAATTTTTTTTAATGATTTTTAGTAGTGACAATTTTTTAATAGGGGGATTTTTTTAGCTCAACCCCTTAAAAAGTATTATAAGAATTGATATACTAGATTGGAGGGGAGTGATATTTTTTTGATTTATAAAAAAATTTAGAATATACATTAAAAAATTTTTTATAGTGTTTTGTTGTAATAACTTGAAAAATTTAATTAAACATAAAGATAGTAAATAACTAATTTATTTTTTCTATACTACTTATAATAATTTTATATTTTTCTCCGTATTTATCTACGATAAAGCCGTTATTTTTGTTATTTGTGGCTCTGCAAATGTCAAATAATTTTGAAATATTAATTTTATCACTATAGCTCAGCGTCGATTCAGTTATGATTTCTGATTTACTATGATAGGTCCCTTTTCCTTGCGGGGTCGTAGAAAAATCTCCTTTCATTATTTTAATTAAGTTTTCATTTAGTAGATCAACACAATATTGGTTAGATATGTTTTGTATTTCGTTTGCATTCATTTCACCATCATCTAAGAAAGTTTTTTTTTGAATTATTGGTCCTGTATCTAATCCAGAATCCATGAAATGTAATGTGGCGCCCATAGGGGTTGATTCCATAATCCCCCAAAATGAATGATGACATCCTCTGTTGAATGGCAATGCTGATGGGTGCATATTGATTATATCATGAAGATTTATTATTTTTTCAGGAATAATATACCCAAACCCACAATTTATTCCCAAAATATCTTTTTTTAAAATTTTTGAAAATTGATTATTTAACCATGGTTTTTTTTCTGAGAAAATCGATGGTTTATTTTTTATAAGCTTTTCAATTATAGTATAGATAAGATTTGATTTTTCACCCGCAATAAATTCAATTTCTATATTTTTATCCAATATGACTTTTAAAAATCTCATGGAGTAACTTAGATTATGACCTACATAACATCCAATTTTTTTGTATCTCATTATTTTTTATTAAAAATAGATAATTAAGGAAATTTTTATTATAAAGAGAATTTTTTTTCTACAAAAAATATATTTATTTGTTGATCATTTGAATTAACTATTACAACATTCACTCACAAATTTAATATTCTGCATTGGCTGAGTGGGACCACTTGGTAAATATATTCCATTTGAACCAAATATAGTTGGATTTACTATGTGTGGTTGATGCTCTTTATAGTAATGAGCTTCCGATAAGTCTGGATAAAATCTTCTTGTTTCTATGCCAAAATTTTCTAGTTTTTTTATCCATTGGCTCCTATTTTCTATCAAGTATTCATTATAAACAGGAATTTCACCCTCATTTATTTTGACAGGTATTAATTTAAATACTTTATTTTTAATTTCATTTTTGTAAAAATCATATATCTCACACAAATGCTTTGATCTTTTTGGTAACAAGCGAATTTGTTCAAGTCCGATGGACGCTTGTATATCAGTGTATCTGAAATTATAGCCTGGCATATTCCATGAATTTGGGTCTTTAACGTACTCTAATCCATGTGTTCTTATTTTACGAATTTTTTCAGCGATGTCTTTATTATGAGTTACCACTAATCCACCTTGGCCAGTAGAGATAATTTTCCCTACAGACAATGAAAAACATCCAACTTCAGATTGAGTTCCTAAAAATCCATGCTTATTCTTAGAAAACAATGCTTGAGCTGCATCTTCAACAATAGGAATTGAAAATTTTTCTGATATGTCCTTTAATTTTTTCATGTCAGCCCCTCGCCCATTCATATGAACAGCTACAATTATTTTCGTTCTTTTCGTAATAAGTGATTCTATTTTATTTGTATCAATTATTGGACTATGAGGAAGGACATCGGCTAATATTACTTTTGCTCCCAAGATACTTGCAGCATGACCAGTAGCAATCCATGTTCGGTTTGGAACAATTATTTCGTCACCCGGCCCAACACCTTGAGAAAGATAAGCTATTGTGAGTGCAGCAGTTCCACTTGTTACTGCTATAACATGATCTATCTCAAGGATATTGGAAATT
>CACGSI010000046.1 GCA_902575715.1 uncultured SAR324 cluster bacterium
TTACCAGGAAAAATAAATTCAAAAAAAGATATCATCCGTTTAATCCCAGAAATTTCAAAAAGGAATTTTTTCAAAATTATTTTTGATGTTTTGAAAGACGCAAAGGCAGAGGAAATTGTTTTCGTAGATGCTAGAAGTAAATCCTACTTTACAGAATATTTAATTGTTTGCCAAGGTAATTCCCAACCTCACTGCAGAAGTATAGCTGAAAAGGTAAAAATATGTTTAAAAAATAAAGGATATAATTCAATTGGGATGGAAGGAGAAAATGAAGGGAACTGGGTTCTTTTAGACTACGGTGAATTTATACTCCATGTTTTTCATCCGGAAATCAGGAAGTATTATAATTTAGAAGGGCTTTTTTCCAGTTGTTTTTGGTTGGATTTTGAAACAAATAAAGTAATTCACACGCCAAAATAATCAATTACAGAATGTATTTAGAAAAATCTCCTGAGTGGCTGAAAATTCTTCAAAAAAACAATCTTAAATCAAGATTGAGAGAAAAAGCATCACTTAAACGTTTCAATACTTGGCGTATAGGAGGTGAAGTCGAATGTTTGATTGATGTTGTTAATGTTAAGGAACTAGGTTACTTAATTAATTTCATTACAAAAAATAAAATCCCTTGGTTTATTCTGGGTAAGGGTTCTAATTTACTCATTCCTGAAAATAATTGGTCAGGCATTGTTCTTCATTTAAGTGGTGATTTCAAAAATTGGAGTTCACCTAAAAATTTAAATTCGAAATCTGACAAAATCGAAGTTTCTGTAGGCTCAGCATTAGCTGATGTAACATTTGTACAAAAATGTTTTAACAAGGGGTTAGGAGGAATGGAATTTTTAATTGGTGTCCCTGGAACAATAGGTGGAGCTGTTAGCATGAATGCTGGGGCTCATGGAGCTGAAACTTCTGAATTTATAAAAGAAGTTGAATGGATGGATTTAGAAGGCAAAATTCACAAATCAAATATTGAGAACTTGCAATTTAAATATAGATATTCAGAACTTAATGGTAATTTTGGCAAAATAATTTTAAATACTATTTTTAATATGAAAAAAAATGATCGCAAAATTATTAAGGAAAAAATAAATGAATATCAAAACTTTCGCATGCAAAAACAGCCATACGGTCAGCCAAGCTGCGGATCAGTATTTAAAAATCCTCCAGGTGAATATGCTGCAAGACTAATAGAAGAATCTGGATTGAAAGGGAAAATAAAGGGTGGGGCTCAAATTAGTCAAAAACATGCCAATTTTATAGTTAACAATGGAGATGCGACATCTTACGATATATTATCATTGATTGATACCATTAAGGGAACTATATTCAAAAGGTATTCAATCAATTTAGAACTGGAGGTTCAAATCCTGCAAAGTTAAATTTAGGTATATTTTTTTAAAATAACTAAGTCATCTGTTTATAATAATTTTTATACAGTTGAAAACATCTTATTAGCATGCAGGATTTAAAAAGACAATCAAATCGAAGGCCAGTTGTTAGGAAGATAAGGTCATCACCTACGACTGTTAGAAAAAATCGAAGTAATCCCATACCTGGTCTTTCAGTAAAATTACGCAAAGCTAATTCAGAACCTGGGTTTAGTAATTTTTGGCTTCCGTCTTATTTCATTAAAAATGAGCCTGCTTTCTTACGCAAGAAAATAAAATCCTTAGTTAACAAACTTATCGGTACAACAGGTTTAGTATTTTTTTTATGGATTGTTGGGGGAAGTCTTTGGATTGGGAAAGGTTTTTTTGATTCTCCACTAAAAAAAGTTTTCTTAGAGGGAGAAAAATTATTAAATGAAGCAGAGATACTTAAAATAAGCAGACTAATGCCTGGACAACTATTACCTGACTTAGATCCGTATATGATTGCAAAAAATTTGCAAAACCATCCTGTAATTCAAACGGCAGATATTCGTCTAAGATTTCCAAATGAAATTCATTTGTTCGTTAATGAACACGTACCTATTGCTATAATTGAAGTGCTTGGAACCCATAGTTTAAAAGAGACATATTCTACAATGAAAAAAAATTATTTTCTCATTGCTGATCACCAACATTTAATAAAAAGAATTCCTGTTGATCAAATTTTAAATTCTGTTTACAGCGAACTCCCTCTCATAAGTGGCCTTAAAAAAAATTCTCTGCAAATGGGCACTTCTTTCAATTCTCCAATACTTGAGAGAGGTTTAGGATTTCTAAAAATTTTTGATAAAATTAGTATCAGATCAAAGGAAATTGAATCTCAAAATTTCTTAGACAATCAAAAAAAAATAGTTAATATGAGTTATAAAAATATTCATATTGATGTTTCTGATCCTCTTAACTTAAAAATAAGTTGGCCAGATAATACTTCTAGATTCAAAAAAGATTTTTTTTCAAAACAACAGGATTTAGCTCTTACAATCCAAATGGGTAGTCGAAAATTTAGTGAACGATTACGGACCTTTCAAAGCATATATCCGATATTGTATAAACAACATCCAAAATTAAAAAGTATAGATTTACGTTATAAGAATAGAGTTATGCTTGTACAGTAACCAAACAAAATTGTCGAAAAAATGTCACTTCAAAAAAATAAACAATTTCAGATACTTATTCCTGATTCAATAAATAAAATTTTCAAAAATAACCCTTCATGCAATTTTGAAAAACAAATTAAAATTACTTTATACCATTCTGTCCAAGAAATTATTAATATATGCAATGATAAAAGTGCGGATATAATTTTTCTAGAAGATAGATATTTCAATGAATTTTCTATTAAAAAAATTCGTGACTTTAACTTGGCGATAATTTTGATTTATTCAGGGAAATTAAAAAATATTCAATATAATAGAGATATCATTTTAGATTTTATCCAACCATTTTTTTTTTAATTTTATCATAGAAAAAAATATCTCATCCCTAAAGAGTTTAAGAGAAAATTTCGATCTTAAATTACTTCTCAAGAAACAAGAGGAAAATTTCATAGAATTGCACGATGTTGGTGTTACGCTCTCTAAAGAAAATGATATTGATTCTCTTCTTGAAACCATTGTTTCAAAATCAATGCAATTGACATCCGCCGATATGGGTTCCTTATTTTTACTAGAAAACAAACCACAAACTGAGGAAATTGATTCTGATTACTTTTTTAACAAACATATTGAACTAAGAGTTATTAATAATTTTTCACGAAGAAATAAATCAAAATTTATTTTAGATTTGAATACTGATTCAATTTGCGGAAAGGCAATTATAAATGGAGAATCAATAATCATTGACAATACTAATGAACCAAGTAATTCCATTGATTTGAAATGGAGTGAAAAAGGAATTTATCAAAAAAACAATCACTATATAAAATCGATCCTAACTGTTCCAATATTTAATGACAAAAATCTTGCAATGGGAGCAATACAAGTTGTGAACGGTAAAAAAAATTCCAAAAAAAAATCAGCAGATAATAAACAAATTTTTCAAAATTTGAAATCTTTTGAAAAAAAAGATCTTTATTTTTTAGAAACTATTGCTTCTCAAGCATCAGTTGCACTAAGAAATACAAAATTAATAAATTCTGTACATATACTTTTTGATGGTTTCATTAACGCTAGTGTAAGAGCTATTGAGTCTAGAGACCCTACAACTGCTGGACATTCTAGCAGAGTCGCTGTTCTCACCTTATCACTAGCAGAAACAATTAATCAAATCAATACTGGAAGATTCTCATCCGTAAATTTCAATTCGGATCAACTAAATGAAATCCGTTATGCATCACTTTTGCATGATTTTGGCAAGATTGGCGTTAGAGAGAGAGTTTTAGTAAAATCTAAAAAATTGTTTCCAGAAGAATTGCAAGCTATAAAAGATAGATTGCGACTAATAAGGTCATTATATGAACTAGAAACTACAAAAAGACAATTATCATTTTTCATTGAGCAGCCACGACAAAGAGCACTAGATTTTTTTAAGTTATCAAGAAAGGATTTACTAAAAAAATCCAAAGATTGGATGAGATACAAAAATTTATTATTGATTCTAATGAACCCTCTATATTAGAGAGAGATGATTTTAAAAAATTAAAACAATTGGCAAAAAATACTTTTCTGTACCCAGAAGGTGTAGCTAATAATTTTTTAAATAACCATGAAGTTCATTCTCTTTCAATAAAAAAGGGATCCTTAAGTGATGAAGATAGGAAAGAAATTGAGTCACACGTGACACAAACTTTTAATTTTTTAAAAATTATACCTTGGTCAAAAAATTTGGAACGTGTGCCAGAAATTGCTTATGCACATCACGAAAAACTAAATGGTAAAGGCTATCCACGTAAATTGATAGATAATGAAATCCCATTAGAGTCAAAAATGATGACAATCGCTGATATTTACGATGCCCTTACAGCATGGGACCGTCCATATAAAAAAGCTGTACCTCAAGAAAGGGCTTTAGATATAATGTATTTTGAAGCTAAAGACAACAATATTGATCAAGATCTTTTGGATATCTTTGTGAATGCAAAATTATATAGTTTAGTAAAAAGCAAAAAATATTAATTCAAATAAGCTATTTAATCTAAACTTCTTACACTGAAAGCAGATATATTGTAAAAAGCAAAATTTATGTTATAATTTTGCTTGATTTCATGAAACTTTTTAATTGGTTATACTGAAATGAGTAATTTTTCTATAATTCTTCTTAAAGAAGGAAATAATGGCGTCAAGCAATATCATTATGGAACAAAGTTATTGTTTTTTATTTTTTTCCTATTTGTTCTAGGACTTTTAACCATAGGATGGAAATTTGTTGAGCAATTCCAGATGATAAAAGCGCAAGGGCAATTACTAGAGAAACAAGAAAAAACTCAGATGGCTTTTCAGCAACGAATCGATCTTTATGATGGAAGAGAAGATCGTATCACATTTCTTGAAGATTACGTGGAAGAATTGAAGCAGTCTGAGTATAATAGTAAGGTGATGTTCAAAAAACACTCCGCACTTTTTCGTTCAAATACTCAAAAATTAAATGAAATTCATAATTTTATTTGTCAAACTATGGAATCTGAGTGTGCATCTAATCTAAATAATGTTTCTAGACCACACCAGACCGTAAAATGGTTGGAAAATATTCATCAAGATTTTTTAAATTTTCAACAATCTTTACAAAAATTCGACACTCAACGTAAAAGTGTTGAAGAACAAGCTAATATTATCGAAAAATTAAAAGCTCAACTTTTCGAAACAGAACAAAATCTTTCTGAACATATGGAGTTTTTAAAAGTTAATAAGGAAACAGTATCAAGGTTAACAAAAAAAATTAGTAAAACCACAGGAATAAAACTTAGCAAGAGAACAAAAAATAAAATTAAAAAATCTAAAACTGGTAGAGGTGGACCAACAATTTTAGATAGTTTGTCTCTTGATTCTCCTCAAGCATTATTAAGTTCTGGGAAGTTACGACAATTTTTGTATCAAAATTCAAAAAGTTTTGATAATAATGTTGCCGAACTTGAAGAATTTAGTCGATTAATTGAAAAAAATAAAAGATTTTGGAGACATACACCTACAATGATTCCAGTCAGGAGCAGAGCACTCTCTGACGGTTATGGAATGAGAACAGACCCTTTTACAGGTAAACGTGAATATCACGCAGGCATCGATTTTAGGGCAAGAAGAGGCTCTAAAATTTTTGCACCAGCTGATGGACTCGTCCGAATCTCAAGCCGTAAATCTGGGTTTGGATTGCTTGTGGTTCTAGAGCACGGGCGTGGTTTTTATCCTGGAAGGAGAAAACCTGTTCGATATATGACAAGATTTGCACACCTTTCAAAAATTTTAGTAAAACGTGGACAACATTTGAAGAGAGGCGATCTTCTTGGTCTAGTTGGAAGTACAGGTCGTAGTACAGGACCTCATCTTCATTATGAAATAATTGTAAACGGAAGACGAAAAAACCCTCTAATACCAATATCAAGATTTAATCCAGATCAACGACTTTATAGAAGGTAATTTATAAAAAAATATATGGATAATAGCAAAAAAGATAACTCAGGATTAGGATTTATTGATGGGGATTTATTCGTTGAGGGCTCAATCCACTCACAAAAAAAAATAGTAGTTAGTGGTACAGTAAACGGCTCAGTTTCGGGTAACCATGAAATTATCGTTTCAGAAACAGGCAATGTACACGGCAAAGTAGAAGGGAATAAAATTATAGTTGCTGGAAAAGTAAATGGCGACTTGTTAGCCCATAAAAGATTAGAAGTCGTTTCATCAGCAAATATTCAAGGGAAAATGAAAGCCCCTTCAGGTCAAATATCAATCAAGGAAGGAGCAAATTTAGATGCAAAATGTAAAGTCATTATTGAACAGAAAAAACAAAAAAAACTATCACATTAAAAAATAATCATATAAAAAATGCAATTCCCGACTGCAAAAAATAGCTTAAATAAGCAATCTCGACAAGGAGTACAGTCAAAAAGACTTAAAAATCATGATCGAATTCTATATGTAAATGGTTTATTTGCTCCTCCTAAATCACAAGATCACATAAGCTCATATGAAAAAGAATCTGAAGAATGGCGATCTCTTTTTACAATGATATTAATTGCAGGATTTGGAATAGTTATGCTTTTCATCTCTGTAGTCGGGAACTATGGTATTTTGGCTACAAATAGATTAGAAGCCCGTGAGCAAGCTCTCATCAAACAACTTAATTTAATGAAATTAGAAAAAGAACTTTTGACCGAGGAAATTGTTGCACTAAAAACTAGTCCAACATTTGTCGAATTAGTCGCACGTAAACAATTGGGATTAGTTCGGTCTGGGGAACTAATCTT
>CACGSI010000047.1 GCA_902575715.1 uncultured SAR324 cluster bacterium
AAAGAAGCTTGCTTAATAGGATGTGAACTTTTTTTTGATAGGGAGTCATCTTTTTTAACTTCTTCTGAAATTTGTGGGATCATTTTCTTAAATATTTTTGTTTTGTTCAAAATATATTATAAAAATTGTAAAAAATTTTTAACTAAATTAATATTTTTTTCAAAATACTTTATACGAATATAAAATTATGGATCACGTTGAATTTTTTTTACTAATCTAAAAATACTTCTATAGCCAGCAATAATCCCTGCAATTCCAAAAATTATAAGGAAATATGGTTCTGATTTTAACCATTTATCTAAGCCACTACCTATCACAAATCCGACAACAACGGAAAGTCCAAGCTCTAAACCCATAGAACTATAAATTAACCATTTTGAACTATTCTTTCCAAATTGTTTCATACAAAAAATTTTTTTAGGGAAATATTTACTAAAAAGTCAATTTTTGAACACTAATTTTAGTTTTATTATACTTAAATTGCAAGATTAGATATCTAAGTTTCTTGCACGTTCAAGTCTAAGAAGTTATGCTTGTTAGTATACAAAAAAATAATTAATAAATTAAATATAAATTATTAAAAATGGGTGATAGCTTAGGACAATTATTTCGGATTACAACCTGGGGGGAGTCTCATGGAGGAGGAGTGGGAGTAGTTATTGATGGCTGTCCTTCAGGACTTGATTTGTGTGAGAAAGATATTCAATTTGAACTGGATAGAAGAAGACCCGGTCAAAGCAAAATTACGACTCAACGAAAGGAAAGTGATGAGGCGAAAATTCTTTCTGGAGTTTTTGAAGGATTTACAACTGGAACTGCTATTTCAATAATGGTAATTAATGAGGATGCCCGACCTAATGCTTACGAACATCTCAAGGATGTCTATAGACCAAGTCATGCTGATTATTCATATGAAAAGAAGTTTGGCTTAAGAGATTGGAAGGGAGGAGGTCGTTCAAGCGCAAGAGAAACAATAGCTCGAGTTGCTGCAGGAGCAATAGCGAAAAAATTGCTACAATACTGGGCGAATATCCAAACAATTGCTTGGGTAGAACAAATCCATGAAATAAAATCTAAGATCGAAAAGGAATCTATCAATTTTGAAAAAGTAGAAAAAAGTATTGTAAGATGTCCAGATCCTGAAGCTTCTGAAGCTATGGTTAAACGAATTCTACAGGTAAGAAAAACTGGTGATAGTTTAGGTGGAATCATACGTGCGGTTGTTCGAAACGTTCCAGCAGGCCTAGGAGAACCAGTTTTTGACAAACTAACAGCAGATTTATCTAAAGCTTTAATTTCTCTTCCTGCTACCAGAGGGATAGAGTTTGGTTTGGGTTTTGATTCTGTAAATCTTAAAGGTTCTGAACATAATGATGCATTTGTAATTAAAGATGAAAATATTAGAACTGATACTAATCGGTCTGGAGGTATTCAGGGCGGAATATCAAATGGTGAAGAAATTGATCTGCGAGTTGCTTTTAAACCTACTGCCACTATCAACTTTGAACAAGATACAGTTAATAAAGTAGGGAAGGCAGTAAAATTAAGAGCTAAAGGGCGACATGATCCATGTGTTTTACCTAGAGCAGTTCCCATGGTTGAAGCAATGATTAATTTAGTTCTTGCGGATCATTATTTACGAAATCATAAAAGCAAAATTTAGTTTTTTTAAGGCTGGGAATTTATATCTTTTTGTATGGTTGGTTCTTATTTTGCAAACTTTATAAATAAGAGTTAATAGGAAAAAAATACTTAATAATATAAATTCGATGCCTCCAAAGATAAAAACACAAAAAATATCTTCAAAAAATATACAAACACCCCGTTCCAAGCGCCTCAACTCATTCGAAGCTTATTCAGATAATAGATTTTTTTCACCTGGATCAATAGCATTAATAGGGATAGTTCTTTTTTTTGCTTTTGTAATCGCACAAATTATTTTCATTAATTGAAAAATGAGGGATGATTTCTTAGAAATACATTTCATATGTATTTATTCAATATAAATGATCAAACTTTTAATTATGTACTTTTTTAAAAAATAATAATCTAAATTTTTAAAATTTGATAATTAAATTAGTTTGCTCATTTTTTGACTTTAAAATTTTTTATCCAGATTCTCTGGGATTTCAGATAATGAAGAATCTTTTAAAGCAGATTTTAAATTTTTTAATTTTTTTTCAAGTTTTTCGCATAACAATGGAATTTCTTCAGATAAAATATTTTTGGGGACATAGAATGGTTCACCAAAAGACTCGATAACTGTTGTAAATGGTTTGGGGATCTTATGATTATCCCAACTATTGAGAGTCCATTGATCTTTCGATTCGTAGTGCCATGGAATTATTGGCACATTTGCATATTTAGCTAGTAATATTACCCCGGATTGAATTTTTTCTGGTGGACCGAGAGGTCCATCAGGAGTTATTGCGACGGACTTTCCAATATTTAAAAGTCTCATTAGCTCTTTCAGTGCAGGTATTCCACCTCTGGTTGTGGAACCCCTTACTGCTGAAAAACCGAAATTTTTAAATACTTTAAAAATTATTTCTCCATCTTCACTGTTGCTTATTAATGCAGTAAGATCTTTATTTCTTAGTAGCCAAATGCTAAAAAAAATATTTTGGTGCCAGGTCGCTAAAATTACTCCTCCATGTTTTTGTAACGATTTGATGAGAGATTTTTTATTCAATTGCCTAACTCTTATAGTAATACCTATTAAACGAATTAAAATTACAAGTAGAGATACTACTAACCATTTCTTAATTATTTTTTTTAAAGATATTTTATATGAATTCATATTTGAAAAATAATTCAGTTGCTTGAATTGAAAAGTAAATTTACAATAACATTTTATTATGAACTGTGTAAGCTAAACAAATATGATCTTATTTTTTTGCATTTAAGGAAAAATAATCTAAAACAAAATTATTAATTTATAACAAACTATTATGGTATTTTTTTTAAAAAATAAAATTTTTGATAATCATCCACATGAGGTAATTAGAAAAGACTGGGAAAATGTTTTAGATGATTTATTCAGAAACATTATTGCAAATTCAGTTAAAGGTATTGCGATTATTTGTAATACAAGTAGACAATCTGATTCAGATACAGAAGGTGTGATTCAGGAGGAATTAATTTATCATATAAGGCAAAAGAGGGCTGATGAGGTAAGGATTCCGCTAAAAAAATTAAACTCAGATCAATTCGAGAATATATTCAAAAATTTTTTTGAAGGTACGCAGAAAGGTCAGGATTTCTATAGAATAAAAAATATTCTATCAAAAGAAATAATGGTGTACCCCTTAATGCAAGGTGAAACAAAAAAAGGGTTATTAGTATTTGATTATCCAATTTCTGAAAGTAACTCGATTAATATTTTAAGAACTATTAAGGATATTCTAAAAAAATAATGTGTTAATTTTTTAACTTGTTTTAAGATTCTTACTCATAAAGAAAAAATACAAAAATTTTCAAATATTTTTATTTAAATTATCTGACTAATTTATATTGTGTTTAAAATGTTATAAATTTAATCCAATTACATTTTTTTGCAAAAAAACAGTAATTCTTTAATGTCTTATTTTTGATTCCAAATTATTGCATGTGCGAGATATAAATAATTAACTACTTATTGTGATTTTTTTTTTAAATACTTTTTTAAAGAATGCAAATACAAAATTGTAATTTTTTAATCTTCTTTTGAGGATGGTTAAATTATTTGTGTTCACCAATTTCTATACACTTATTTTTTGTTTTTTCAAATTTTTAAATGCATTTACATTCTATAGTATATGTTATTGGAACATTGCTTTTAGTGACTAGCTTTGCAATGCTTTTTCCAATTTTGGTATCCTTAATCTATATGGAAGATGACTTATTATCTTTAATTATATCTGCCGTTGTAACTTTTTTTATTGGCTTCCCTCTTTGGTGGTTTTCACCAAGTAACTATGAATTAAATTTTAAAGATTCATTACTAGTTGCTGTATTTGGTTGGATAATAATTTCTATTGTTTCATCTCTACCTTTTATTATACACGGATCTATCCCAAGATTCACAGATGCTTTTTTTGAAATGATGTCTGGCTTAACAACGACTGGAGCGACTATTCTGAAGGATATTGAATCTTTGCCTCATGGACTTTTGTTTTGGCGAAGTGAAACTCATCTTTTGGGAGGCATGGGATTTCTAACCCTAACGTTAATTTTTTTACCTCACGGAATGGCGGGAGTTAGGATCTTTAGGGCAGAGTCTAGTCCAGGTCAGGTTATTACACAAGAGAAAATTCTACCTAGAAATCGTGATGCCATTATATGGTTATGGATAATATATCTAGGTTTAAATTTATTACAAACTTTACTATTGTGGTTTGGGGGGATGCCATTTTTTGATTCTTTGTGTCATTCTTTTGGTTCAGTAGCAACTGCTGGATTCTCTCCAAAAAATTCTAGTGTTGGACATTATAACAGTCCTTATTTTGATTGGATAATAATGTTATTTATGTTTCTTGGGGGAATGACATTTATGATTTTTTATAACATGTTGAAAGGTGAATGGACCTTGGTCAGACTTAACACCGAGTTACGTTGGTACGGACTTATTGTAATATTTTTCTGTTTAATTACTAGTTTAATCTTGTGTGTCAAAGGTACTTACACAGGCTTCACGGAAGCATTTAGATTTGGCTCTTTTCAAATAATTTCCTTATTAACAACCTCCGGATTTACTACTGCGGATTACGAACTATGGCCTCAATCAGCACAAATGTTTCTGTATTTAGTCTGTTTTATAGGTGCATGTGCAGGATCAACTACAAGTGGAATAAAAATAGTACATTTTGTGATTATTTGGAAATATTTGGTATCTTCAATCAAGAAAATGTTTTTTCAGCCAAGAACAATTATACCTATTCATTTAAATCAAAGGGTAGTTGATAATTTTGCTATAAACATTACGATTTGCTATTTTATAGCAAATATATTTATCGTTTTTTTTGGTGGATGTATTATGGTAATGTTGGCCTCAGTAGACTTTTATACTGCAATAAGTTCTGTAATTTCAGCATTAATGAATATAGGGCCAGGGTTTGGAGAAATAGGCCCCTCAGAAAATTTTTCGCATATTTCGATTCAAGGGAAATGGTTTCTATCTCTATTAATGTTGATTGGAAGATTGGAATTATTTTCTGTACTTGTCTTGTTATTCCCTTCATTCTGGAAAAGGTAATTTTTTTTTGGGAGAAATCCTACAAACCAATTTTTAAATCTAAACCTTTAATTATCTTAAATTTTTGACCATTTTACTTTGATTATTCTTTCGGGGTTTAATTTTTTTACAAATGGACACATTTCTTTATGTACAGAGACTACTTTTTCTTTTGTGAGATAGCCCATGATAGAATTACCATATTCTGGATAACAGCATTTCGCAAATCTTGTCATGACATTTTTCATTCCATCAACTAAAATAGAATTTTTTGAATTGTTTTGTTGGATTTTAAAAGAATTTTCTTTTTTAAAAATTTTATGATCCTTTTGTGATCTATTTGTTTTGGAGTTTTTCTTTTTTATATCAAACCAGCCTAAAATTTCTTCAATTTTTGTAGTTCCCTCTCCAATGCTAAAAAGAATATTTTCAAATTCTTGGTTTTTGTTGAGCCTACTTAAATGTTCCAATTTCCCGTCTCTTATTTGTCTATTGAGATGAATACCGTATTCTTTGAACTCTCTTTCCAGAATTTCTAATCCTTTTTTTCTACTAAACTCTCTATTTTGCTCATGTAATGCGTGATTTATTTTATTTTTAGCATGACGAGTTTTAACTAATTCTAACCATTCTTTTTTAGGTTCTTGTTTTGGCGATGTGATAATTTCTAATATTTCGCCATTTTTCAATTTCCCATTGATTCGTATTATTTTACCGTTAACTTTTGCTCCCGTCGTTTTGTTTCCTATATCAGTATGAATTGCATAAGCAAAATCAATAGGTGTAGCATCTTTTGGTAATTCGATTATTTCCTTTGCAGGAGTCATAACATAAATTTTGTCTCTAAACAAATCTATTAGAGGAACTGTATCTTCGTTAAAATCCGAGTTCTCTTTAATTGAGAGAGACTCTTTTATTTCCTCTGACCGTATTATTTTTGATTTTTTTCTACTTTCTTTATAGAGCCAGTGCGCTGCAACACCATATTCAGCAACTCGGTGCATTTTTTTAGTTCTGATTTGTATTTCAATTGTTCTTGAAACTCCTAAAATATCCTCAAAAACATCTTGAACAGTTGTGTGAAGAGATTGATATCCATTGGGTTTGGGTTTAACAATATAATCTTTAAAACGATTTTTCAAAGGAGTCCAATTTTCGTGGATGAAACTAAGTACTGCGTAGCATTCGTCAACTGTGCTTACCAAAATACGAAAAGCAATTAAATCTTGTATTCGTTCAAAATCATTTTCAACTTTTTCTAGTTTTTGAAAAATAGAATAAAATCTTTTATATCGGCCATGAACTTCATATTTTATTCCCGATTTATTTAAAATAGATTTAATTTTATATATAATTTTGTCTACGCTTTCAGATCTAGAACTTTGTTTTCTAGCTATCTTTTTTTTTAAAATTTGGTAACTTTCATGCTCTAAATGACGAAATGCTCTATCTTCTAGTTCTGATTTTATCCAGAAAATTCCTAATCGTCCCGCTAAAGGCGCATAAATATTTAAAGAAATCCAAGCAGTTCTATATATCTCATTTTTAGAACATGTATCTATTTCTTCTAATTTTTGT
>CACGSI010000048.1 GCA_902575715.1 uncultured SAR324 cluster bacterium
TTGTATAATATTTCAGTCAAAATCATAACAAAAAAATTTTATAAATATTGTTCCATAGGTTATTTCAAAATTTTTAAAAATTTT
The DNA here is from genome assembly GCA_902575715.1 of uncultured SAR324 cluster bacterium. The sequence goes on from CACGSI010000048.1 coordinate 85, forward strand.
GTTTTGCTGATTTTTTGAATTTTAATTTACTTTTTTTTTTAAGAAATTTTGGGGAAGTTATTTTATGAAGTCTTTACGAATTTTAATTTTACAAATTGATGTATTACATGATTTAATTCTATTTTTTTTTCAAAATATGTCGCCTATAATAAGTCAGACCGAGACATGTTAGAGGCAGTGCCATAATAAGACCAAGAAATCCAAGAATTTTTCCCCAAACTGAAATGGACAATAACATGATAGCAGGAGACAGGCCCATTGCTTCTCCTTGTAATCGTGGAACTAATATGGTTTCTTGAATTATTTGTACTATACCGAAAACTAATATTACAAGAGCAAGTGAAATGAGAAAACTATCTCCCTGTTCAAGAGCTCTAAGGGCGGCAAGAAGCAGGCAGGGAATTATCCCTACTGTTTGAAGATATGGTACTATATTAAGTAGGCCTACGAATAAACCCATTAGAATTGCAAGTGGTAGGCTTATTATTGAAAATCCTATCGCGAATAGAACTGATACAAAGAATGCTAGTATAGCCTGCGAGCGAAAATAACGGTTTGTTGCTTTGATGAATTCTGCTACGAATTCAGAAACATCACTACGTATACTTTTAGGAAGGTAATCCTGCCAGAGCTTTGCAATACTTCCATAATCTATTAGCAAAAACACGACGTAGAGCATAATTACAAGTAATCCTGTGAAAAAAGTTAGAACATTTGCAGCACCTGACAGTACTCCCCAAACGCCAGGTAAAAGTTTTTTAGAAATATCTTTAACCAACTTTAATGCTCCATCGCTGGTTAGGTATTTTTTTATATCATTATGAGATAGAACTTTATTTACCTCTTCCCAAACATTTTCAGGTAACCTTTTTTTGGCAGCTTGAGCTAGTTCTGAATCAACCGCCATTTTAGATACAGTGCGCCCCATATCTGCCAATTCATTACCTACGATGGGAACTATTAGCCAGGTTACGAAAGTGAAAGCTATAGTAATTGAAACTAATGTTAAGAGAGTAGCTAAAACGCGAGATTTAATTAATTGCTGAATTATATTTGTAAGAGGATTTAGGAAATAAGCTACAACTAAACCTGCCACGAAAGGTAAAAGCACGTCTGAAAGGTAATCCAAAAGGAGTACTATTCCTAATATCAGTATTGAAAACAAAGCCAAACGGATCACTTTTTCAAAAGTGAGGGATCGATTATCATTATTCATGGCTGTGTATTTGGTAATAATTTTTTTTTCGAATATAACATCTAAAATTTTTTTTTTTACAATTTAATTTAAAGTATGGTTTTTTTTAAAAACTTTTTTTTATAAGTTATTCATGAATATTTTTTTAAATATTTAACTTTTCTTTGATATATATTTTTGGATTGATTTTAGAACCAGTTTTGGAAGAAAATCTAAGGATAGCATTAATAATTAGTAAAGGGTCATGGATTTTTTTTGGAAAGACCAGCTTCTCTTTTTTAATAATTTTTTGTTTAATAGTCTATTTTTGTGCTTCTTTGAAAAAAATATTTTTTTTGTTTTAAAACTGAGATAAATGAAAATTATTTATGAAAAATTATGATAAAAGGAATATCTATTTCGATCAATTGAATAATCAAGAAGATCTAAAATGGTTAGGACAGAATACAAATCATTTTGAGTCTCACAAGTATGTGATTGATGAAATGTTAAATTCTATAAAAAAACAAGAGTTTAACAAATATGCCCCTCCTCTAGGTCTTGAAGAATTAAGAAATTTGATTTTGGATCATTTGGGATTAGATAATTTAGTTTCTCTGATAACAGATGGAGCAGTATCTGGGTTGTATCATATTTGTAAAGAATTTTGTTCATCTGGAGACCAATTAATCACTACTGACCCTACATGGTCATGGCCGATTCATTTTTCAAAATCAATGGGCGCCGAGGTTCTACAGATTCCTATTTTTGGCAAAGAATTCAACTACATACTTGACCCTAAAAGATTAAAAAAATTTATTTCAAAAAAAACAAAACTTCTCTATTTAGTTGATCCAAATAATCCCTTAGGAACTTGTTTTTCAAAAGATCAAGTTTTGGAAATAGTAGAAATTGTTAAGGAAAATAATATTACTTTAATTCATGATTTCATCAGGATTTGAACGAGGGTCTCTAGATAACCATTTGTCATGTTCCACTTGACTAAAGAAATCGGAAAGAAAATTATTAAAATATGATGGTTCTTCAAGATTAATAGTATGACCAGTCTTTGGTAATATCAGAAGTCCTGATGACTTAATACATTTTTTTAAGAATAAACCTGGCTTTAAACAATGGTCATCTTCATCACCAACTATAATTAATGTTGGAGTAGATATACTTTTTAAATTTTGTTCCATATCATAAAGTGACGGTCTTTCAGCTTGAACCCCTCTCATAGTCATACTAGCACCAATTTCAGAGTGTTCACTCAATCTTTTTAAAAAGTACTCCCATCCTAGTTGGTCTTTTAACATAAAAGGGATCCTCGAAGCTGCTTTTGCATATATCTCAGAGAATTTTTTACTTCCTAATTTAATAAATTGATCAGCAACTTTATTAGATAAATTCTGAAAATATTTTTCATGTTCTTTTTCAGCTCCATAACCACTAGCAGCAACTACAATTGAATTAGCCCTATCAGGATATTTGATTGCAAAATGAATAGCAGCAAAACCGCCCATAGATAATCCCACAATATGAGCTTTATCAATTGAAAGCTCGTTCATAACATCAAAAATATCCTCAACTGCTCTTTCCTGAGAATAATACTCGATTTTTTCGGGAACCGAAGAAGGAGGATAGCCTCTAGCATTGAAAGTAATACATTGATATCTGCGCGAAAAGTACAATATTTGTGGTTCCCATCCTCTCTGATCACCACCGAATTCATGAACAAATAAAATTTTTTCACCTGAACCAGTTATCTTTACATTTATTTTAATTTTATCACTCGTATTTATGAAAATATCTTTCATATTATGGAACTCCTTGAAGAAATTCCACCGTCTACAGTAAAAACAACTCCAGATGTATATCCAGATTTTTCAGAAACTAAAAATGTAATTAAATCAGTAATTTCTCTAACATGAGCTGGCCTTGACAAAGGATACGTCTTTAGTAATTCTTCAACATGGTTCTCATCACCATAAAGCTTCATTGATCTATTCCTCAAAATTTTGTAAATCCTTTCGGTATCTACTGGACCTGGATTTACTCCAACAACTCTTATATTGTCATCCAAGCTTCTACTCCCGAGTGCTTTCGTAAATGCCATTAGACTAGAGTTCCCTGTAGCACCCGCAATGTATAAAGGATCAAATATTTCTCCACCATTACCTATATTATTTACTATGACACCTCCTCCATTTTTTTTTAAAATTGGGTAAAAGGCTCGACACATGTTGATATAACCAAATACTTTAAGTTCCCATCCCTTTCTCCAAGAATCTTCATTTAAATCAAACAAACTTCCACTAGGAATATCTCCTGCGTTATTGATCAAGAAATCTATATTTTTACAATTTTCAACTAAAATTGAAGTAGATTGGGGTTCTCTTATATCTAATGGAATAATTTCAACCTTTATTCGATATAATTCTATTAATTTGTCCTTCAAATCATTTAGCTCGTTTTCACTCCTAGCTGTCAAAAACAAATTAACACCTTCAGAAGCAAATGTTTCAGAAATTCCAGAACCTATTCCTTTTGAGGCACCGGTTATAAGAGCTGTTTTATTATTAAGTTTTAAATCCATTTTTTAATATAAATTATTGGTAATGTTAATTCCCCTAGCTTTCTCAATTACGCTTGGAAAAAGAGTTATAAATTCATCTGTCCATTTTTTTGGTACAGAAAGACTAACTTTAATAAATTTGTCTCCAAATTTCTTTGTGTGATAACTTCCTTGCCTAACAAGGATTTTACTTTTCGCAAATATGGAACATATAGCTTCTGGTTTCACTTCCACATCATTGATTTCAATAATTAAGAAATTACCATTAGAAGGATAAATTGGTATTTCAAAGCCTTCTAATTTAGAAATCATATTGTATACATTTTTTTGGTTTTCCCTTTGTAAATTAAAAACTTCTGGGAACCATTCATCTTTTATTTTCAAACCTGCTATCGCTCCTCTTTGTGCCACGATATTAGAACCTAGAATATTTGGAGGGAATTGACCAATTTTGTTCATAATTTTTTCAGAAGTTATTATTGATCCAACTCTCATTCCCGCGAAACCAAGCCACTTTGAAAAACTCCATGTTGTAATAGTGTTTTCAGGATAATAATGTGCTATTAAGTTATGGTTATCTGCAAAATCTCTGTATGTACAATCATGAATTAAAGTAATATTATTTTCCTTAACAATTTCTACTATTTCCAAAACTTGATCTTTTGAAAAACAAGTTCCTAAGGGATTATTTGGATCAACTAAATAGAGAAGTTTTGTTTTTTTTGAAATAAATTTTTTTAATCTTTTAGGGTCAAGTATGTAGTTGAATTCTTTGCCAAAAATAGGAATCTGTAGAACCTCGGCGCCCATTGATTTTGAAAAATGAATCGGCCATGACCATGTAGGGTCAGTAGTGATTAATTGGTCTCCAGATGAACAAAATTCTTTACAAATATGATACAACCCAGATACTGCTCCATCTGTTATCAGAGAAACTAAATTATCTAATCCCAAATGATCCAAAATCAAATTTCTTAATTCTTCAAGACCTAGAGGAGGGGCATATTTGTTAAACTCTTGTTTTTTTATAGAATTTAACATTTCATCAATCACATACTTGTGAGACTCAAAATGATTTGTATTCTGTCCTAACCATTTTAGATCTTCTTGATTATTCAATTGATCGAAATAGATATTCCTTTTATCATAATTTTTCATAAATAATTTTCATTTATCTCAGTTTTAAAACAAAAAAAATATTTTTTTCAAAGAAGCACAAAAATAGACTATTAAACAAAAAATTATTAAAAAAGAGAAGCTGGTCTTTCCAAAAAAAATCCATGACCCTTTACTAATTATTAATGCTATCCTTAGATTTTCTTCCAAAACTGGTTCTAAAATCAATCCAAAAATATATATCAAAGAAAAGTTAAATATTTAAAAAAATATTCATGAATAACTTATAAAAAAAAGTTTTTAAAAAAAACCATACTTTAAATTAAATTGTAAAAAAAAAAATTTTAGATGTTATATTCGAAAAAAAAATTATTACCAAATACACAGCCATGAATAATGATAATCGATCCCTCACTTTTGAAAAAGTGATCCGTTTGGCTTTGTTTTCAATACTGATATTAGGAATAGTACTCCTTTTGGATTACCTTTCAGACGTGCTTTTACCTTTCGTGGCAGGTTTAGTTGTAGCTTATTTCCTAAATCCTCTTACAAATATAATTCAGCAATTAATTAAATCTCGCGTTTTAGCTACTCTCTTAACATTAGTTTCAATTACTATAGCTTTCACTTTCGTAACCTGGCTAATAGTTCCCATCGTAGGTAATGAATTGGCAGATATGGGGCGCACTGTATCTAAAATGGCGGTTGATTCAGAACTAGCTCAAGCTGCCAAAAAAAGGTTACCTGAAAATGTTTGGGAAGAGGTAAATAAAGTTCTATCTCATAATGATATAAAAAAATACCTAACCAGCGATGGAGCATTAAAGTTGGTTAAAGATATTTCTAAAAAACTTTTACCTGGCGTTTGGGGAGTACTGTCAGGTGCTGCAAATGTTCTAACTTTTTTCACAGGATTACTTGTAATTATGCTCTACGTCGTGTTTTTGCTAATAGATTATGGAAGTATTGCAAAGCTCTGGCAGGATTACCTTCCTAAAAGTATACGTAGTGATGTTTCTGAATTCGTAGCAGAATTCATCAAAGCAACAAACCGTTATTTTCGCTCGCAGGCTATACTAGCATTCTTTGTATCAGTTCTATTCGCGATAGGATTTTCAATAATAAGCCTACCACTTGCAATTCTAATGGGTTTATTCGTAGGCCTACTTAATATAGTACCATATCTTCAAACAGTAGGGATAATTCCCTGCCTGCTTCTTGCCGCCCTTAGAGCTCTTGAACAGGGAGATAGTTTTCTCATTTCACTTGCTCTTGTAATATTAGTTTTCGGTATAGTACAAATAATTCAAGAAACCATATTAGTTCCACGATTACAAGGAGAAGCAATGGGCCTGTCTCCTGCTATCATGTTATTGTCCATTTCAGTTTGGGGAAAAATTCTTGGATTTCTTGGTCTTATTATGGCACTGCCTCTAACATGTCTCGGTCTGACTTATTATAGGCGACATATTTTGAAAAAAAAATAGAATTAAATCATGTAATACATCAATTTGTAAAATTAAAATTCGTAAAGACTTCATAAAATAACTTCCCCAAAATTTCTTAAAAAAAAAAGTAAATTAAAATTCAAAAAATCAGCAAAACAAAATTTTTAAAAATTTTGAAATAACCTATGGAACAATATTTATAAAATTTTTTTGTTATGATTTTGACTGAAATATTATACAA
>CACGSI010000049.1 GCA_902575715.1 uncultured SAR324 cluster bacterium
AGCTGAAAAACTATTACGTCAGGCAATTTTAGTAAAAGATTCCCCATCAATTCTCTTTTCATTAGCTAGAGTACTTTATCAGCAAAGAAAGTATTATTCAGCTTTAGAAGTAACTAACGGCCTTTTAGAGGTTCTTTCAGGGAACTGGGAAGTTGTGTACATTCACGCATTAACTCTAAGTCGAATTGGTGAATTTGGTAAAGCCTTAGAAATTTGTAAACCTTATCTGAAACGTAAAGAAAGTCAAGGTTTTGCACATAGACTGGTTGGAGATTTACTTAGATATGAGAATAAAGAAAAAGAGGCTCAAAAAATATTCAGAAATGGGATAGTTCAGTTTCCAGAGAATTTTTTTTTAGTAGATGGACTTAGTTCTTCTTTAGTAATAACACAAGACTGGGAACAAGTTGTTGAATTGCTAGAAACAACTTTAGAACAAAATCAGAGACTTATAGGGAATCCAACCATGCATCTATTATTTCTTAATAGATTGATAGTCGCTTATCAACGTACTAAAAAACAAGATAACAAAATAGAAATTTTAAGAAAATTCAATCAGAAGAATGATCCTCTAGCTTCTACAAAATTATATTCTCTTCAAGAACAGCTTTTATTCCCAATATCTTTACCATCTCTAGACAAAGAATTTTCGCCGTCTTTAGTTCCTTAATTTTTTTAAGAAAGTATAAAATTTATAATAATATGAATACAAAAAATAATAAACGAAAAAACCGCCAGTCTGCCTTTCATACTGCTGAAGTTATGTCCCATGACCTTTCACTTATAAGAGGAAAAAAACAGGCAGTATTTTTTGACGATTCAGAAATCAAAGGGTTACTTTCTGTAAAAAAAATTGAATCTGTAGTTGAACAATTGAAAAAAATAGATGTCGACTCATATATTCAAAGAGTAGTAAATCCATCTGAATCTAAAAAAAGGCCAAGTGCTCCTGAAGTAATCCAGCAATTGGGTGGAAAAATAATAAAAGAAGAAAATGAGGGCCCCCTTTATATGGCCGAAATTGAATTTTTAATTTCGAATCAGCCGCGAAGGTTAGGCTTCATTGCACAAAATCACAAAATAAAAAATGGTGTGTGGTATCCAATTCATCATCAAAAAGCAGCAGAAAAAGTTCGTTTCTTCGCATCACATAGTATACCTCTTATAACCTTCATGGATACTCCCGGTGCTGCTGCTGATGCAGATGCGAATCTTGAAAATCAATCTCACAGCATCTCATTTTTAATAGCTGAAATGGCAAATTTACAACTTCCAGTAATAGGAATTGTTTTTGGATGCGGTTATAGCGGAGGTGCAATACCTTTGGCTACTGCCAATATTCTACTTTCTGTAAGAGAAGGTGTATTTAATACTATCCACCCAAAGGGATTAAGCAACATTGCAAGGAAATACAATCTTTCATGGGAAGAATCTGCAAAACACATCGGGGTATCATCTTATGAATTATTTACTCATGGATGTTTCGATGGGATTATAGATTACACTTATGATCAGCCTCAAAAATTAAACAATATTAAGGATGCTATTATTAGTTCTGTTAAGTCTACTGAAGATAATTCGTGCAGGTTTTTAATTGAAAACGATTTTTTCTTTGATCATTATAGGGATAGTATTAGCCATTTTTTAAAACCTTCAAAGTTATTAATAGAAAATAATAGGATCACAGACCGTTCACCAACTGGGACTTTAAATATTTTTGGAGACGTTTATAGATTTATGAGATGCCTAAAACTAAGACAACGCATAGTCAGTAGATCAATTGATAGTTATTCTCGTTTGAGTTCTCGCAAAACTCCAGTTGGTAAATTATATGAAAGATTAGAAAATGAGAGACAAGAAAAACTTCAGCAATGGTATAAAACTCCGTTAGAAATTCGTTTTCAAGAAAAGCTTAATAAACGTTTTGAACAATTCAAGAGTGCTAGTGAAGATAGAGAAAAAGAAAGAGGACGTTTAGTCGCATTTTTCATAGGTGATCCTCGAGAAAATTATAAAAAGTCTGTAGATGATCTAACTATGGAAATACTTCTTTACCTTTATAATTACTGGAAAGACAATACTTCAGAAAATTTTATAGATCTCTTCGAAAAAATGAAAAATTTCACTCTTAAAGATCAACCACCAAAAAACCCAAACTTACTGGACCTATTGAAAACAACTGAAATTAATAATAATTTTCAAGAGAATTTTCAAAATATACTACTCTTCGACTTACTCTATAATCAGGTTATCGAAGCGCTTCCAACAATTGCTGGAGAATTAAAAGGAACTAATCAAATTTCTCAAAAATCCGTTGAACAACTTTTTGAACAAACTGTTGAAGGAGCTATGAAAGAATTTGAAAAAAATTCTCTTCAACTATTAAGTAAGTCTTTGCGCAACAAATTCTTCAAATGGCTTGCCAGCTTCATAGATAGAAAAGACTGTGATGATGTTTTAGCAACCATAAGTGAATGGAAAAGAATAGTTTTCCCAAGAATGAGTCCTCCTCTTTTTGGTGTTGTAAGATACTATTTTTCTGGGCTTCTTCCTTCACTTTATAAAGCACAACAAAATAAAGGACGCTTCAATGGGAAAATAACTCCTAGAAATATTGGAATTAAAGATTTTTGGAATCGTCTTGACCAATCATATAAAGATTTGCTAATTCAAAATTTGTTACGAGAGTATAAAAGAAATATTATAACTGCAGATGTGATAATAAATCATTACTTTAAAGACTTTAAAGAACTTTATTCTGATCGAATTACTTCAAATCCAGTTAAATTCCCCGGATTTAGAGATGCTATTGAACAGGCTCTGGATGGGGATATTACTCCATGTGGAGTAATTACTGGTATGGCTACTTTTGTTACTGAAGAACATATTAAAAATAACAAATCTAATTCAAAAAAACAAAAAACTATTTACAAAATAGGTCTAGTCGTTAGTAATGTTAAATTTCAAGCAGGAGCTTTCGATATGGCTAGTTGTGAAAAAGTATGTCGCCTTCTAGATGATTGTGCCCGTTTAAAATTCCCAGTAATTTTTTTTATTTCTTCTGCTGGGATGCAAACTAAAGAAGGAGGCGGTTCTTTATTTTCTATGTCTATAATTAATGAAAGAATAACACGATTTGTTAAGGATTTAGATATTCCTATAATATGTTTTGGTTACAGAGATTGTACCGGTGGTGCTCAAGCAAGTTTCGTGACACATTTACTTGCAAGAACCTATTATTTTTCGGGGTCACAAATCCCTTTTGCAGGTCAGTTAGTCGTAGAAAGCCACTTACCTGCTCATTCTACATTGTCCAATTATCTTTCAATAAATCCGGGTACGATGGATGGTTTAGTCAAAAACCCTTTTGATGAAGATGTAGATAAAAAACTTAGAGAAATTGATCCAAACATTCCTATAGCAAAACATTCAGTTGAAGAGATTATATCGCGTGTTTTATCTGGAGAATATCAATTATCTGTAGGTGGAGAAGAACAACCTTATTCAACTCATGCAGATCTACATATCGGAAAAATTAAGAGAGTACTTGTTCATGCAAGAGGTTGTACTGCTACAAGATTGATTCAAGGAATTCAAGATTATGGAATTGAGGTGGTTCTTGTTGCTTCAGACCCTGACATGGATAGTTACCCTACTAGTTTGCTTAGAAATAAAGATAGAATAGTTTGTATTGGAGGTAATACTCCACAGGATAGCTACTTAAATGGAATGAGTGTTATTAGAATTGCGGAACAAGAGGAAGTAGATGCTATTCACCCTGGAATAGGATTTTTGTCTGAATCTCCACATTATGCTCGTATATGCCGAGAGCATGGATTCAATTTTATTGGTCCACGCGTTTCAAATATGGATAGAATGGGTAATAAATCTAATGCAATTGCCACTGCACGTAACTTGAAAATTCCAGTAGTACCTGGGAGTGAAGGTGCATTGAAAAATCCTGAACATGCAGAAATAGTCGCGAATGAAATTGGATTCCCTGTATTAATAAAAGCCGCACATGGAGGAGGAGGGAAGGGAATTGAAGTGGTAAAAGATCCAACGAAATTTAAATCGACATTTTCACGCATGACTCAAGAGGCATTAAGTGCTTTTGGTAATGGTGATTTGTATTTAGAGAAATTTATTGAATCAATGAGACACCTTGAAGTTCAAATTTTAAGGGATCTGGATGGCAATTCTAAATTGCTAGGTATTAGAGATTGCTCCGTACAAAGAAATTACCAAAAATTAATAGAAGAAACCGCACCAGGGATCCCAAAAAATATTAGAGATGAAATATATAATTTCGCAGAAAATTTAATTAACGAGATAGATTATCTAGGAGTAGGTACTGTTGAATTTATATATGATATTCTTGATAAAAAAATTTACTTCATGGAAATGAATACAAGACTTCAGGTGGAACATCCGGTTTCAGAAATGGTTTCTAAAACTGATTTAGTAAAATTACAGCTCGATGTATCTCAAGGATTAAACTTATCCGACTTGGATATAAAAATTAATGGTCATGCTATTGAATTAAGAATTATAGCAGAAAAAATAGAAACAGATGATAATGGTAATTTAAGATTTTTACCTGAACCAGGTAAATTAACTAAAGTTGATTTCCCTAAAAAAGCTAATATTCGAGTAATTCAAAGTGTAGCAAATAATTCTATAGTTTCTCCATACTACGATAGCCTAATTGCACAAATAATTTGCTGGGGGAAATCTAGGAAAGATGCTATTGAACGTCTAATAGAATATTTGAAAGATGTTACAATAAATGGCATTTCAACTAATTTAGCTCTTAATCGTTTAATTTTGACGGATTCAGAATTTAAAAAAGGACGTTTCAACACAAATTATCTGCCAGAATTACTCCAAAGGATTGATAAAGAAAAATTACTAAATGAAGTAAAAAAAGATTCAGCAATTTCAAAAAGCTCGATAAATCAAAAATCTATCGCACTGGAAGATTCTGATGAACTGAAAGTTTTATCTCCTCAGATGGGAGGTTTTTATAGAGCGCCATCTAAGGAAGACCCACCATTTGTCTCTGAAGGACAAATTATTGATTTAAATAACACTCTTTGCCTCTTGGAGTCAATGAAAGTTTTCACAGAACTATCTTTAGCTGATTATAAAAATCAAGAAGGTGAGTCGCTATACTCTAATAAAAATAAATATAAAATTATCAGAGTTATTGCTGAAGATCAAAATACAGTTAATCAAGGAGATTTACTTTTCGTTATAAAACCACTAAAAGATTAATCATTTTTATTATATGAATCAAAGAAAAATAAAAATTTTTAAACCAAAAGAACCAGAAAATCTGAAATTAGAAAATATTTTAAATTGTATTTATCCAAAAAATTAAATCACTAGAATCACAAATATTAAAAAATGTAAATTCTGACCAACCTCTTCTTAACAAAATCTCAGAACATATTTTAAACTCTAAAGACTCTTCAAAGAAGTTTCTTTCATGTTGTTATAACCGATATTATGATGGCTGAAATGTCAGGGGTTGAGTTGCTACTAAAATTAAAAGAAATGAACTATTTGATGCAAACATTTATTATGACTTCACATAGTACATTACCTCATGTTATTAAGTGTATGCAGGGTGGAGCATACGATTTTTTTGAAAAACCATTAAAAATGGATGATATTTTAATTTCACTTAGTGAAGCAGCTAGGAGAGCAGCTAGATGGAGTTCTCTTTATAATCGTTATTCTATAAAATCTGGCGAAAAATAAGCTATGTAATTTTTTCAAAGCTTGCGATTAACAATATAATCTGCAATTTGATTTAATGTTTCTTTTAAACTTGTGGGTGGGAGATCATAAATTATTTTTTTTGCCTGAAAAACATACTTTTTTGAGATCTTCAAGGAGTAATTTATAGCATCGTACTTATTCATTAAATTTTTGACTTCTTCAACATGAGATTTTTCAATTTTTTCCAGAGAAAGTATCGAATTCAAACGTTTTTTATCTGTTTTATTTGCTGTTTTGATTAAATGACTTAATGGTAAAGTTATCTTCCGTTCTTTCAAATCCCCACCAACTGGTTTGCCTATTTTACCTTCATCGGTATAATCTAGAGCATCGTCAGTAATTTGAAAAGCAATTCCCAATTT
>CACGSI010000050.1 GCA_902575715.1 uncultured SAR324 cluster bacterium
CAGTAGACCGAGTTTATTACGCCTATTCCCCTAACAAATTTTCAAGTTCCATTGCTCCAAAATTCCTTTCTGGAAGCGGTGGTGTTGTAAGTTTTGTTTTGAAAAATGATACTGAAGACAATTTAAGTAAATTTTATGACGGAGGATTTAAAAATATACTAAAAGCACCCTCTTTAGGTTCTGACAAGACACTTGTGTGTCCTTATTCAATGCTAACTCACTATCATGATAGCGACGATGAACTTAACGAAATTAATCTGCCACGCCATCTAATTCGTATAGCTTCTGGATCAGAAAAAAACATTAAACCGATAGTCCATGACTTATACTTAGCTCTTAAAAGAACTACAAAGTAAGACAATTTAACACCTTTCTAAATTTCGACAAAATCATGAATTATATAAATAACTACTAAAAACATATTATTGGAAGTAATAAACATAATCGATTAAATTTTAATAATAAAGTAAAAAAAAGGTAATAATAAAAGATTATTTTTTTTAATTATACAAATTGCGACCACTCTTAAAGTCTTAAAAAAGATTGCAAAATTTTATAAATTGAGAGAGCCATAAAGTAAACTTTTTTTAATTACTCAAGATTTGGCTGCACAAAACTTTCTAATTTTTATTATTAATTCCCAATAATAAGTCGATGATATCTCTTTTTTCCTGCTCTCAATAGAATTTCACCCTCCTGCAAATCATTTTTTCCAAGAGAATAATTAGGATTTTCAATCCTTACTTCATTTATATATACTCCCCCTTGTGCTTGTAATCGTCTGGCTTCTCCTTTAGACTTACAAAGTTCCGTCTGCATAAATACATCGAAAATATTAAGCCCAGCAAAAAAAATATCTGCTTCAATAATCGTGGTGGGGACATTAGATTTATCACTTTTTAATGATCCAGAGAAAAGAGACTTGGAGGCCTCTTGAGCACTTATAGCTTCTTCCTTTCCGTGGATTATTGAGGTTGTTTCAAAAGCTAGTTGTTGTTTTGCTTCACGGATGTCTGAGCCTTTAAGCTGTCCTAGTTGACGAATCTCCTGCATGGGCAGAAAAGTGAATAAGGCAAGAAATTTTTCAACATCTTTATCTTCAGTATTTACCCAATACTGGTAATATTCATAAGGAGAAGTCCGATTAGAATCAAGCCAGACTGCTCCCTTTTCAGTTTTTCCCATTTTCTTGCCAGAAGTTGTTGTCAAAAGAGGATACGTCCAACCATATACTTCTTTATGTTCTAACCTTCTGATCAAATCTGTACCAGATATAATATTTGCCCACTGGTCATCGCCACCCATTTGAAGTAAACAACCGTAACGTCTATATAATTCCAAAAAATCATATGCCTGCAAAAGCTGATAATTAAACTCTAAAAAACTTAAACCTGATTCAAGTCTAATTTTATATGTTTCAAAAGATAACATCCTGTTCACAGAAAAATTACGACCAATATTTCTCAAAAAATCAATATAATTTAAATCTCTTAACCATTCAGAATTATTTACTATAAGACCTTCTTGATTAAGATCTATAAAACGTTCCAGTTGAGGTAAAATACCAGCTATGTTGGAATCCAGTTTCTCTTCAGTCAACATTTTGCGTGTCTCAGTTTTTCCACTTGGATCTCCAATCATTGCAGTCCCACCTCCCATCAAAGCAATAATTCTATGCCCTTTACGTTGCATATGCGCAAGCCCCATCAATGGTATTAGGTGACCTACATGCATAGAATCAAATGTTGGATCAAAACCTACATAACAACAAATCTTTCTTTCCTTAAGCAGTTTTTTTAACTCTTCAGGATGAGTACTTTGTTTATAAAAACCTCTTTCTTTAAGTTCGTCAAGCATTTGATTTATCAGGAATATTTATTTCTTCCAAAAAAAGCTTCAGTCATAGTTACATCATCTACATACTCTAAGTCCCCACCAGCTGGGATACCACAAGCAAGTCGAGTTATAGAGGCAATATAGTTTGCAAATTCTTGTTGTAGAAAAAGGGCCGTTGCTTCACCTTTTACAGTTGGGTTTGTTGCAATTATCAATTCTCTTATTTCATTATCATTGACTCGGTCTCTTAATTTTTTTATGTTAAGTTGCTCAGGTCCAACACCATCTAATGGAGAAATAGACCCCATTAAAACATGATAAACACCTTTGTAAGCTCCGCTCTTTTCAATTGGAAAAATATTGTTAGGATACTCTACTACGCAAATTTGATTTGCCTCCCGAGTTGGGTTTTGACATATGCTACAAGGATCAATATCCGTAAATCCTGAACAAACAGAACAATATTTGATTTGATCTTTAACATTCATTAAGGCATTTGCTAAATTTTTAGTCTCATCATAAGAGTTTCTAAGAATGCTAAATGCTAGTCTTTGAGCTGTCTTTTGACCAACACCAGGTAAACGAGAAAACTCATAAACCAATCGCTCTAAGGCAAAAGGAAATTTCATAATGAATCAAGATTCTACTTCAGGAAAATGAAGATTTGGTTGTCGTGCTTCAGTTAAGATTAAACCAAGGGGATCCAGAGTTTTAAGAGACATTTCAAGAGAAAATGCATCCCATTCTTCAGGATAAGGAATTATAGGACCATCGACAATATTTTCTAAACGAGCTCTATACTCCTTCTCAGCAGTTTGAAGTCTTTCTAGCATACCAATACCTTTTTTTGCTACAGGTTTTAAAAATCCAGGAATTTGAGTCCCCTCAAAAAGTTGATCCAAACGTTTGGAATTTCGGAGTGAAATCGTATATTCTGCGCGAACTTCTATCTCGACTTGCTCTTCTTCTACCATGGTTCCACAATGTTTATGGATTCTACCATTAGGCATTTCTACTTCTGAATACTCTAATGATTTGCATTTGGGACAGTAAAGCCAAGTAATTACAGCATGTATCGGGGCATTGCGTTCTTCCTCCTCTTTCTTTGCCCGACGATCCGCAAGGTTAATCACTTTTGCAGAATTGTTACTCATCAATTGGATTAAGAAATATCAAAACTTTTTAAGAAAGACGAAAAAAATTTTTGGAAATTACTTTATCAAAGATACAATCTTCTCTTATTTTGAAATTTATGTCAAAATTTATTAACATATGAGTGTTAAAATTTATTTTAAAATCAAAATGTTTTAATTTAAGACCAGAACACATTTGTCTGCGAAAATTTTAAAATTTTGAGACCTAAAATGAAAACTGATGTTTGAATAAAAAAACTCCGTAATGATTGATAATTGATATATCTCACAAATCTCTTGTATTATTTTCGATTACCAATGCAGATAGTTACCTTAGTTTTCCTTTATCAATAATAATTTTTTTCCTTGACAGACTCTAAATGATGTTATATCTTCAGAATCTGTGCATCCTTATAGACTGAGGACTGGAAATATCAAATATAATTGTGAATTTCATACCCAAAAGAGAATAAAAACTATATTCTCAAGTTTGGCTTTTATTATTAGTTATGGAGCAAATGATGAAAAAAGTCCATTTTTTTATATATGTTGTAATTGTTTGTCTTGCCCTCGGTTCGTGTGCAGCAAAATATTCAAAGATTTCAGAGTCAAAAACATTAAATTCTGTTTTTGTTAATTCAGCAGCAACTAAATCGACCATTGAAAATTCTACTATTGAAGACTCAGCCGTAGAAGGATCAAAAATTATTAAGTCTAAGATTTCTGGTCTTTCAAAAATTACCAACAATTCAACTATTGAAAATTCTACTATTGAAAACTGTAAAATTTCAAATTCGGTTATTAAAAATAAAACTCTCGTAAATCAAACCGTTATTAATTCTGTAATACAAGGACCTGAAAAAGAAAAAGAAGCTGACAAAGAAGAAGATTAGATCAATTTTAAATTTTTTATTTGCATAGATTCCTAAAAAAAACTATTAAAGTAATTTTTTGCCTCTATTAGAATTTTTGTTACTTCTTCAATTTTTGATTTTTTTTCTAATTTCTATGTATATACTAATAGTTTAGAAATTTAATTTTCTCGTTCTTTAACTAAAGGTACTAGAATTGAATTTTTCTAATTTACTACTTTTCTTATCCTATCAAATTTAAATCTTCCGCCTAAAAATTTTTTGAATATCCCGCCAATGGAATTATGAAATGTCTTTAAAAAAAAATTACTGGGAAAAGAATAATATGTTTCGAATCACGTAAACAAACTGATAAAATTTATTTTGAAATACATCTTATTTTTTATTTTTATACAAGTTTTTTCTAACAATATTTTTGGAAAACCAAAAAAATATAATTTTTTAAAAAGTGATAATACGTCAAATTCTATTCTGGTTTTGAGAAATAGTGTCTTCCTCAATTTTGAAAAAATTATTTTTTCTAGTGGGAATATATTTAAAGGAGAGATTAAGGACGGTAAATATAACGGACTTGGAATTTTTATTTGGATAGATGGAAGAAAATATGAGGGAATATTTGAAAATGGGAAAAAACATGGACATGGTAAGTGGAGTTCAAATAATGGAGAATATTTTGTTGGTGAATGGAAAAATGGAATAAAAAACGGTCATGGCATCTTCACTTATCCGGATGGTAGCAAATATATAGGAGAATGGAAAAATGGTATAAAATCTGGACAAGGAATTTTTTACTCGTCACTAGGTGAAAAGTATAATGGTGAATGGAAAAATGGAATAAAAAATGGATACGGAACAGAGATCCAATCTAGTGGAGAAAAATATGTTGGAGAGTTCATAAAAGGGAAAAAACATGGACTTGGCACTCAAACATTTAAAGATGGAAGTAAATATATAGGAGAGTGGAAATACGGAGAATTTAATGGAAATGGGGACCTCTTATCTCCAGATGGTCAAAAATATGTCGGAGAATGGGAAAATGGGACATATCATGGATATGGTGAATATATTTTTGGTAAAGGTAAATGGTACGGAGACAAATATATTGGAAAATTTAAATTTGGTAAAAAACATGGCCAAGGAAAATATTTTTTTTCTGACGGGAGAAAATACATAGGTGAATTCATTAAAGGTAAAAAACATGGATTTGGTACTTTTACAAATCCTAATGGAGGAAAATATGAAGGTGAATTCATTAAAGGGAAAAAACACGGAGAGGGAACTATCACATCAAGAATTGGCAACAAATATATTGGAGAATATAAAAATGGGAAGTTTTGGAATGTATCAATTTATAATAAAGAAGGAGGATTTCTAGGCAAAATTGTTAATGGTAATATAGAAAATAATTAATTTTTTGGTGTTCTTGAAGAATGGTGAAGTTTTATAGGGTTTTCACTTGATGGATTAACGAGAAATGAAAATCTTGCAGAAATTTTTTCCATCTTACCAAAGATGAAAATATAATCTCCACAAAGAGAATATAAACTTTTGCTAAATTCTTTCTCGAAAACCGAATCAAAAATTATTTCAACTGAAACTTTTTGATTTATAAGGACATTATAAAAATAGTCTTTTATCTTTTTGTGATCAGATAAAATTTGATCCGAGAATGTTGGAATCAGAATACTGTCTTTATCATAAAGATTTAAAATCCCAGAAAGATTTGCATCGTTAAAATTTTGATTCCAATTTTTTAGAATTTCCATAGAGATCACATCAATTTAAAAAAAATAAATTTATTTATTTATCGAAAAAATCAAACTGATTTTTTAGACCCACAAATTATTCTTGAAAGTAAACTCGCAATCTTTTTCTCCGGTGTTTATAACACCTTTAGGTTCAATAATCATAACCTTGCATTCTTCAATCGCAAACGGTTTATGTTTCTTAGATTTTTTAACAACAAAAATTTCACCCTCATTCAATAGAACTGTACCTTCTTCAAATTGAATCCCCATTGAACCTTCAATGACTAAAAAACCCTCATCGCTTTCCTTATGTTGATGCCAAATAAAATCCCCTTTGATTTTAACTAATTTAATTTGATAATTATTTATCTCTGCTACAACTCTAGGAGACCAATGATCAGAAAATAATTTGAACTTTGAATTTATGTTAATTGGTTTGCTCACCATTTGATTTTTTGAGACTATCCACTTTATTAAATATAATAATTTTGT
>CACGSI010000051.1 GCA_902575715.1 uncultured SAR324 cluster bacterium
AAAAGTGGCTGTTTAGCTTTAATTTTGTTACTTGACCAGTTTACCAGAAATATATTTAGAGATTCGCCTAGAGCTTTTTCAGGAGATGAAAAAGCTCTTAAATTAAGTTTTCAATGTCTATCAAAAGGTTATCTTATTAATGATAATTTTCAAAAGAGTAAATTCATGCTATTACCAATGATGCATAGTGAGGATATTTCTATTCAGGATTTATCCTTACCCCTTTTCAAAAACCTGAATGATCAAAGAACGTATGAATATGCTTTAAGGCATAGAGATATTATTAAACGTTTTGGTAGATTCCCGCATAGGAATCGTATTCTTGGACGAGAATCATCCAAAAAGGAAATAGAATTTTTAAAGAATCCAGGGTCATCTTTTTAGAAAAAAATATGAGGTAAAATGGGTTATAAAGAAGATTTTCAAGAATCAATTTTGAATCCAGAAAAGTTTTGGGTCAAACAAGCTGAAATGTTAGAATGGTATAAGTTCCCTGAGACTATACTCTCCAAGGATGCAAATGGATTTTTTCGATGGTTCAAAGGCGGTAAATTAAATACAAGTTATTTAGTTCTTGATTATCATGTAAAAAATGGAAGAGCAGATCAAATTGCGCTTATTTATGATTCTCCAGTTTCAGAGACAATAATCAGCTTCTTGAAAAAGTTAAAAAGTTTGCGGGAGTACTTCGTTTGAAAGGAATTGAAAAAGGTGATCGAGTTATAATTTACATGCCCATGATTCCAGAAGCTGTTATAGGTATGCTCGCATGTGCTCGCCTTGGTGCGATCCATTCAGTTGTTTTTGGTGGATTTGCCTCTAAAGAACTAGCAATTAGAATTGATGATGCAAAACCTAAAGCCTTGATTACTGCCTCATGTGGTATTGAGTTTACCAATATAATTGAATATAAACCACTTGTTGATGAAGCAATTTTAATTTCAAAATATCCTCCTGAATGCGTAATTTTACTACAACGTCCACAGGTTAAGGCGGAAATTAAAATTGGTCAAGATTTTGATTGGGAGGAACTTGTTGATGTAGCACCTATGGTTGAACCTGTCTTAGTTGATGCAACTGATCCACTTTATATCCTTTATACCTCTGGAACGACAGGTGTTCCTAAAGGTGTAGTTAGAGATAATGGAGGACATGCGGTTGCACTGAAATATAGTATGAGCGCCATTTTTAATACTGATCCAGGTGACATTTTTTGGGCAGCATCTGATGTAGGATGGGTAGTTGGTCATTCATATATTGTTTATGGGCCATTATTTCAAGGATGTACTACTATACTATATGAAGGTAAACCAGTAAAAACTCCTGATGCTGGTGCATTTTGGAGAGTTATTTCTGAACATCGAGTAAATACATTTTTTACTGCGCCAACAGCATTTCGAGCAGTAAAGAAGGAAGATCCTGAAGGAAAGCTTAAGAATAATTATAGCATTACGAGTTTAAAATCATTATTTTTAGCAGGCGAACGTTTGGATCCTCCAACATATCAATGGCTTGAAAATATTTTGAAAATTCCAGTAATCGACAATTGGTGGCAAACAGAAACGGGATGGCCTATGTGTTCAAATATGATGGGACTTGACCCGCAACCAGTAAAAGTTGGTTCTCCAACTTTTCCAGTTCCTGGATTTGATATTCATATTTTAGATGAAAATGGAAATTTGTGTAATCCCGGTGAGACCGGAAATATTGTTATTAAGTTACCACTTCCTCCTAGTTGCCTTCCTAACCTGTGGAATGACCATAATCGCTTTGTAGAATCTTATTTAAAAAAATATCCAGGTTACTACTTAACTGGTGATGGGGGATTAATTGATAAAGATGGATATTTATTTGTGATGGGGCGAGTTGACGATGTGATTAATGTTGCGGGACATCGTTTTTCTACGGGGCAGATGGAGGAAATTATTGCATCACATCCGGCAGTAGCAGAATGTGCAGTTGTAGGAATAGATGATGAACTCCGTGGACAAGTACCAGTCGGTTTTACCGTCATCAAAAATGGATTCCCCGTAGATCAAGATGAATTAGAAAAAGAAATTATAGGATTAATTCGTAATAAAATCGGTGCTGTTGCTTGTTTTAGGCAGTCCGTTATAGTAAAAAGACTTCCTAAGACTAGATCTGGTAAAATTTTAAGAAAAAACATAAGAAAAATAGCCTCAAAAGAAGATTTTTCAATTTCACCTACTATAGATGACCCCAATATAATTGAAGAAATTGTTGATGTTATGGAGTCTTTTGGTATAGGGATTTATAAAAAATAAAAATAATTCATAAATTTAATTTTTTGAGGAGGGAATTTAAATTTTTTACCTAAAATAACAAAAATACTTTATCAATTGTAAAATGTCCTCAACCAAAGGCCAAGTAAGGAAGTATAACCTACTGTAGCACTAGTTATTTCGCTTGCTTCATTTATTGTATATATAGTGGGAAATGCTGTTATTTGATAAGAATTAGTAATCTTATTTGAACCTATTAAAACCGGCACATCTAAATCATTTCTTTTTACGAAAGAATTAATGCTTTTTAAATCGTTATATGAAATTGCAATAGCTAAAATATTTATTGCATTTCCTCGGAGTTTTTTTAACCAATTTAAGTTAGTAACGTTTAGGTCACAAATTTTGCACCAAGGAGCAAAAAAATAAAGTAAAACTCTCTCCCCATGGAAGTCATTTAGATTTACAATTGATCCATAAATATTAGAAAGCTGAAATTTTGGTGCATTTTTTTTGTTAGCGATTAAGCCTCTGCTATGCCAAGCTGAAACAGCTAAATAAATTGCAATTACTACAATCACGTTTATTAGCCATCGCTTCCAGTTACCAAAAATCACTTTAATTGACTATCTTTAGAACCACTTCTGTTGTAATAACTTCTTGTGGTGTGCTGTTTTTCAATTAAAACCTGACATTCAATACAGTAACGAACACCAGGGATGGCTTTTCTTCGATTGATCGGGATATCAGAATTACATTCTTCGCATTTAGAAACACCATCTCCATCCGGAATGCGACTTCTAGCTAATTGAACTGCATCTTCTATAGTAGCATCTATTTGTTCCTGAACAGCTCCATCTTTAGCCCATCCAACTGCCATTGCAAATATATTTTAATTAAATTAATTAAATAAATTTTAAATTAAACAGAAATTCTTATTTTATAAACTTAATTTAAAGAAATGCCAAGCTTTTGAATTTAAACTTTTATTTAAGATTTACACAAAAAATTTTTTAATAGTTTAGATAAAATACAAATTTTTAAAATTTTATTAGTCAATTTCTATTATTCCATAGTAAGTATTGGTACATCTATAATCATTCCACCTATCAGTTCCAATAGAACCCCTAATTGTTGCACAATCCTCATTTCCTGCATTATTAGGCTCACCGCTCGCCCATTTTGATGACCCGTCTGGCCATTTGGCTCCTGAAGAAATATTGTCCGTAACACCGCCATCACCTGATGTAGTACCAGTATACCAATACCAAGATCCCTCGGTAACGTTATCCAGTGCCCCTATCCATAGATCACGATTAGTTCCTCCATATGTTCCGAATTTTTCGTATAACCATTCATTTTCTTCTAATGTGTTTAAAATAGCCAAATATCCCCCAACCGCTTCAGCTGCATCTGCAGCAGCTTGCCAATTCATGGTTGTACTAGTTAAAGCATAAGTATGTCCATTGTTAGTTTCTGAACCCATTATATTTGAAGAAAGGACGGCACTTGCCTCGCTAGATAGAGATCCAGTTCCATTGTCATTTACTGCAGCAACTTTATAATAATAAGTTGATCCGTTATCCAAATTGATGTGAGTATAGTTATCATTAGTGATAGATGTTATTGTTGTATCAGTATTGTTTATACTTGATACGTTATCCCAGAATAAGTTATAACTAGAAGCACCGCTAACAGAATTCCATGTTAAAGTTATAGTATTATTTGCTCCCGATGCAGATAAATTATTAGGAGCTGGAAGTAGCGATAAATTCTTATTTTCTGAGTCATCATTATCTTTTTTTGAACAAGATACAAATATAATCCCAAAACAGATAGCAAGTAAATAAAACAAAATCTTAAAATTTACCATTTCGTATATTTTTATTATTTTTAAAAACTAATTTTAAACCAATAATAATTAAATTTAACTGATATATCAAATATAAAATACTGAATTAAGTGTCTATAAAAAATTATAAGTATGAATACTATATTTCAAAATATGCAGAACGATTCTTAAAAAGAATTTTTTGTTGTAGAACAAAACTAAATTATTTGAGAAAATGGTATTACAAAAAAATCATTCATTAAAAAACTAATTAAAATTTAAATGAAAAATTTAAGTAAAAAAAATGATATAAGAAGCCCTTATCTGAATCAACTATTATCTCTTCAACCTGTTGGAGATGGAGTGGCACCAATATGGGATCCCAATGGAGAATTTATATACTTCCAGCATAGCACAAAAAATAAAAAAACTATTTCAAGTATTAACTTAAATGATGGAAAAATAAAAAAAATTTCTGATTACAAAAGTGGGTTAGCTTTTCTTAGTTCATCTATGATGACTTCCTCGCCTGATGGTCAATGGCTTTCATACCTAAATAATGAAAAAAAATTTGTTGACAGGAAAAGTTCAAATAGGAATGAAATTTGGCTGCAACCAACTTCTTCCGGAAAGAAAGCAATGCAGTTAACCAAAACCAATTCAAATATTAATTCTTATAATTGGTCTAAAGATAATGAAAATATCGTTTTCTCCACTAATCTTTTTGGATCTTATGATATCTTTAGAGTAGGAATAATAGATCAAAAAGTTATTCGTTTGACTTCTGGTGAGAATTATGAGGTTTTTCCAATTATTTCAGATGATTGTGAAAAAATATATTTTGTGAAATTGGACGAGACATGGACTAAACACACGATTATGGTTATGAATTTTGACGGAAGTGATATTAAACCTTTGGTAACTGATGAAAATTTTTTCGACTATCATTATGGAAGGTCTTTTGGATTTCCTATTATTTCCAAAAGTACAAATAGTATTATATTTCCATCTAATCGAAGTGGCTGGATTAACTACTGGAGAAAATCTTTAAATGGAGAAGATCTGAACATTTTATGTCCTGAAGAATCTGACCAGACTGAAGCGCAACTTTCTCCTGATGGTTCTAGTATTTCTTTCGTCTCAAACACTAACGGGACTACGCGTTTAACAGCAATTAATTTTAATGAACAAAGAAAAAAAAAGGAGTTGGTTATTCCTGAAATAGGGATAGTTTCTTCTCCTTCTTGGTCACCTAATGGTGATAAAATTGCGTATTATTTTGGTGCACCATCTTCTCCTTCAGAACTATTTCTAGTTGATGTAAATAATGCAAAAAAAATTCAACTTACCTCTTTAAATAATTTATCTAAATTAAAAAATAAGTTAGTTTCTCCGAAAAAAATTTCATACAGTAGTTTTGATAATATGAAAATTTCTGCATACCTCTATATACCACCAAATGTTAGAACTTCTAAAAAATTTCCTGCGATAGTAATTGCTCATGGAGGACCTACTAGCCAATTTATGGATATTTTTCGCTCAGATGTGCAATATTTTGTTCATAATGGTTTTGTGGTTCTGCTACCAAATATCAGAGGTAGTTCAGGTTATGGAAAGAAATTTGAAGATTCTAATTATCAGGACTGGGGACATGGTGATCTACGAGATATTGTTGCTGGTGTTGATATTCTCAAATCTCTAGGTTATGTTAACAAAAGCAAGATTTCTATTCACGGAACAAGTTATGGTGGCTGCATTAGCATGTCAGCTGTTTGTTTTGCTCCTGATGTTTTTCATACTGCCATACCACACGCAGGATATTCAGATTGGTTGGACTTTAATGATGTACAAGAGTTAAGACATAGACAGCTATTAAAATATAAATTTGGAGATATTAATAATAACCGTCATGTTTACAAACGCTGTTCACCAATATACCAAGTATCTAACGTAAGGACACCAGTTTTTTTAGTTCACGGTCAAGGGCATCGTCCAAGTT
>CACGSI010000052.1 GCA_902575715.1 uncultured SAR324 cluster bacterium
GGCTAGCATCATTTATGTCAAAAGACATAGTCTGGTTAAGATCACTAACAATATGCGGTAACATTTTTGTTTTGCCATTCTATCTCCATAACTTTGACACTCTTTGGGTATCAATTATATGGGTAGCGATTTATACTACTATTAACGCCGTTATGCTATTTTTGATTTATCTTGAGCGGAGACCAATAGTACTAAATGGCTTAGAACAAAAAATTTATGATTTAATATTCAAGTCCATTGAACCAAGAGTATACAAAAAAATAGTTGATATGGGTTCTTGGGAAGATTTAAAACCAAATGTTACTCTTGTTAATAGAGATACGGATTTAGATAGCTTAATGCTTGTAGTAGAAGGTGAAGCCGAGGTAATTCTTAAACATGGTGAAAAAAAGATGATCCCTACAGGTGGATTTATAGGTGAACAATCCTTTATAACCGGCCAAAAAACTTCTGCTGATGTCACAACTGGAGAAGAAAAAACTAAAATTTTACGTTGGAATTCAGTTGTACTAAGAAATTATTTAAAAGATAGAGAAACACTAAAAGATAATATTGATTTAATACTTACAGCTGATTTAATTCATAAAATTAGAAATATGGACGAAGAGAAGGATGAGATAGTACATTCACGAGATTTAAAAATTCACTAAAATCAAAGAATACATTCAAAATCATTTACCAGAAGCATAAAATCGTATTACCAACATGTTTCTAATACTTCTAAGGTTTTATCTATTTCTTCGATAGTATTATAGTGCACAGGCCCAATTCTTATAACACCACCACTTTCTTCAATTCCCATTAATCTAATTGCTTCCAAAGCATAGTTATGTCCATGCCAAACAAAAATATTTTCATTCGCTAATTTAGTTGCTATTTCTTCAGGATTTTTATTATCTACTGTAAATGATACTGTAGGAACCCTTCTTGAAAAATCGTTCTTATTACTAATACCTCTTATTTTTACTCCTTTTAAATCTTTCAACCCTGAAATAAGTTTTTCACTTAATATTTTTTCATATTCTTGAATTGCATACATTGCTGCATGTAAATTTTTGGAATAATCATTTAATTTTGAGAATAGCGAATGGTATTCTGATGCCATGGTAGTTCCTATCCATTGTAGATATTCTATTACACCCAAAGTTCCTGCCTGCCCTTCATGCAACTGAGTCCCTGTTTCAAATTTACCTGGAGCAAAATCATCTGCTGGTCGCACCTTATATGCTTCAAGTTTTTCTAGTATTTCAGATTTACCCCATAATACTCCTTGATGTGGACCAAAAAATTTATAAGGTGAACAAACTAAAAAATCACAACCTAGTTCCTGTACATTTGTTGCCCCATGTGGAACATACTGTACAGCATCTACAAAAACAATTGCTCCTGATTTTTGAAACAATTCTGTAAGTTTTTTGACGTTATTTATAGTCCCAAGACAGTTGCTTGCATAGTTTATTGCAGCTAGTTTTAATTCACAATCATCAACAAGTTTTTCAGCTTCATTAATATCGTATTCAAAAGTATTTAGATCAAAATCTAACCACTTCACATTCAATCCAAGATCTTCTGCTAAATGTAACCAAGGCCCAATATTTCCATCATGGTCCATTCTTGTCAACAATATAGAGTCTCCAGGACTTAGGACACGACCTATTGAACGAGAAACAGAAAAAGTCAAAGAAGTCATATTTGCACCAAAAATTATTTCATCAGAAGAATTAGCGTTGAGCAAATTTGCTATGCCACTATGAGCCTTGTCTAAAACTTCATCTGATTCTATAGATGTACGAAATGGTCCTCCATGATTAGCATTTGTGTGGATCAAATACCTTTCAATACGATCTAAAACTTGCTTAGGAACTTGAGTCCCCCCGGGATTATCCAAATAAATTCTTTTTTTACCATCATCTTTTAAACCTAATGCAGGAAACTGCTGACGAATTTTTTTAATATCTAACATTTACTCCTTATTTTCATAATTAAAATTGATTTTTACTAATTGATTTTTTAATTATTTTAAAACAAATTAAAATTGACTAGAAGATTTTTCGGGTAATATACCTTTAGGCATAAATCGAAGGACCAATAACAATATTAACCCCATAAGTATCATTCTCATGTGAGGAGCAACCTCCTTTAGATGGAGGATTATGGAGCTATTAGAAGTAAAAAATATATCTAAACTATCGACCAACCAAAGTGATACAGGCTCAGCTTCAATCCATACAAACCAAGTTATAAATGCTCCAATGATTGCTCCTAAATTATTACCACTGCCACCCAATATAACCATAATCCATATTAAAAAAGTAAATCGAAGAGGTATGTAACTACCAGGGGTAAATTGACCATCGAGAGTAGTTAGCATAGCTCCAGCAATTCCAATAACAGCAGAACCAATAATAAAAACTTGTCTATGACGACTTGTTACGTCTTTTCCCATAGCAGATGCTGCGGTTTCATTGTCACGAATGGCTCGCATCATCCTTCCCCAAGGAGAATTTAATGCCAGTACTGCAAAAATTAAAATAGTTAGAAGTACTATCAAAAAAAGTCCTGAGTAGCATAGTTTAACAACAACACCTGCACTCAGTTGCATTTTTTCTCTTAAAACATCCGTATTAACGATACCTCCTTCAGTTCCTCCATAAATCCAAGTAACCATATTTATAAACCACTCAGATTGCAAAAGATCTACTTCATAGGGTACCGGTCTTGACAGACCTGTAACATTTTTTACTCCACGAGAAAGCCAATCCTCATTCTTTAGAATTGAAATCATGATTTCAGATATTCCTAACGTTGCAATGGCAAAATAATCTGAACGAAGTCCAAGCGAAATACGACCTATTATCCAAGCTAAACCTGCTGCAGCAATACCTCCAACTGCCCAAGAAAATATAATTGGCAATCCTAAACCTCCAATAAATCCGGTTTTTGCTGGATCAACTTTTTCGATTGCAAATGTTGCTTGATCATAATAAAAGCGCATAAAAAAATAACCTATTATAATTACTGCTGTAATACAAAGAGAACGTTTACGACTTCTTTTATAGAGTTTTAATATAAAAAATACTACAGTTGAAGTTAATATTAGAAAAACAACCATAGCAAACAATGACTTACCTCCAACTGAAAAAGCTTTATAAACTGGCACATGGGAAATTAGTACTGCAGTCAATCCACCAATTGCAGTTGACGCCATAACTCCTGCATTAAAAAGTCCAGCATAGCCCCATTGAATATTAAGTCCCATAGACATTACTGAAGAAATCAAACATAAGTTTAATATAGCCAATGCAACATTCCATGACTGAGAGAGACCTACAATCATCAGCATAAAAGCCATTATAGAAAAACTTATATATGCACGGGTTGTATTTTTCATAAAACCTTCCCTTTCAAAATCCCAGTAGGACGAACCAATAAGACAAGAACCAAAATTAGAAAAGAAACAGCAAATTTGTATTCAGTAGTTAAAAATTGAACTAATCCATCAGGCACAATTTCACTTGGCACAAGATAAATCAAAAATTTTTTGAAGGCATATGTTGCCATAATTTCTGAAAAAGCAACAATATAGCCTCCAAGTATGGCACCCAATGGTTCGCCAATTCCCCCTACAATAGCTGCAGCAAAAATAGGCAAAATAAGATTAAAGTATACCAATGGCTTAAAACTTTTATCCAATCCATATAGGACTCCCGCCAAAGTAGCCAAAATTGCTGTTATAATCCAAGTTACCATTACAACTTTTTCAGGACTTATTCCTGATAGAAGAGCTAAATCTTCATTGTCAGAAAACGCTCTCATTGCTTTTCCAGTTCTAGTACGTTTTAAAAACCAAAATAAAATAACTACTGAAATGATCGCAATTATAATAGTCAAAACTTGGGTCTGTCTAAGAGCTAACCCCTCACTTAAACCAGTAATTTTTTTGAAATTACCGGCCTTAATTAAAAATTTTTGTCCATCCCTAAAAATTCTTTCATCTGTTCCAATTATAATACGAACTAATCCATTCAGCATAAACATAACACCAACAGAAGTAACTATGTAAGTAACAGCTCGACTCTTATTTCTTCGATAAAAACTAAATACAGTTTTATCTATAGTCAGAACTAGAGCTATAGTTATAACTATTGAAAAAGGAAGTGCGAGCAATGCAGTGGGAAAGAATCCCATTGTAATTCCAAAAGATTGAAGCCACCAAGTAATTAATACAGTAACCATACTACCAAAGGACATAATTTCTCCATGGGCAAAATTTGCAAAACGCAAAATTCCGAAAACAAGAGTTACACCGACTGCTCCCAATGCCAATTGGGAACCATATGATAATGACGGTATCAAAACATAATTTGATAACAATACCAGAGAATTCAAAATGTCTGTAAAATAATTCAAATTTTAACCTCCTAGAAACGATTTCCGGACTTCTTGATTAGATAAAAGTGCTTCTCCGGTATCAGTAAATCGGTTTTCTCCCGTTACCAAGACAAACCCACGATCAGCAATGTTAAGTGCTTGGCGGGCATTTTGTTCAACCATCAAAATTGCTATACCAGTTTTTTTAACCTCTAAAATTCTTTCAAACAACTCATCCATAACTTTGGGCGAAACTCCTGCAGTAGGTTCATCTAGCATTAGTACTAAAGGTTTTGTCATTAACGCACGACCAACAGCCACTTGTTGCCTTTGCCCACCTGATAACTCTCCTGACAATTGTTTCCTTTTCAATTTTAGTACTGGAAAAAGTTCAAAAACCTGTTCCATAGTTTCATTTATATCATCTCTACGTAAAAATGCTCCCATTTCTAAATTTTCCTCAACTGTCATATTTGCAAAAATATTTTGATTCTGCGGAACAAAAGCCATTCCTTGAGCAACTCTTTTTTGTGTAGAAATATTTGTAATATCATTACCATCAAGTTTTACAATACCGTTACGGAGTTTAAGCATGCCCAACAAAGCTTTCATAGCAGTAGATTTACCTGCGCCATTAGGTCCAACCACAACAGCTATTTCTCCTTTTTCAACAAAGATGCAACAATTTCTTATTACATCAGTCCCACCATATCCCCCAGTTAAATTTTCTCCAATTAAATAACTCATCCTTTTATCAATATTATTTTCTTGATCCTTTGCCTAAATAAGCCTCTAAAACATCTTCATTGTTTTTGATTGACTCTGCACTACCCTCAGCCAGAATTTTGCCCTCAGCCATTACAACCACAGGAGAACATAGCCTACTAATAAAATCCATATCGTGTTCAATCATACAAAAAGTGTATCCACGATCTCGATTCATACTCAATATTGCATCGCCTATTTCCTTCAGAAGGGACCTATTGACCCCTGCACCAACCTCATCCAAAATTACTACTTTAGGTTCTACCATCATTGTTCGGCCTAGTTCTAGGAGTTTTTTCTGTCCACCAGAAAGATTACCAGCAAGCTCATATGTCATCTTACCCAAATTTAGAAACGAAATAACATCTTTTGCTTTTTTTCTAATTTCATCTTCTTGACGAGTTACTTCTTTTCTATTAAACCATGCCCCCAGTAAAGATTCCCCAATTTGCATTGGTGGAACCATCATCAAGTTATCAAGTACACTAAGTGTGTGGAATTCATGCGAAATTTGAAAAGTACGAAGTAAACCTTTTGAAAAAAGCTCATGAGGTCTCAAGCCTGTAACATCCTCCCCATCTAGGAAAATTTGACCTTCATCTGGAGAAATATTACCTGCTATCAAATTAAAAAGAGTAGTTTTACCTGCTCCGTTTGGACCTATTAAACCAGTTATACTTCCACTTCTAATATTCATATCAATCCCATCAACTGCGACTAGGCCACCAAAATGTTTTACTACATTTTTAACTAATATCATTTTTGAACT
>CACGSI010000053.1 GCA_902575715.1 uncultured SAR324 cluster bacterium
GGTGCGGGGAAAAAACCACTTCCGGAAGGCCATGTGGGAGAGTTAACAATAAGTGGCCCTTCAGTTGCTAAGGGTTACTTTGAAAATCCCAAAGCTACCAAAGAAACTTTTTGTCAAAAAATTCAAGGTAAAGAAAATCTTTTTTTGAATACTGGAGATACAGCCTTTATATGGAAGGGAGATCTTTATTTTGCGGGGAGGAAAAAAGATCTTATAATTATTCGGGGTAGAAATTACTATCCACAAGATATTGAGTTTTTACTTACTAAGATAGAAGAATTACGACCAGGTTGCATAATGGCTTTTTCATCATTAAATATAAACAAACCAGAACATTTATCTATAGCTGTAGAAATCCGTTCAGATCTACTTAAAGACTTGGAAGTTTTTTATAAATATATTCTAAAATCAGTTGACGAAAAAATAATTGAAATAGTGATGAAATATTTTCAGATTGCACCGATTGAAAGAATCTATTTAAAACCAGGAACAATAAGGAAAACTTCTAGTGGAAAGATAAAGCACTTGTATAACAGAGAAATATTTGGAAATGAAAATTTTAGTGGGCTTATTAAAAGAATTGTGTCTTCAGATGTTGATAATTATCAAATAAGCAAAGACAAAATTTCTTCAGTTCAAACAGAACTTATATCTATTTTTAAAAGGATTACTTCAGTGACACCTCTAATTAACCACCCTATCTTAGATTATGGTGTAGATTCTGTGTTGATAGTAGAATTAATCGACAAAATTGAAGATAGGTTCTCTATAGACTTAGATATTCAAGACTCTACCACCCTTAAAGATATTGAAGAAAAAATTAATACTTAAATTTATAGTTTTGAATTTTATTAAGCAATATATGAAAATCTTTTGGGAGCTCGGAAACAAATTCTAGCCATTGTCCGTTAGAAGGGTGCTTAAATCCCAATAATTCTGCATGAAGAGCTTGTCGACAAAAACTTGAAATTGTTTTAACTAATTCATTCGGCAATAGATTCAGATCTTTCTTTGAAGATTTCCCATATTTTGGGTCTCCAATCAGGGGATGTCCAATTGATTTTAAATGAACCCTAATCTGGTGAGTCCGCCCGGTTTCTAATCTGCATGCAAGTAATGAAGCTAATTTGAAGCTTTGTAAAATTCTCCAATGAGTAACTGCATGTTTCCCTTGACTAACATTTATATTTTGATTTCTAAAATCATTTTTAATAATAGCCATTTCTTTTCGGCGAATTGGATGTCGCCCTAAAGGTGCATTTACTTGCCCAAATTTACTATTTGGAACACCCCACACCAATGCTTTATATTGACGTTTCACAACATGTTTTCTAAATTGTTCGGAAAGGTTTATATGAGATTTATTATTTTTTGCGACTACAATTAATCCCGATGTATCTTTATCAATTCTGTGAACAATCCCTGGCCTAAGTACTTCACCAATTCCAGACAAATCTTTGCAATGATACATTAAGAAATTAACCAAAGTCCCATTTTGATGTCCTCCAGAAGGATGTACGACAATTCCTGGAGGTTTATTCACTACAATCAATTGTGAATCCTCATAAATTACATCCAGATCCCCTTTTTCTGGAGTTATAAATGAAGACTTTTTTGTACTGATTGAAAGTTTGATTTCTTCTCCTACGCAAACTTTTTTTGCTGGTAAGGAAACTGGCTTGCCATTTATTAATACATATCCTGATTTTAAAAGTTTTTGAGCATGTGAACGAGAAACCACATCTTTAAATAAGCACAAAACTTGATCTAATCTCATACCATTTTCATTTTGTGAAACAGAATGAAAAATTTCGTTAATCATATAAGTTTACTTTCAAACATTTTTTTCAAAGCGAGTTCTATTTTTTCTTTAGATTGAGTATAACTAAGTCTAATATATCCTTCACCTCCTTTTCCAAAGTCTCTGCCAGGGGTAATAGCAACTCCTGTTTTTTCAAGGACTTCTAGACAATAATCAAAAGATGATTTTGTCTTATCTTTATAACTATACATTACGTAAAATGCTCCGGTTGGAATATAACCTGGATCCATTCCCAAATTTCTCATATATTCTAACATAAAAATTCGCCTGGAATTAAATTCCGATTTCATTCTTTGACAATATTCTGTGCTTTTTTTTAAAACTTCAACCCCAGCTTCTTGTACAAATTGAGTAGCTGATATCATTAAATTTTGATGTAACCTTTCCATAGCAGGCATCCATTCTAGTGGAGTTATAACATAACCTAAACGCCAACCAGTCATGGAATAGGATTTTGAAAACCCATTTATGGCAATTGCTTTATTAGAAAAACTTAAAAAACTAATAGGACTATTTTCATAACTCAAATCAGCATATATTTCGTCTGAGATTACTGGGATATCTAATTCCGAAAGACCTTTCATAAGTTCCTGAGAAAAAACTACGCCTATTGGATTCATTGGTGAATTAATAAGAATAGCCTTAGTTTTTTTAGTAATTTTCTTTTTGATATCTTCAATTTCCAACTGGAACCCGTTTTCTTTGTACAATTTTACAAAGACTGGATTTACACCTGCCAACCTTATAACTTTTTCATAGCAAGAGTAGCATGGGTCAGTAATTATAACCTCACTCCCAGCAGGAGCAATTAAGAGAATAGACAAATATAGTAATATTGATGTTCCATTAGAAACAAGTATCTGCTGAGGTAAAATATCAACGCCATAATCAAATGCATACTTATTTACAATTTCTCTTCTTAATTCAACGAGGCCTTGAGAACAGGTATAACCCGCATTATATTTCTGCAAACTTTTCTGAACAGACAATATAGCCTCTTCTGGAGCGGGGAAATCTGGCTCACCTAATTCCATATGGATAATATCTATTCCTTTTTCTTCTAATTCCTTTGCCTTAGAAAAAATTTCCATGGCAAGAAAAGATTCTATTTTTTCAAGATGAGAATTTTGTTTAGAACTAATCATATTTTAAAATATTTGTAATTTTAATATTCAATAATT
The DNA here is from genome assembly GCA_902575715.1 of uncultured SAR324 cluster bacterium. The sequence continues at coordinate 3,004 of CACGSI010000053.1, forward strand.
ATTTTTAAAACTAAATTAAATCTTTTCTTTTAGAATTACCAAGCTTGAATCTTTTTACCCCGTCTAAGTATTTTAGTCCATCTTCATATGTATGCGGAAGAATGATTGGGATTTTTGGAACAAAATCTGAATTTTCTATAATTTGAAAAGTAAAATAGCAAACATTAGTTGTTTTTTTCTCACCAGTTTGAGGTGTGATAACCTCATTAATAACCTCAACCATCAATCTATTATCTTTAGTAAAAACTACTGTTCCCTTTATAGATAGGATTGAACCTATTTCCACAGGTTTAATAAAATACATATGATCCATACTCAAAAAGTTTGGTATTTTTTTACAATAGAGATATGAAATATTCCATGCTAGTTCATATGCTTCTCTCATTAAAAAGCCTCCAAAAATTTTGTTATGAACATTTCGAAACTGAGGATGCATTATCAATGTAGACTGGCTAATAGTCTCATTCATTGAAATTCCATGAATTCCCTTATTTCTAATCTTTAAAAAAAGATTGTGTAAAATATAACTTTCAGAACCAGTAGGGGGTTGAATTAGATAACTAGTTTTGGCTATTAGGCGACGTTCTTTTTGTCTCTGTTCACCTTCTTTGAATCTCCTGAACTCATCCTTTTTTTGAGGCTTTATATGATTTACAGGCTCTGCCTTGCCTCTAAGCAGAGCTACCATAATAAAATATGCTCTAGCAACTCTTTTCCATTTTTTATGATACCTCGACGACACTTTCATCCCAATTTCTATCGAGCTACTACCAACCCAATTTACACTCGCTAATATTTGTAAGTCACATTCACTATTTAACTCATCCAGAAGATCTATTCTGTCGCAAGCTGCAGTAACTATTGTTAGTCCCCTTTCCCATCCCTCAGTATGAGAATAAGCTACTCTGCCAGCTATAAAATCAAGGTCCTCTAACAACTTTCCAAATCTTAAACCATTAAAGAAATTTACATAACTATCACGAAGTTCAAAATTATTACTGAAAGGAAGTATTTTTTCAAAAGCAGAATCGGAAACTTTGCGGGAAATTAGAGGCTTTTTAAAATTTTTATCTTCATTTTCGGCGGAACTAAATTTTGACATTTGATTAATTATTAAAAAAAGAAAAAAATATTTTATTTTATGTCTCTTGCACAACGAAACCCAATTTGAAAAGAGCGAGTCCATTCTACAAAAGCATATCTTTTTGAAGGACGAATTCCATCAGGAGTCCCAGCATCATACATGCCTCCCCATGCCCCTCCCCTGACTACTCTAAGAGGATATTTTTCATCAATGGGTGACACAGGACCTTGTGGGTTTTTATTTTGACGTACAGAATCAAAATAATCTGGCTTATAGTAATTTTTAACCCATTCCATAACATTTCCTTGCATATCGAATAAGCCCCAACTGTTTGATTTTTTCCCACCAACATCTTTTGCCCCCCAAAGATCTAAGTCTACAGTGTTTGTTTCCAGCCAAGCAATACTTTCAAGAAAATTATTATCACCTCCAAAATTGTAATCTCCATCCCTCCCAGCTCGAGCAGCATATTCCCATTCAGCTTCTGTAGGCAATCGTTTGTTTTGAGATTTACAAAATGAATCTGCATTTGACCAATCTACATAAGTAACTGGTTTTGTAGATTCTTTAGAATCAAAAATTCCTGTACCGCGTTCGCAAATAAAACATCTATTAAAATCTAAATTGGTCACTTCATATCTATCTAGGAAAAAGCTTTTTATGAAAACAATATGATCTGGCAACTCATCTTTGTAGCCATAATCACCCCCCATTACAAATTCTCCTTCAGGAATTTTAACCATTCCTTTAGGAGTTTCCAAATCATCTTTACTTGAAAAAATTATTGATTCATCAAAAGATTCTGAATCAAATTTTTGAAAATTTTCTTCATGATAATTAGTATTTGTAAAATCTTTACTAATTAAATTTTGAGTAAATTTATTTTTGATTTTTTCACCTTTTAAAATTTTATCCCAAATTAAATTTTCACTAACCAAATCGAAAAGTTTTATATTAACTTTTAAAGATTCAAGATTCTGTTCATAAGTCCCAGTAACAACCCAATCAGCTCCAGTAAGTTTTATAATATCTTCGGTTAATGGTTCTCTATGAGATTCGGGATATCTGCTTTTCCATTCAAGACGTAATGAAACTATTTCAAAATTTGGAATTACTTGTTCAGGTATAATTTCATATAATAATTCTGTAAATTGCTCCTCAAGTAAATATCCCCTTACTCCACTAGCTTGAGTTTCAAGATTCAAAAAATCAATAACAGTAATTACAACTTTTTTCTCTTGGGATCGTGCTATATTTGAAATATTTCTTGCTGCTATCTTTAGTTTAGATTCGAGTATTTGCAGTTCTGGGACAGAAAATGTAGATGCATATAATTGATTAGAAAAGTCTGGTACTATTAAAATTCTAATAGGATAAAAAAATATTATAAAAAAAAATACTATTGGAAATAAAATTAAATTGTTTTTTTTTTGAGAATTCCTAAACGCGAATTCGAATATAAATTTAAAAATTTTTTTGTTTATTTTGTTAAACAGCTTCATAATTCTAGAG
>CACGSI010000054.1 GCA_902575715.1 uncultured SAR324 cluster bacterium
CCAGCATAATATTATAATGACGCTAAAATTACTTTGTATATAGTTGGAGACGGTATAAGCTGTTTAAATTTAGACTATCAAATTGTTTATGTTTAGAAAGTATATGTTTTACGTATAAAAAATGGGTAAAAAAGTAATCTGGTATCTAGAAATGACAAATATGAATGAGTTTACTCCTAAAACTCTTCCGAAAGAAGCAAAAGTGATAAAAATAGGTATACCTTCACCTAAAATAAACAGATTTTTTTATAGAGAAGTAGGAAAACTTTGGAAATGGACTGACAGGGATAAGTGGAATATAGATAAGTGGAACGATTGGGTCAAAAGAGAAAATCTTCAAACCTGGATTTTACTATATAAAGGAACACCTGCTGGTTATTTTGAGTTGGAAACTAGAGAAAAAGAAGTAGAAATAGCTTTTTTTGGTTTATTACCTGAATTTATCCAAAAAGGTTTGGGAGGTGGTTTTTTATCAGCAGCAATTAAAAATGCATGGGAATTCGAAAAAAAACGAGTTTGCGTTAATACCTGTAGCCCTTCTTACATTCCCGTCTAGGGGGTCATTTAATTTACTGAGCTTATCTCCTAATTTAACTGCAACTCCCTTGGTTATTTTTACGTTAGCTTCCTCATTTTCTACTAAGTCGTTTTCTCCTATTTTTACAAAAATCCTTAAACCTTCTGCGTTTGAACCCTCGGAGCCAACTAAAAGTTGTCCTCTTCCTTCAGCTTTTACATTTCCGATTTTTCCTTCTACATTTTCTCCAGTTACGCTTTTACCGTCTTCCAGTCCTAAATTTTCTAGGTTCTTATCAGCCGCAGGTTCAATTTCTATAGTGCTATTTTCACCGTAAGTGTTTGAAATTATCTTCAATCCTCCTTCTTCTTCTCGAACCTGAATACCTCTCTTCCCCAAAACTTTGTCTTCCTGCAGTCGATTTTGAATACTTTTTGCCAGACTTCCAATTGTATAAATATCTTTACGTAATTCAATTGGGTCAGATACTCTCCCATTATTTTTTACTATAAAAATATTATTTGTATCATCGATTTTTATTATTCCTTTCAAGGGAGTTCCTAAATAAAATCCCCGCTTGGCAACATTTGTAATATCAATATCGTAACCACTTGGATTTACCTTAGTATCTTCAGTCATTCCCAAAAAACTTATTGCAGGATTGTCTGTACTCCCATGACTTCTAAATAAGTTAGCTACATCCGAAAAATTTTCTATTACCTTATCATTTAATTTCTTTTCATCAATTGACATTAGTCCCCTGTCATCGATTTTTAGTCCAATCGAAAATAGCATATTAGTAGATTGGGGCAATCCGCTAACAGTTGAAATCGTTGCTGTTGCTATTTCATTGACTATCTGTGATAAATTTCTATCACTAAGCAATGGTGCAGCAGTATCAGTTGCTTTGTCATACTTGGACATTTCTTTTGCTGTTGTTTGAAATGTGTTATAAGCATCAACAAAATCATAAATTCGTTCTTTGGCAACTTCGGTATCTCCTAAAACTGAAATGACAACAGGTTTTTCGCTAGGCGATAAAAATTCTAAATCAAGACCAGGTATTACATCATTTGCTTCATTTTCTGGGCGTCTTATCTCCAAACCTTCCCCACTTCTGTTTGCTCCGACTCGTAGGACTAAATCCTGAGCGAGTCTAACGGTTGACGTTTCTGTTGAGATGTTAAAGGTATCATCTTCGAATAAATCACCTTCTCCTAAACTTAATTTTAAACCTTCGTTAAATAAAATAGGTGTTCCTGGAATATACCCTTCTCCTACTTCAATTGAACCTGTTGCCCCAAATGTATCCTCCCATTTTATTTTTAATCCTCTTGTTATACCAACAGAACCTCTTTTATCAACTGTAAAAGTAAAAGTCTTAGCGACATCAGTTTCGTAATTTCCTGAAATTTCGATGGAAGCATTGCTTAATCTCCCAGCAGAACCACTTATTCCATCTGATACACTTAGGGCACTTCTACCCACTTTATCTTCCAGTCCTTCATATTCTGCAAAAGTTTTCCATTTAGCAGTAGTATCTATTTGATTAGAGACACCACGATGTGTTTCGTCTGTCCACCACATGTTTTCAGATGTCGGAGCAATCACATCTACATCTGTAGTATCTCCATCACGTAATACACTGGGATTTACTTCTATAAATAGACCTTTCCCAATAGGTATGCGTTTTGGATCACGACGTCCTTTTTTACCAAATTCTAAATCAAATAGTTCTTCTCCATCTTCAGAATCAATTGCTGTAGCTTTATCAAAAGGACCTTCATCTTTTCCAACTTCAGACAAATATGGGTGACCAATATTAACTGAACCGCTTTCGCCACTTTCAGAAAATTCATAGTGTAATTTTAGCGGACTTGGACCTCCTACCTGTCCATTCCCTTCTATCCTAAAAACGATAGTATCATCTTCAGAGCCTTCATATTTTCCTACAACTCTTACTCCACCCTCTGAGGCTTTACTGCTCCAATCAGAAGGTTGCGAAATTCTTGGTGCACGCTCAGCAGGGCTCAACCACCAAAATATATCAGATTTTTCTGCTTCTACATTAACAGTAAATGTATCACCAGCTACAACTTCACCGTCACTGATTAAAAGCTCTAGACCATCAACAATTTCCAGAGGACTGCCGGGAATGTAATTAAATTTGTTAATTTCTATTTCCCCTTTTCTCCCATTTTGATCTTGCCACCCAATTAGAACTCCAGCTTCGGAAGGAATCATTCCTGCTCTAACAACTGTAAATGTAAAAACATTGTCCTCTTCACCAGTGTAAGTTCCACCTACCTCAACTATGTTTGTAGACCCGCCAAATCCTGCACCAGCAGTAGTTTGCTTAGACTTTACGTCAAATCCTTTCCATTTAGCTGTTTTTTCAAATGTGTTTTCGTAACTAGGGGATTCCGCTTCCCCTCCTTTTAAATTTACTTCAATATCGATTCGTCCTTGCTCACCTTTTACGTTGCTAGTTAGTAACAAACGGTATGGTTTTTCTCCATGTGTCTTAGCAATATAAGCTTCAACATCCGCATCGGAATTGTTTATGGCCTGTTTTAAATCAATTAATGTATCCTTACCCTCAGCTATATTTATAGTTATAGGTGTTTCATCTTCATCATTCCCGACCTTGATCAATACTTTCCCAGTTCCGATTCGAATATCATCCTTTTCAAACCCTTGGGAGGTTATTTGATGAGATAAAGCTACAGACTCAACAATTATTGAGTGTCTCCCAGGTACAGAATCTTTCCTAGCTTTTGGTTGAATTACATCTGGGTCACTACTCTCTACTTTTCGTGCTTCCCAAACTTCAAATTTGTCGAGAGCATTGGTTACACCTTCCAGCTTTTTTAATTCAGCCTTCACTGCTTCCCACGACTCTAATTCATTCAACTTTTGTTCTTTTCGGGCTTCAACTGGTTTAATCTTTCTCTGCTCTATTGCCATAAAGCGATCTATGATTTCACCGGTATTTAGCTTTGATCCCAAGCCAGTTATCGCATTCGGATTTATTTCTGCCAAAACGGTTCCATTTTTTGAAAAACCATCTTTTATCAATAACTAGATCAACTTTTGTTATAAAATAGGTTTAAATTTGCCTATCAATATTAATCAACTATTTGATATAAAAGAGATTTCTAATTTACTAGTTTATAGTTTACGAGTAGGTAGAAATCATTTCAAAAAACATTCCAATCATCCATTTGAATTTAGCAGTGTTAAAACTGATTGGGGAACCTGATTGGCTTGCGCCAACATTGCTGTTCCAGAAGAAAGCAATATTTGATTTTTAACTAATGAACTCATTTCCTGAGCCATATCAGTATCTGCTAAAAGAGATTCTGATGCAGTTAGGTTTTCTTTTGATACTCTCAAATTATGTAAATTAGCCTCAAGAGCATTTTTCTGAAAAGAGCCTAAATTACCACGCATTGTGGAGACCTCGTCAATAGCTTCGTCTATTAATAATAGCGCATCTTGAGCTCTATCTGCGTCCAAAACGTCAATATCGTTTAAATTTTTAAAATTACTATTATTATCTACCCTTTTTGCAAGTTGCTCAGGATTGACACTATTAACAGAAAAACGTCTTAACTGACCTTCATTTGGTCCTATTTGAAATGCCAGAGAATTTTGAGAAAGATGTACAAAACCGTCAATTTCTTTACCAACTAATGCGTCATTGTTCTTTTCAAGTTTGAATAAACCAGCAAAACGTTTATTTTTGTGATTAAAAATTTCGTAAATTACATCGTCCGTAGTTTCTCCGTATTTCAAAGTAATTCCTTCTGCTTCAGCTCCTGGTGCACCTGTCAAAAACTGACCTCTACCCATGGCAGCCCCACCGCCATTAATTTCTGGATGTCCTCCTATTGTTCCCTCTACATCTCGACCTGGGGTACCAAAAATAGCTTCGTTTTTTTCTACATCTGACCCGAATAAATTGCTTAGGGAAGATGAAATTGTGAAGTTTGGTTCGCTTCCGAATTCTCGATGTCTAAAAACTATTACTTCATCCATGCCTTTAACTAATTCGTTGATTTTTCCTGGTGTTCTTCCAATTTCAATCAATGCGTTATTTAAAGCGTCGAAATTATTTAAAAATGGTCCTATATGTTCAGAAGGACGATAAACAAAAATATCAATGTCCATGTTAGCTTCATCAGCAACTCTCTGCATTTCGTGTGCTATCAACTGTTGAATAGCTTTTTCAGCTCTTATTTTCGCTTCTGGATTACCACTAGCTTTTGCAGAAGTAGCTATTTTTTCAATTGTTTCTCGAAGTTCTTTATTATTTTTTAAGTCTATAGATACTGTGCGTCCACCTTCATTTATAACAAAAGAAACTGATTTATTAGGATTAGAATTTGAAACATCATCTAGGTTTAACATTCTATTAGCTACCCTCATAGAGCGAGTTGCGACTTGAGTAATATCAACTTTATAACCATTCGCAGGTGTTGATTTAGAAACTTCCGAAGCAGAAACAAATTCGAGTCCATTTCCAACTGCAACTCCTGATGTTGAATTACTTCCATCAAGTAATGTTCTCGTTCCGAACTGAGTATTTTTTGAAATATTTTTTAAAGTTGATAGAATGTTTTCAACTTCATTTTGATCGGCTTGCAACATTTTTTCATCATTTGTACCTTCGTTGGCAGCGTGAACAGCAAGTTGTCTTAAATTAATTAACATATTGCTTACTTCATTTAGTGCACCTTCGGTTGTCTGAATCATAGCAATAGAAGACTCTGAGTTGCGAATAGCTTGACCAAGTCCAGAAATTTGTGTTTTCATTTGCTCTGAAATAACTAGTGAAGCTGGTCCATCAGCAGCATGATTGAGTTTCCTTCCTGAAGATAATCTTTCAAGATTTTG
>CACGSI010000055.1 GCA_902575715.1 uncultured SAR324 cluster bacterium
GGATTAATAATGAAACATTTGGAAGTTTGTTAATTTAAAATTTTATAAAATACAATACTTCATTATTTTTTATAGTTGAAATTATCAAATTATTTTTCCAATTCAAAAAACAAAAATTAATAAAAATAAATTTTTAAAAAAATAAATCATAAGTCAATATGAACAAATATTGCCATTGAAAATGCCAAGAAATCCAAACCGCAAAGATTTTTTTTTCCTATTTATATTGGGTGCTCTTTGGGGTTCATCTTTCAGTGCTATTAAAATTGCACTTTCTGATGTCACCCCGTTATCAGTTATGAGTTTTAGAATAATTTTAGCTGGAATTGCGCTATTATCGATAACTTTGATTCGAGGATCTAAATTCCCAGTTGGAATTAATAATTGGAATAAAATTTTTTGGATGGCTCTTTTGGGTACACTTATGCCGTTTTTCCTTGTCCCATGGGGACAAAGGCAAATAGACAGCAATTTAGCATCTATTCTTATGGCAGTAAACCCTTTATTTGCACTTATATTAGGACATTTTTTTAGTAAAAATGAAAATTTTTCATTAAGAAAATTTATTTCAATTTTAGTGGGTTTTTCAGGAATATTGTTGGTTTTTGGAGAGAACGCATTTGCGTCAAATTATGGAAATATTTGGGCTAAATTAGCTGTAATTTTAGCTGGAATTGGCTATACGATTTCTGGAGTGATTGCAACAAGGATGGAGGATGTTTCAGCTGAGTCTGTAACTACATCTATTTTTATTTTTGCTTCAGCAATTATATTGCCGTTTTGGATAATAATTGAAAAGCCATGGCATATTAATTTAGAAACTGAAAGTTTATTGGCACTACTACATTTAGGATTAGTATCTACTGGAATGGCATTTTTAATGAGATATTATATAATACTAAGAGCGGGTGCTGTTTTCCTTTCTTATGTAGCATTCCTAATACCAATGTTTGGTATTTTTTTTGGAGTATTTTTCTTAGAAGAATCAATTTCCTTTAATGTTTTTCTAGCTATTATTTTAATTCTACTAGGTGTTTTTATTGGACGTAAATGAACTAATTTTTCCTAACAGATTATTATGTACGACTCTTTGATATCGCCTAAAGTAGTGCAAGAAAATCTTGAAACCAAAAATTGGTGTTTTTTTGACTGCCGTTTTGATTTAAAAAATCCTACTCAAAAATTTTTAGAATTTAAACTTTCTCATATACCAAAAGCAAATTATGTAAGCATTGAAAATGATCTTTCTGATCCTTATAGATATGGAAAAAGTGGAAGACATCCTTTACCAAAAATAGAAGAATTATTAAAAAAAATTTCATTTTGGGGAATTGATTCTTCAGTACAAGTAGTAGTTTATGATGATTTTTGTGGAGCCCATGCAGCTCGTTTTTGGTGGATTTTAAGATGGTTGGGACATAAAAATGTTGCCGTTATGGATGGAGGTTGGCCAAGATGGAAAAATGAAAATAGACCTGTAAGTAAAAAAATATTATCTCAAAAATCCAGGTTTTTTGAAGGGTATCCTCAAGATAATTTGTATTTAAAGGCAGAAGATGTTTTAAAATGTTGTGATGATGATAGCGTATGTATTTTAGATGCAAGGAGCGTTGATAGATATAATGGTGAGAAGGAGGATATTGATCCTGTGGCGGGACATATTCCTTCAGCAGTTTCTGCTCCTCATACTATAAATATTGATGAAAATGGAAACTGGAAATCGAAATCTGAGCTTCGAAGATTATATAGTAAATTACTCAAAGGATGTTCTGTGGAAAAGGCAATTATTTATTGCGGTTCAGGGATTACAGCTTGTCAAAATATTCTTTCAATGTATTACGCGGGACTAGGTTTTTGCAGAATTTATCCGGGCTCTTGGAGTGAATGGATTAACGATTCTAAAAGGCCGGTATCCCTAGGTAAGAAAAGTATTTAATAAAAATTATATTTGAAAAAAATATTTTAAATTATTTGCAAAGTTTTGCTTAGGAATAGATTTTGGATTGATATTAGTGCGATTTTCTGATAAACAATACTTAAAACAGTAGCAAAATTTTTGGAAAAGTGAGTATGAATTTTAGACAATTTTTAAATTTGAATGCTATATTTTGGGCTATTATAATTTTTCTTGGGGTATTGAACATAGTATTTGCACAAAAAACAGATGAAACTGTTTCTACTGTCGTTATCGACAGTGCTCCCAAAAAACTATACTCAGAACTATATCTTGATCAAGCAGGGAATCAATTTTTAGTCGAAATATATGAAGAACCACAGGAAGGTCAAAATTTAATTCATTTCAGGACTTTCAAAAATGGTGAAATAATTGGAAGAAAATCACAAGCTTTAGCTGATTCACACAATTTTTCATTTTTTATTGATGAAAGTGAAGAACGAATAATGCGTAAGGATACTGAACAGATGCTCTATAATGTCTTGAAAAAATTGATGGAGGAGTCAGATAACAAACTTAAGAGTAAGCTAGAAGATATGTTTGATCAGGAAAAAATGGCGCAAAGTCTTTCAGAAAAAATCAAGACGCCAGAAAGACAAATAAGAAATATGGCTCAAAAAATCTCAGAACAAATCAAGGATGATGAAAATATATCCGATATTGCATCGCAGATTTCGAAGCAAATTAAGACCCCAGAAGAACAAATTTCCGCTATGGCTTCTAGAATTTCTAAAGAAATTATAACTCCGGAAGAACAAATTAGTTCCATGGCAGAGAAAATTTCGATGCGAATTAAGACTCCAGAAGAACAAATTTCCTCAATGGCAAATCAGATTTCAGAGAAAATAACTTTCGATGGAGGAACTATCTCTGATATGGCGACAAGAATTTCACGAGAAATAAAAACTCCAGAAGATCAGATTTCTTCAATGGCTGAACGCATTTCCAAGGAAATAAAAACTCCTGATGAACAAATTTCAACAATGGCAGAGCAAATTTCTCAACAAATCAAAACACCTGAAGCTAGAGTAAATGAAGATAATTTAGCTTTAACTTTGGCAATAAAATTAACTCAGGATGAAAATCTTGTTGCGACAAAGATCCCCCCTTATCAAGAATTATTGACTCAAGTATCAGCTAGTAATGAACAGCAGGATTATGAAAAAACAATAAAGATTCTCGACGAAGATATAGCTGATAGGACCCCTGATGAACAACGTAAAGCTCTAAAAATTTCTGGATTAATGTCAGTTTTAGTAGCTTCTAAAAAATTGAAAAGAGCAATTTCAACTATTGAGGATTACGACCTTCCCGATGATCCTGCTTTAAGAGAAATTTCATCTGCACTCTCTGAATGGCTCGCCAAAAACTTAGTTACTGAATAAAAAAATAATTTTTTATAAACCCTTATAAAAGTTTATCTCAAAAAGAATTTTTTTAATTTTTTCTACTAATTGTGAATTCATAATAAAAATAATTCTGGCACTTGTCAGCTCTCTTTAAAAACAATATGATTTAACTTTGAATTTTATTTTTGTCTAAAAACTTTTTTTGTCGAAAGGTTTTATTATGAGTGATTCTTTTTTTAATCTTAAGAAGTACGGTATTGAATTAAAAAAGATTATCCGTAACGCGACTGTCCCAGTATTGTATGAAGAGGCTCTTCTCTATGAGCCCGAGGCTTTTATTTCCTCTAGTGGTGCACTTATTGTGTCGTCATATGAAAAAACTGGAAGGAGTCCAAAAGATAAGAGAATTGTAAGGCATAAAAGTATTCAAAATGATGTTTGGTGGGGAAGAATAAATTTAGAAATGGATGAGGAAACATTTTTGATTTCCAGGAGACGTGCATTAGACTATTTTAATACACTCAAAAGAATATATGTAGTAGATGGTTTTGCAGGCTGGGATAGAAAATACCGAATAAAAGTTCGAGTTATAGCAACACGTCCATATCATGCTTTGTTTATGCATAATATGCTAATTCGGCCAAGCATTGATGAATTGAAAGACTTTGAAGAACCTGATTATGTTATATTTAATGCGGGTAAATTCCCTGCAAATACTTTAACTAGATTTATGACTTCGTCGACTAGTATTGAGCTTAGTTTTGAACGAAAAGAATTTGTTATCCTTGGCACCGAGTATGCTGGTGAAATGAAAAAAGGTGTTTTTACAATTATGAACTATATAATGCCTAAGCAAGGGATACTATCAATGCATAGTTCAGCTAATGAGGGGAATAAAGGGGATGTTGCTCTTTTTTTTGGATTATCTGGTACTGGAAAGACGACTCTTTCTGCTGATCCAAAAAGAAAGCTAATAGGAGATGATGAACATTGTTGGACTGAAGACGGTATTTTTAATATTGAAGGGGGTTGCTACGCAAAATGTATTAATCTTTCTAGAGAGGAAGAACCAGAAATTTTTGATGCAATTCGTTTTGGGACGGTGTTGGAAAATGTAGACTTTGATAAGAAAAATCGCATTGTTGATTATGAAGGTACAAGTCGAACTGAGAATACTAGGGCGTCTTATCCTATAGAATATATTTCAAACGCCAAAATTCCTTGCCTAGGAAGTCATCCAAAAAATATAATTTTTCTTACCTGCGATGCTTTTGGAGTTTTGCCTCCAGTATGTAAACTTTCTCTTGAACAAGCTATGTATCACTTTATAAGTGGTTATACTGCAAAAATTGCTGGTACAGAAGTTGGAGTAACTGAACCAGAAGCAACTTTCTCAGCATGTTTTGGAGCTGCATTTTTGGTCTGGCATCCAAGTAAATATGCAGAACTTTTAGCTAAACGTATAGAAAAAAATGGATCATTTGTATGGCTTGTTAATACTGGATGGATAGGTGGTTCATATGGCGAAGGTGAAAGAATTTCAATAAATTATACGCGTCTTATTATAGATTCTATTCTGAATGGTAATCTAAAAAAAGAATCTAGAGTTAAAGATGATCTTTTTGGCTTTGAAATAATAACTAAATGTCCAAAAGTGCCAAAAAATATTCTTCAACCAAGAAATACTTGGCTTGATATAAAAGACTATGACAAGACCTCATTGAAACTAGCAAAAATGTTTCGTGAAAATTTCAAAAAATTTGAGAAAGGGACTGCCCCAAAAATTTCTAGTGCTGGCCCTAATATTTAAAAAATTTCTTACTTTAATCTTTATATATTTTTTCAAAATTTACACTATTCAAATAGTTAATTTATTTATATAAAAAATTAGTTATTACTTTCAAAATTATTTTTTAATTAACTTTTTAAAATTGAATTGGAAATTATGATAGAAAAAATTCGACAAGTCATGTTGGAAAAAGGGATAGATTTACTTGTTGTAGTTTCAGGAGATGAGCATCTAAATGAGTATGTTCCAGCTCATAATTGTCGACTAAAAGCCGCCACTTCATCGAGCA
>CACGSI010000056.1 GCA_902575715.1 uncultured SAR324 cluster bacterium
TACTTTCCATCTACTTGATCATTTCCATTTTTGTCCCAAACTAATTTACCATCATTGTTTCTAAGAAAAAGGACGTTTTGATTTTTTCTATCAAATACTTTTACTCCATTAACCCATTTCTTAACTTTTTTCTCATTTCTATCAAATTCAGTTATATTCCAAATTTTATTTTCTTTATATTCACCAGATCTTCTAGCACCACTCCTCCATTTGAATGTCCCTTTACCATGTTTTTTATTATTTTTAAAATATCCTTCGAAAATCGAACCACTTGTAAAAAATATTTTCCCTAGACCAGATTTTTTTCCTTCAACCCAGTTTCCGACATACTTTTCTCCATTTTTTGAAATTAAGGTTCCTTTGCCATGCTTTTTATCACTCTTAAACTCTCCCTCATATCTTGATCCACTTTTATAAATGAAAGTGCCTAACGCATGTTTTTTCCCATCCTTCCACTTACCAGTGTATTTATTACCATTTGAGAAAGTGTACGTACCGTGACCATGTTTTTTACCATTTTTGAATTCTCCTACATATTGATTCCCACTTGGTGAAGAGTATATTCCTAATCCATTAGGCTTTCCGTCTTCAATAGTACCTTCATATTTGTAATCTTTAGATGCGTTACCTTCATCATACCAACCCCATCTACCATTGACTTTTTTCAAAAATAGTACAGCTTTAATTTTTAAATCGCTCCCTTCTATAAATTTACCTTTTACAAAACCTCCGACAACTTTCCCATCTTTATCTAGATGCTTAGTGTTCCACTCTTTTCCTTTTTTCCATTCTCCTTTAATAGTTTTACCATTAGGTTGTGATAAAATTCCTTTTCCATTAGGTTTCCCATTTAGGATTGACCCTGCAAATTTCTGCTGGAATTTATCATCTCCAAAAATTTCCCATGCTTGTCTCCCAGATGAAATCTCCCATAGGTATAAAATTCCAATTTCTTTGGAATATGTCGTTAACCCTATTGTTGAGATTAAAAATAAAACAAGAGATATTGAAAAGTATTTCATTTAATATTATGTTTAAAAAATTATTACTCTGAAGTAATTTCGCCTGTCCCGTTAAATTCTTTAGGCAAGTCCTTAAATTTTGGCAATCCGTCAACTACTGAAACTGTCCTACTATCATAATGAACGTGGATTGATGGTTTAAAATCGAAATTTTTTAAAATTACGGCAAATACATCCACTAAGTCTGAATCATGGTGTTCATTCAGTATATGTCCTCCACATTTTTTACAAAATTTTCTTATACTATGACTTGATTTAAAAAATATTCCAATATCTTCAATTCCTTTTTGAATTTTTACCTGATCAGGTTTCCACAAACTGTATGAATTAATTGGGGTCGCACTCCATGCAGCACAATCTTTACAATGGCAATATCCCATCGCTACTGGGTCACCACTAACTTCAAGTTCAACTGAACCACAAAAGCATTTACCTTTTATTTTTTTTTCAACCATTTTGCATTTTTATATGGTTTGCAATTTGCGGGAAACTAGTGAAACTAATCAACTTTTCATCCTTAAAAGATTAATTAGATTATTGAGTGGACCTTATCGAAAAGAACTTTTTGGATCATTTGTAAATAAAGTGTGTTTTAGGAAAAATATTAATTAGAAATTTGCTAAAGCTTTAACAGCTTACCATTTACCCATTGCCACTTTTTCCCTCCTTGCTTATCATAGCCTATTACATTCCAACCTTTTCCATTTTTGAACTCACCTACTTTTTTGCTACCGTCAGCCCAAGTATAAGTGCCTTTGCCATGAAACTTCCCATTTTTCAGTGAACCTTCATATTTATTTCCATTTGAATAATTATAAGTTCCCTGGTTGTCTCTCAATCCATTTTTATATTCTCCTACATACTTACTTCCATCAGGCCAGGTATAAGATCCGCGCCCATGCCTTAATCCATTTTTATACTCTCCCTTATATTCACTACCATCAGCCCAAGTATATTTCCCATTGCCGTGGAATTTCCCATCTTTAAATTCACCTTTATAATTTTCGCCATCTTGAAAATTTAAGCTCCCCTCACCGTGGAAATTACCATTCTTAAATGGTCCCACGTAATCATTCCCGTTTGACCAAGTGTAAACACCATCACCATTTTTCTTACCATTATTATATTCACCTACATAAGTACTCCCATCAGAAAAAGTGTACTCTCCTTTTCCGTTAAACTTACCTTTCAGAAAATTGCCTGTATAGTTTTCGCCATCGTGGAAAGTTAATTTCCCTTCTTGGTGAAAAAATCCGCTCTTGAAAAAACCTTCATATTTATATCCATTGGAGTACAAATAAGTTCCTTCACCATTTTTTATTCCATCAATATACTCCCCTTCATAAACACTTCCATTGTTGAAAGTATATTTACCCTGTCCATGGAACATACCGTTATTAAATTCTCCCATATATATTTCGCCATCAACAAAGAATAATGTCCCTTGCCCATTTTGTTTATTACTTTTATATTCACCATCATACTTATTTCCATTTGAATAAGAATATGATCCTTTTCCACTCTTTATTCCATTAACATAGTTCCCCTTATATTCACTTCCATCGGGCCAAGAATATGTGCCTAATCCATCGAACTTTCCTTTACTAAACTCCCCAATATAGATTTCACCATCAAGAAAAGTTAACTCTCCTTGTCCACTAGGTGCTCCTCTCTCTACTCCCCCCACATAGCTAGTGTGCTTATTCTTATCACCATCTTCGAACCATCCCCATTGACCATCTTTCTCAATTAAATATAAAAATCCCCACTTAAGTTTCCATCTACCATTCTCCCAAACACCTACTATAATTCCATCTTTGTTTGTATGTGTTGTGTTCCACTCTATTCCATTTTTCCATTCTCCTACAACGGATTGTCCGTTTGGGTGGGTCAAGGTGCCTTCGCCGGATGGTTTGCCATTTGAAATAATTCCCTCAAATTTTTGCTGTAAATCTTCATCACCAAAATTCTCCCAGGCTTGACCTGAAGAGACTTCCCACAAATATAAGACTCCCTTTTCTTCTGAACTCACGAAAAGAGGGAAATTTAGGACAAAAAATAAAATTAGTAAAAATCGTAAATATCTCATTTCTTTTTTTATTTTGAGGTTATTATTGACTGAAATAAATTTATCATCACTAACAAAATTTTACAAGTAATAGAATAAATTTCGTAGATCATTTGTTGGTTTCTATTCAAATGCTATCATGGGAGTTCTTTTAACTCCATTCTGGTACTTTACTATTATATCACCGTGTTTATCATAAGTTGTTCCGTTAATTCTTTTGTCATCTTTGAATCTGCCGATATATTTATCTCCATTGGGCCACGAATATGTACCCTGTCCATTAAACATTCCATTCCTAAATTCTCCTACATAATTTCTACCATCCCGATAAGTCCATATACCTTGTCCAAATCTTGAGCCATTTTTAAATCCTCCTACATATTTAAATCCCTCTGGAGAGGTCCATTCGCCTTGTCCATTCTTTTTTCCATGTAACCATTCCCCTATGTATTTTGAACCATCAGGGTAATTAAATTCTCCTTGACCACTTGGAACTCCATTCTTCCACTCACCTTCATAACCAAATCCTTCTGGCCAAGTATAAGTGCCAAAACCATCAAATTTACCATTTTTGTGTTCTCCATCATATTTTTCTCCATCAATCAATTTAAATATACCTTTACCATTTCTTTTTCCATCTTTATATGATCCGAAATAACTATTTCCGTTAGTGAAAGAATCTTTTCCTTTTCCATTTTTTTTCCCTTTTCTCCACTCTCCAACATATTTTGACCCATTTGGATAGATAAATGTACCTTTTCCATGAAACATACCATCTTTCCATTCTCCATCATAAGAATATCCCTCAGGATCTAAATATTTACCTACTCCATTTCTCAAACCATTTTTATATTCTCCATAATACTCATGTCCTTGAAGATCAGTAAATTTTACAATACCATTCCTTTTTCCAAATTTATATTCTCCAACCCACATTTTCCCATCTGGATGCGACTCAGTGCCTTGACCATCTCTTTCATCATCTTTCCATTCTCCTATGTATTGACTCCCGTCTGCTAAAGTTTCAGTTCCTTTACCGTTTCTTTTACCATACTTAAAACTTCCTACATACTTCGAACCATCTGGGTATGTGAAAACCCCTTCTCCATTCAGGAGAACTCCATCTTTCCATTCTCCATAATATTTTTTGCCATCTGGGTAAGATAAAATCCCTTCTCCATTTCTTTTACCGTTTTCCCAGACTCCAATAAATTTTTCTCCACTCTTGGAAACTAATTCTCCTTTCCCATGAGCATTTCTATTAAAGAAAATTTTTTTTTCTAATTTTTCTACTTCGTTATCATTTTTCCCTAAAATCCTTTCACAATCATTCTTTCCCAAAATTTTCTCACAATAATTGATTCTCGCCCCTTCCAATATCCCTTGATCATTTCCTATTATTCGTTCGCACTCATTCTTTACTAAATTAAACATTTTATTACCCTTCAAACTCCTTTCCTCCATAGTTTGAAGGATACATTGGCCTAGACTGTCATATGTTAATGCAGTCTGACTTAAAATTGAGGGCACAATAAAAAAAATACTTAATGTAAAAATTATATATTTAATCTGAATCATTTTCTTTGCTATAGAATAACGTAAGACATTAAATTAATTAAGACTTATACCATTTAGATAGTAATTGATCAAGGTAAGTAAAATCTATATTGATTTGCAAATCATTAAAAAAGGATAACTTCCCGATACCAAATATTAGTTAAGAAATAGTTATAATTTTTATTTTCATAATCTTCTTACACCTTCTACATATTTCCATTTGTAGTTCCCTTCACTATCAAATGTTGTTATGTTCCATGGTTTGTTTTCCCTAAATTCACCCACCCCTTTGTTTCCATTAGAAAAAGTAAATGAGCCTTGTCCATGAAATTTACCATCCTTCCATTTACCCTCATATTTGCCTTCTGGGTAAGTGAATGAACCACTGCCATGTTTTTTCCCGTTTTTATATTGACCAACATATTTTATTCCTCCTGGAGCAGTCAATGTTCCTTTACCGTGTTTTTTATCTCTTTTGAATTTTCCTATATACTTGCTTCCATCTGAAGAAATTAAGGTTCCTAGTCCGCTTTTCATACCTTTAATGAAATTTCCTACATATTTTTCACCATTAGTATAAACTAAAGTTCCTTTACCATTTTTCAGCCCAAATTTGAATTCTCCATTATACTTGCCTTTCTCTATAGAGTTGAGTTTACCTTTTCCATGTCTTTTACCATTTTTAAACTCACCAGTATATTTGTCTTTATTTGAA
>CACGSI010000057.1 GCA_902575715.1 uncultured SAR324 cluster bacterium
AAACTTGGAGAAATTCAGAAAGAACTTCGTCCAGAAAACTTTTCTAAAGGAACTAGACAATTTGCTTTACTTCTAACTAGACTGGATGAAATAGCTTGGGTGACAAATTTGAGAGGAAGTGATATCGACCACAATCCAGTTTTTGAATCTTATGCGATAATTTTTCATGATAGAGCGATTTGTTTTTGCCACAATTCGGAAGTAAATTTAAAGAAATTTTGTCCTGGTTGGGAATTTAGGCCTTACGAAGAGTATAATTCATTTTTAAATGTGATGTCTAATGATAAAGGTCTAAGAGTTTTGCTAGACCCATCTTCTGTATCTATGGGTATAAGAAGTTTTTTTTCAGAAACACAAATTATTGAAAAAGTAAGTCCAATAGTTACTTCAAAGGCAATAAAAAATAGAAATGAAATAGAGGCAATGAAAAATGCACACAAACTTGCTGGTTTAGCGGTCATAAAAAGTTTTAGGCGCTTAGATAAAGCTTTTAAACTTGGTAAGTTGTTTACAGAAAAAGAATATGCCGACTTACTTTTTGAAGAGTATTCAAAACTAGAAAATTTTTCAGATCTTAGTTTTGATACAATTGCGGGTTCTGGTAAGAATGGGGCTATTGTTCATTACTCAGAACCTGATACAAAAAAATTTATATCTGGAGAAGACTTACTACTTGTAGATTCAGGGATTCAATGTGCTGGTGGAACCACAGATGCCACTAGAACATTTATTCTTGGAGAGGCAAATGATAGGCAAAAAAAAATTTATACTTTAGTATTGCAGGCTCATATAAGGTTAGCGAAACAGATTTTTCCAGAAGGTACCAATGGGGCATCACTGGATTCCATTACAAGATCAGGACTTTGGAATTCTGGATTGGATTATGGCCATGGTACGGGTCATGGTGTAGGTGCTTTTTTGAATGTACATGAAGGTCCCCAAAGAATTTCCCCATTTGCTCAAGATGTGGCTTTTAAGAGTGGGATGATAGTTTCCAATGAACCAGGTTACTACGAAAAAAATTGGGGCGGTATACGTTTAGAAAATCTTTATATAGTTAAAAAAAAACATGGATTTAAAAACTATCCGGATGGTAAAGAATGGCTTTGTTTTGAGACATTAACCCTTATTCCATTTGAGAAAAGATTGATTAATATGGACATGCTTTCCTCTGAAGAAATAACATGGCTTAAGAGTTACCATAGTCGAGTAATAAAAGAAATTTCTCCCATGCTTAATTATGATGAAGACAAAAAATGGTTAAATTTGGTATGTTGTTTAGATTAAATGAAAATTTTTACACCAGCAAAAATAAATCCACTTCTATATATCCTAGGAAAAAGAAACGATGGGTATCATGATATTTATATGCACATGGTTCCTGTGGGTATTTACGATATTTTGAAAATTTCTCAAAATAGAGTTGCGAAATTAAATTTTTCAATGAATGAGGCAAAGTTTTATATAGAAAGAGAAGAAAATTTAGTAGTAAGGGCGATTAGAATTTTTGAAAGAGAAACTGGTAAGAAAGTATTTTTAAATATAAATCTTGAAAAACGAATCCCTTCAGGAGCTGGACTTGGTGGAGGTAGCGGGAATGCAGCAGCAATGCTTTGTGCATTAAATTATTTATTTCGGGATTCTATTGAGTCTAAAGGGTTGTTGAATTCAAAAATATTATTTCAATTGGCACTAGAAATTGGTTCTGACGTTCCTTTTTTTCTTAATCCTGCACCAAGTGTAATATTTGGCAGGGGAGAAAGAATAAGTCAATTGAAATATTATCCTAAATTCTTCGTTATAATAATCAAACCTTCTTTCTCAATCTCTACTTCTGAAGCCTACAAGAAATGCAATTTTAGCAGAAAAATTTCTTTTCCAAAGATAAATTCAATTGATGATATTAAATTTAATATGACCAATGAATTCGAAAAATCATTATTCAATCAATATCCCATCTTAGCTGAAATGAAATCATTATTACTTAAAAATGGTGCATTTGGTGCATTGGTATCAGGAAGTGGCTCAGCTGTTTTTGGCGCATTTAAAGAAAAAAAACATCAAAATCAAGCATTTAAAAGTATAGCATGTCTGCAGATGGGAGAAATATTTTCTTGCGAAACATTAGCAAATCATTCCTATTTTTGAATCGAAATTTCAGAAGGACTTTATTTAAAAATTTAATTATAACATTTATTTTTGCAATTTTACTTTCTGGTTGTTCAAAAAAAAATAAAATTTTTAAAATTGATAGATCATATCAAAATAGTAAAGTTTGGAAGCAATCTAATTCACGAATTAGCAAATACATAAATATTTACGATAAAAATAAACACGTTAAAACTTGCCTAGATCGAGCCAAATCAAGAAGATACCTATATTATATTCATAGGGTGTTTTATAAATACGAGTTACCGCCTGAACTTGCGTTTTTACCCATTCTGGAATCTTGTTTTGATTATAAAGCTGATTCAGGTAGTGCAAGAGGTATGTGGCAATTTACAAAGGCAACCGCAAAAGATTACGGGCTGGATGTAAGTTTTTTATCAGATGAAAGATTAAATTGGCGTAAATCTACTGATTCTGCAGCCAGATATTTGAAGATACTAGGTGAAAGATTCAAAAATAATTGGGAATTGGCACTTGCAGGATATAATGGCGGTCCGAATTATATGGAAAAACAAATTAGATCTCAAGGAACAAGAGATTTTTGGAAATTAAAGTTAAGAAAAGAAACACAGGAATATGTACCAAAATTCTTAGCTATGTTAAGAGTAGCTAAGAGTAGATACCCAGAATTATATTTTCAAGGTGCGCCTAGAGCTTGGGTAAGATCGGGATAATTGTTTGGAAAAATTTAAAAAACAATTATTTTCAACTACATTAAGCAAAATTATAAATATTGAATTAAGAAAAATTTATTCACCAAAGTAATTAAGGAGAAGCTATGGCAGAAGAAGAAGGAGGTTCAGGGGGAGAGGCAGGAGATAGTCGAGCAAATGGAGGTGGAAAGAAAAAGCTAATAATTATTATTTTTCTTGTACTATTATTAATTTTAGGGATAGTTGCTTTTTTGCTGATGTCTAGTGATGAAGACGAAGAATTACCTGAAGAACAACAAAATGTTACTCAAGTTGCGGAGCCCTTGCTGACTCCAATTTTTTTACCTCTTGAAAGTTTTATAGTTAACCTCAAAGATGGGAGAAGATTTCTTAAGACAACTATTCAACTTATGTTAAGTGAGCCAGGGGCATCGGCTTATTTGACAATAAGGTTAGTAGAAGTAAAAGATATTGTTTTAGCAGAATTGCAGGAGTTATCAGTAGAAGATGTAAAGCAATCAGATGCTCGAGATGCTCTAAAACAGAGGTTAATAAGTGCAATTAGTGAGATACTTCCTAGTAAACCAGAATGGGAAGATCCCGAACCAATTAGAAAGGTTTTGTTTGAAGAATTTGTTATTCAATGATCTAATATATTTTTAAAATATTACTAAGCCTTTGAAAATAAATTCAAAGAATCTAATCATTAAGAAAGTTTGATTTTTTTAAAAATTTTAAGGATTAATTTGAATTCAAGTATAATTTTTTGTTACATTAAAAAAAACAGGTTTATTATTAATTTTGGAAATGGAATATTTACTTTTTTACTTATTTTCTTAGTTTTATTTGAAATAACTTTGGAGGCAGAAGAAATGCCAATTCAGGAAGCAAGAGTTATACGGGAAGGGCCACCACCGCTTGAAAATCCCCAATATTTGGATCTTGGGACTTTTGTAGTAAATATGCCTGGACACAAATATTTTTTAAAAAGTAGTATTCATTTGGCATTTGAGAACTTGGCCGCAAAAGAATGGCTTGTGGCTCGATTACCTATTGCTAAAGATCTTGTAATAGCTCATCTCAATTCTATAACTGTTGAGCAATTTGATGAACCAAAAAACCGGGCAGTTATTAAAAATGACTTACAAATTCGTCTAAATTCCCTGTTTCCTAATAAAACATCATGGGAAGATTTAAATCCAGTGAGAAGGATTCTATTTTTAGAATTTTATCGTCAATAGTATGTAAAAAGTTTCTAAGTAAATAAATTAAATTTTTTTTGGGGAAAAAATAAAAAAAATTTATTATAAATATTATAAATTTTAAAAACTTAAATAAAATATTTTGATGGCTGAAGAAGAATCTTTTGATAATCTTGAAAATTTGGATTGGTCTGATGTAGAGAGTGAGTTAAAGGCCAATAAAGAAAAAATTCTCTCAGAAGTTAAAAACGGAAATGATACTGAACAAAATAAAGAAAAAACTGATAT
Organism: uncultured SAR324 cluster bacterium; assembly: GCA_902575715.1. The sequence continues at coordinate 4,313 of CACGSI010000057.1, forward strand.
TGTATCTAGCAATGAAGATGATAAGAATACTTCAACTGGTGATATAGACATAGATTTTCTATTCGATGTTCAGCTTTCAATAGTTGTAGAGGTGGGAAGAGTTCAGATGTTGATAGGTGATCTTTTGGAATTAAATGAGGAATCCATAATTGAGTTAGATAGTGTAGTAGGACAGCCTTTGGATATTCGTGCAAACGATCTTCTCGTTGCAAGAGGAGAAGTAATAATAGTAAATGAGAAATTTGCAGTGCGAATAACAGATATAATAAGTCCCGATAATCGTTTTGAGGCTCTGTGAAGGGAGTAATGTCTATCGCGAGACGAACTTGGTTCAAAGTAGTTATTTCGCTGGTGTTTTTATTTGGTTTTTATTTATTTTTTTCTGTAGCCAATTCAGGGACACTGCAAAGAAATGAAGTTCTAAATCAAGGAAATTTTCGGCAAGCTCTTCAAGAATTTCATAATGATTTTTTAAATGCACCCAAAAAAATTAATACACTTAGGCAGATAAGATCAATTTCAGGTGCAACTTCTAAAAATAATAATTTAAATTTTAATTTAGAAAAGGTAGAAGATTCCTTTTTCAGAAAATTTCATATTATTCAGAACCCTAATATACTAAATTTGAACCAAAATCATAATAATTATATCTATTATTTAGAAAAAAAATTGTTAGAAAAAGTGTCTCCTTTAATGGGAACTAATAATTTTTATAAGTTACCTTTGTATTCAAATAAAAAAATTTTGTATGATGAAGTTGAGCATCAATTCAAAAATGATAATATTCTTCTCTCTTTATTAATTAATTCTAAAGAATCAGGAACTTCTTCAAAAAAATTATACGAAAACTCGCCGTTGCAAATAGAGGATTGGGGAGAAACTATTGTTACTCTTGTCTTATCATTAATTTTTGTTTTATTACTTATTTATTTGACCGCTTTTTGTTACAAAAAATTTTTTAGAAGTAAATTTTCTTCAATAAAAGGTAATGTGAGTATTCGTCAGGTATCCAGTTATTA
>CACGSI010000058.1 GCA_902575715.1 uncultured SAR324 cluster bacterium
AACTAAAACTTATTACTTTGAATTTTGACAATTTCATGATGATTGCATATATTTGAGATGAAAATTTTATATATTAGTATTTTTAAATAATCCTTCACTAGTAAGTTTAAAATTCGCACCGAATCAATTCAAGTTAAGGTAAGGGTATGGCCGAAATAAAAGAAGTTATTTATGATGAAAGTAAGATTCAAACACTATCTTCATTAGAACATATAAGATTAAGACCCGGCATGTATATTGGCCGCTTGGGTAACGGCTCTCACCCTAGTGATGGAATTTACGTTTTACTTAAAGAAATCATTGATAACTCTGTAGATGAGTTTATTATGGGTTTTGGAAAGCGAATAGATATTATTATAGAAAATGGAACTGTTAAAGTGCGAGACTTTGGTCGAGGAATTCCATTGGGGAAGGTGGTGGAGTGTGTGTCAATCATAAATACAGGTGCTAAATACAATAATGAGGTGTTTCAATTTAGTGTTGGACTTAATGGAGTGGGCACTAAGGCAGTAAATGCACTTTCAGAATCTTTTGAAGTTACATCTTTTCGAGATAAACAATTTCTAACTGCTAAATTTTTAAATGGAGAGCTTCTAAGTAAACCAATTGAAGATAAAACAAATGAAAGCGATGGGACAAAAATTGTTTTTACCCCAGACAAAAAACTTTTTAAAGAGTTTTCTTTTGACCTCGGTACTATTAGAAAACAATTATGGAACTATGCATATCTAAACAAAAAACTTACAATTAATCTCAACGGAGAAAAGTTTAAATCAGAAAATGGGTTACTAGATTTGATGAGTGAAGAAGTTGGAGATGCAAATATTTATGATATTATTCACTGTCAAATTGGTCAATTAGAAATGGCATTCACTCACACAGATCATTATGGAGAAGAATATTTCAGTTTTGTTAACGGACATCACACTAACGATGGTGGAACACACCTATCATCTTTTAGAGAGGGAGTTCTGAAAGGAGTAAATCAATTTTTTAATACTAGTTTTGATGCCCCCGATATTAGAGATGGAATAGTTGGAGCAATTTCTATAAAAGTACAAGAACCAGTCTTTGAATCACAAACTAAAAACAAACTAGGAAATTCTGATCTTCGTTCATGGTTGATGCCTTTAGTGAGAGACACTCTCATAGATTTTTTATATAAAAATCCACAAGTTGCAGAGTCTCTCAAACTTAAAATTCAGTCTAACGAAAGAATCCGCAGGGAATTGAGTAATGTCAAAAAAGCTGCTCGAGAAAATGCTAAAAAATCAGCTCTAACTATTCCAAACCTAAAGGATTGTAAATTTCATCTTGGAGATAAAAATGGAAGAGGCGATGAAAGTACAATTTTTATTACGGAAGGGATTTCTGCTGGAGGAAGTATGATCAGTGCTCGTGATGTATATACACAGGCAGTTTTTTGCTTAAAAGGTAAACCTTTTAATTGCCATGGGCAGGGTAAGGAGGCTATCTATAAGAATCTTGAATTATTTAATGTTATGAAAGCCCTTGGAATTGAAGAGTCAATTGATGATTTGCGTTATAATAAAGTTGTAATAGCAACTGATGCTGATGTGGATGGACTCCACATTCGTAATTTATTACTTACATTTTTCTTACAATTTTATGAAACACTTGTTTTAAGAGGACATATTTATATACTTGAAACACCCCTATTTCGAGTGCGAAACCAAAAAAATACTCTTTATTGTTATAATGAAGATGAAAGAGATAAAGCTTTTGAAAAACTCCAAGAAGGAGCACATTTTGAGGTTACTCGTTTCAAAGGTCTTGGTGAAATTTCGCCAAAAGAGTTCGGACAGTTCATTGGAGAAAAAATGAGAGCTGTGCCAATAGGAGTAGAACATACTCATGAAATTCCAGAATTACTTAATTTTTACATGGGGAATAATACTGCTGAAAGACGAAGATACATAATGGGGAATCTAGTTTAAATCATCTAAAAGTTTGGATTATAGGCATATAAACTGCAACTATTTCTGTATTTTATAACTTTATAAAAATAAATTTTTTTGTTTGTAATTTTGATGAGAACAAGAATTTGAAAATTTATTTTACAGGAAATATATATGTTAGGTTTTGATAACAATGAAAACGAAGAGGCATTTCACAATATTAAATTTCTTGAAGATGTGCCGCTACTTATAATAGCTGAAATTGGTAGAACAGAAATAAACGTAGAAAATGTTCTCAATTTAAAAAAGGGTAATTTAGTTGTTTTTGACAAAGTAGTAGGTGAACCTATGGATATCGTTGTCGGAGATCAATTAATGGCACGGGGAGAGATCGTAGTAGTTAACGAGAGATACGGAGTTCGAATTAGTGAGGTTACTCGACCAGAAGAGAAAGTTGGAGAACGAAGAGAATAATTTTATCAATTTCATTTGATTTTTAAAGAATTTATCTTTTCTTTCAATATTTTTACATTTTCTTTAACTGTATTTGAACTGTTAAAAATAGCCGAACCAGCCACAAAAGAACTAGCACCAGCTTCAATTATCTCAGTCAAGTTACTAATGTTTACACCGCCATCCACTTCTAGTTCTGCTAAAGACCCGCACATATCAAGCATTTCTCTAATTTTTTTAATTTTTTTTGTACAAGAATTTATGTATGACTGACCACCAAATCCCGGGTTAACAGTCATTACAAGTATAAGATCAACATCAGTAATAATCTCATCTAAAGTATTCACTGGGGTTGAAGGGTTTATGCTAACTCCTGCTTTTGATCCAAGCTCTTTAATCTTTTTAATTGTACTGTTCAGGTGAGTACATGCTTCCTGATGAACAGTAATTATGTCTGATCCAGCCTTACTGAAAGATTCTATATATCTTTCTGGTTTATCAATCATTAAATGAACATCGAGTGGTAAGTTTGTCAATTTTCGAACTGCTTTAACAATCAATGGTCCTATGGTTATATTGGGAACAAAATGTCCATCCATAACATCCACATGAATGAAATCTACGCCTGCATGTTCCAGTTCATTAATTTGTTCACCTAACCTTGCAAAATCGGCCGACAAAATAGAGGGTGATATTTTTATATAATTCATTTATAAATTAAAATTAATATTAAAAAAATTAAAATTTTTTTAAGTCTTTAGAAAACTTTATTTTTGATAAAATATTTTTTGTGAAAAAATGAACTAAAGTTGAAAAAAATTAAATTAATTTTTTATATTTAATTTATCAACAACCTTTACAACTTTTTCTGCTGTGATTCCAAAGTGTTTAAAAAGTTCATTGCTAGGAGCAGAGGCTCCAAAAGTTTTCATACCTATAAATTGTCCTTTTCTCGCTATATATCTGCCCCAGCTTTGTTCTACGCCTGCTTCGATAACTACTAAAGGCAAATCAGGATCAATTACTTTATGCCGGTATTCTTTTTTTTGTTCTTCAAAAATTTCCAAACATGTCATAGAAACAACTCTAGAAAAAACCTTCTTTTTTTTAAGTAGTTTTTGTGCTTCTAAAGCAATTGAAACTTCTGATCCAGAAGCAATTAAAGTAATATTAGCAGGTTGTTCTCCTTCTGAAATTATATATCCACCAAAAGCGCTAAAATTTTCTTCGGTGTGTTCTGTCCTTATACATGGCACTCCCTGGCGTGAAAGAGAAAGTACTGAAGGAGTCGAAATTTTTTTAATTGCAATTTCCCAACACTCAATTGTTTCAACTATGTCGCATGGGCGAAATACATTCAAATTAGGAATAGCTCTAAGGCTAGACAAGTGTTCGACTGGCTGGTGTGTAGGACCATCCTCTCCTAAACCTATAGAATCGTGAGTCATTACATAAATTACTCTTAAATTCATAAGGGCAGATAATCTTATTGCGGGACGACAATAATCTGAAAATATTAGAAAGGTTCCGCCATAAGGAATAAATCCGCCATGAAGAGCAATTCCATTCATAGCGGCGGCCATTATATGTTCACGTACCCCATAATGTATATAGTTACCTGAAAAATCGTCTGGAACTACTATTGTTTGATGATTTGATTTCGTGAGATTTGATCCTGTTAGGTCGGCTGATCCTCCTAAAAGTTCTGGTATTGCTTTGGTTAAAACGTTTAAGGCTTCTTGACTAGCTTTACGAGTAGCTAACTTTGTTTTATCTTTAGAATGAGACTTTTTTAAATCTAATAATAAATTTTTCCATTCATCTGGTAGCTTACCAGCCATAAATCTTTCGAATTCGGATTTTCTTTCTGAATTTTTTAATCTATTCTTCCATGCCTCCATTCTAGCTCCTCTCATTGAGCCAACTCTAATCCATGCGTTTTTTATAAATTCAGGGATCTCAAAAGCTGAGTAATTCCAATTAAACCTTTTACGAATCTCTTCGATTTCTTCCTCACCAAGTGGAGCTCCATGAACGGATGCTGTGCCAGCTTTGTTAGGAGATCCGAAACCAATTACAGTTCTGAAAGCAATTAAAGAGGGTTTTTTTACCTCTTCGCGAGCACTATTTATGGCTTGAGCTATAGCATCGGGGTCATGTCCATCACAAAATGATACATCCCAGCCACAAGAACCAAATCTCATAAGTTGATCATCATTAACTGCTAGATCAGTTGGCCCGTCAATAGAAATACCATTGTCGTCAAAAAAAACTATCAATTTACCTAAACCTAATCGCCCAGCAAGTGAAGCTGCTTCATGGCTAAGCCCTTCCATTAGACAACCATCCCCTGCTATAACATAGGTATAGTGATCAACTAGCTCATTCCCAAACCTTTGTTCTAGCATTTTTTCAGCAATCGCCATACCTACTGCATTACCTAATCCTTGTCCCAATGGGCCTGTCGTTGTTTCAATACCTGCACCCAAACCATATTCAGGATGTCCGGCTGTTTTTGATCCCATTTGTCGAAAATTTTTTAATTCGTCCAACTTAAAATCTTTGTAACCTGTTAAATACAGCAGAGAATAGAGAAGCATAGAGCCATGTCCTGCGGATAAGATAAAGCGGTCACGATCAGGCCAAAGTGGGTCGTGTGGATTAAAATTCAAGAAACGTGTAAACAGAACCGTTGCTACATCTGCTATTCCCATAGGCATTCCGGGATGACCCGAATTTGCTTTTTGAACTGCATCCATGGATAAGAATCTAATAGCATTTGCCATATCTTGATGGCGAGGAGAAGCTTTCATATATTTTTATAATAAGGTAGTAACCTCTTTTTAAGTTCTTTCTTAACAAATACAATATTAAAAAATCTAACTTGTTTAATTTACAAGTGATTAATATTTTTTTTGAAGATTTATCAAATCTGATATCT
>CACGSI010000059.1 GCA_902575715.1 uncultured SAR324 cluster bacterium
TACACTGCCTTTTGTTCCAGTTAAGCGGATTTCACCTTCATGAACTTCTCCATTAGCGGCATATGATTTCCATTTATGACTTCCAGGGACAACTCTTGTAGCTCCATTTTCAAGAGTGAAATCATCCAATAACCACATTACATTAACGATTAAGGGATAGTTTACTCCAGCTAAATTACTGTCTAGATGAAGTTGTTGGTGACCGAAACCTTTCATTGGAGATCTGGCAGAAATATTATTTAAATAATATGGTTCCTCATTGTTATATGATCCCGATTTTAATAAATTATCTAATATTAAAATAATGCTCCTATGTTCAAACAAATTAAACCAAGATAAATTTTTATTGTGAAGATTGAAAACAACTTTTTCTCCTGATTTATTATAAAGCCTTCCTTCTTTTTTTTTATCGCTTTTATCATACAATTCTGAATATTTATTAAAGTCGTCTTCTAGAAGTTTTATATAATACTGGCACTCTTTTTTTGAAATCACATCTGGGATAAGAATAAATCCTTCCTTATCTAGTTGTTCAATCTGTCTATCTAATGTCATACAATTCCTGTTAATTTAATGAGGCATATACAGTTATTTGCCTACCAAGATTTAGTTTTGCAAGTGATTGATAGAATTGATTTAATTCTTTACCGTAACCTAAGCTCCTCATATTTGTTTCAAAAGAAACTCTTTTTCGATGACATTCTTTCCCCAATTTTCCATTACCTACATAACAATCTCCAAAAAGCAAAAACATTTCTAGCGGGAATGAAGACTCAGCTATCTTAACTTGGTAACCAGTGCCTTCAAGCAAATTTTTTAACGAATCCTTAGAAAAATAATTTAGATGAGCAGGTGGTGCTATCCACCATTCATCTAAATTATGCAATTCTCGCCCTGCCATTTGGAATGCATTGAATTCGTTGGGTACGTCAATGATTAAAATTCCATCTTGATTCAGTACTTTATTTTTTAATTGTTCTAATACTTTTACTGGATCTGCTAAATGTTCCAAGACGTTTATTAATGTTACTACATCAAATTGTTTCCCGTTAAAAACATCCATACTTTCCATACCTGCAAGCTTGATATTTAAACCTTTCTCTAATCCATATTTTACTGCTTCAGGAACAGGGTCAAAACCATAACAATTTATTCCCTTATCTCTAAAATACAAAAGTGCCTGGGCCCATCCGCATCCTACATCTAAAAGGTTTAATTCATTATTGGGGTTACCCAAAATTTCATTTATATTTTGAAAAATATTTTCCCAATTACCCTCATAAAATTCTCTATCATTTAATTGTACTTCTAATGACGAATCATTGAAATTCTTATATTCTCCTGAATAGAACTCGTTACTGTAAAACTCGTCTATTTCCTCGGGTGTGGGGGTTGGTTTATATTGCAAAAATCCATATTTTGGATGTGGCTTAAGAGAATTAGAAGATTTTTTCATATTTTATTTGTCCATTAAAATTTCAAGTAATTTTTTGTTGATTCCCAACCAATATTAGCAACAATATCAATTATCGAAAGAAATGGTTGAAAATTTTGATTTTTGTGTTGTGAATATGGTACTGAAGTAAATTCTTGAAACTCAAGTTTTTTTGTAGTCAAATCAGAAAATCTATCAGAATCAAGATATTCTGCTGCACCGATTGGTGACAAATATGTGTCAGCATCTAGGTGTTCAAGCATATTAATTATTCTTTGGGTTCTTTTACCAATTATTCCAAGCTTACTGGAAAAATAAATCTTTGTAGTAATTTTTAATTTTTCTAAAAACCATAAAATCAGGCTAGTATTTAAATCAGAAAGACTGCTAAAATTTTGACTGTCTATTAAATTTGTGATTTCAAGAATTTCACTTGAGAATGGATGTTTGCAATATGTTTGTTTTATTAATTTACAATGTTTTTTTGCCCATGCTTGAGTGCTTACTATTTTTGTTTCATTTATTTTCTGATCAAGAGTGTTATGCATAACTGGAACAGTTATCCAATGAGGTTTTTGGCTAACTAATATTCTATTTCGATTATGCCAAGAATTTTTTTGGAATTGGGAGTCATCAAGAAATATGAACGAATCAGATTTTAAAATGAGGTTAAAATATCCTGGCCAGGGGAGATAAGTTGGCTGCATTATGGAGCATTTCATGAAAAAAATTTTTTCTTGAATAAGGCAATTTTAACACCATCTTTGCACTCTACAATATCAGCTCCTGATAGTGATTTTGAAAATTCATCATTATAATAATATGCATCTAAGTATACTTGTCCTTTAATTCTTATACCTCCATATGTCTTCTGTGCCCTAATTGCATTAAATAAAAAGCTACTGTTTATTTCATTAGCTGAATCTATCGAAATTCCTTTAAAAAATGGTTTTAAATATTCACCTTTTTCTATACTTTTAATTTCCCCTTGGTCATAATTTTCTATTGCAGTATTAATTAGTTCGTCTTTTAGTAATCTAAAAATTTTACTTTCAATTGCATTGAAGTCATCATTCATTTCCCTATGAATATGTCCTCTCGCGATTAACTGACCAACATCAATTTGTTTGTCGATTTTATGAATTGTAACTCCTATTTTGTTTTCCCCTTTAAGGAATGCCCAAGTTATTGGATGCCTCCCTCTATAATAAGGTAGTTCCCCAGTATGAATATTCCAGATACCTTTTTTGAATTTTGCAATTGTTGATTCCTTAAAAATTATGCCAAAACCATATGATAGACCCCATCTTATATCTTCGGGTTTTTCTTCAATTATTTCATGTTCCTTTTCAACTAATAGTAAAGGGATCCCCCTCCATTTAGAATAGTTGAAAAGCATTAAATTTTGGGCTGATCTTTCACAAATTATGGTACGGACATTAACAAAAATTTCTGATATTTCCACAAATCGATATGAAGAAGTAAAGACAATTACACTTTCCATTTAACTCATCCTAGTTAGAAAATTAGCAACTCTTTTAGCCCCCAATCCATCAACTTCAACAATATTATTATCAAAAAATATTTTTTTGTTAAACTTTCCTGAAATTATATCTTTAAAAACTTTAGTCATTTTAAAAACGAAATCCTGACATCTGTGCCCAAGATAATATATTATTCCTATATTAGCTAATTCTTTTATAGGCAAAATTTGATTTTCTGCTGTAGTTATTACTATTGAAGGTAGCAAACAACTAATTCTTTCCCATGTCACTGTTCCACCGGCTCCAATAGCAATATCAGCTTTTGATAAAAGTTCGGCCATCCTATTAGTTTGGACATGACAATGGAAACCAAATTTTTTACATTTCAACAATATTTCAGATTTTTTAGGGTGATTTGAACCAATTACAACATCTACATTTAAATTTAATATACTAAAGTTACTTATAATATCAATAGTTTTTGCAGTATAATTGTGCGTATCTATTCCTCCAAAAAAAACTAATATACGTTTAGGTTTTTCTAGTCGTAATTTTGCTTTAGTATGAAAATATTGGAATTCTTCTCTTAACAAAGCATATTTAGGACCTAGTAACATTTTGCAGTTTTTGGGAACCTTCTGTATGTATCTTTTTTCTTTATTTTTATAAAAGTTTTGATCTAATAACATGTCACAATTATGCTTTCGATCTGCTAAGTCATCTATTACTAATATTTTTTTAGATATTTTTCTCAAGTGTGATTCCCAAATGTAGTCTAATGCATAATGGTCTACTATAATCCAATTACATAAATACTTTGAAAGAGCTTCTATACATTCAAAAGCATCTTTTTTTTGGGAAACTCCAAGCCAATGAGAATGAAAATGTTCTGATTTTGATTCATTTTTATAAGGAGAATTTAAAATAATAAAGTGAAATCCTCTTTTTTTTATTGTAGTTTTTAAGTGATCAAACAGATGGCGACTTACAAAAATAATATTGGAGCAGAAAGGTTTTAGTTGATTTGCCAGGGTTATGCAACGCTCAAAATGTCCTGTTCCGATTTCCTTTGAAGCATCTACTCTAAAAGCTATATTCATAATATTTTGTTCAAGTTAATCTCTTGAAACTACTATGACATACAGGACCTTTAAGCAAAGTATTTATGTCTTTACCCTTTTCACATTCACCAACTAAAGCAAAAATTGGTTCTAATGCATCAAAGTAATTTTTAACAATTTCCTCGGAATGTTCAATGCAAGCATAAATACTTGTTCCGGCCAGATATCCCTTTGCAAGCATTTCCTGGGTAATTAGAGTTTTATATTCAACACTTCTTTTACTATCAAATGTAAATCCTGTAAAAGCAGGTATACCATTAGTTGTTATTGGTAGCCCAAATTTTTTGCTCATTTTTTTCCATTTTTTTGTTATATCTGTTCCTATTTTAGTTATTTTTTCCCAAGATTTTATCCTTTCCATTACTTCTAAGGTTTTTAATGCGGCAGAGGGTCCAATTCTCTCAGTCCAGAAAGTGCTACTAATAAATGTTTTTTGGGCATATTCCATTATTTCGCGTTTCCCAATAACAGCATTTATTGCGTAACCATTTCCAAGTGTTTTTCCAAACATTGCTATATCTGGTTCGACACCTAACATTTTGTGAATACCGCCAAAGGTTTGCCTAAATCCTGAAGAACACTCATCGAAAATTAAAACAATACCTTTTTTGGTTGCAAGATTTCTTACTTTTTGCAGAAAATTGTCTTTTGGTTTTTTATCTCGGAGGACTTCCATTATTATTACTCCTATATTATGGTCTTGCACAACAGTATCCAGTTCATCAAAGTTATTATAGTTAAAAGTTAAGACAGAACCTTTTAATCCTCTGGGTATACCTTTTGAGTCAAGTCCAGGTAGTAAATGACCATCAAGATTTTTATCATTGTTAAGATTTGCAGAAAGATACCAATCATGCCATCCGTGATAACCACATACAGCTACCTTATCTTTTCCAGTAGCAGCTCTAGCAATTCGAATTGCTATAGAGTTGGCTTCTCCCCCACTCCTTGAAAATCTTACCATGTCAGCCCATGGATGAATATCAACTAATTTTTCAGCAAGAAAAACTTCTTCAGGACAGTTTAAGGTTGACATATTCCCATTATCAATTGTCTTTCTTACAGCTTCATCTACCTCAGGATGTCCATAACCAAGGGTGTTGGTACCTATTCCCATTATCGACATATCAAAATATTCCTTGCCATCCATATCCCAAACTTTGCAT
>CACGSI010000060.1 GCA_902575715.1 uncultured SAR324 cluster bacterium
ACGAAGCAATAGTAAATTGGTTGGGGTTCAATAGCCTAGGGGCGTTAGCAATGTATGAAAATCTTAAAAATGTAAAAAACAGAATTGAGTTATCTGAATCAAATAAAAAACCATTTAATTCAAGTTTAGGAATTTTAGGAATAAATATTGGAAAAAATAAATTAACTTCTTTTGAGAAAGCAAGTGAAGATTATGTTGCCTCCCTTGAAAAACTATATCCCTATGCTGATTATTTTACTTTAAATTTGAGTTCTCCTAATACAGATAAATTAGTTAATTTACAAAAGGGCAATGCCCTAGAAAATATACTTGAAAAAGTTTGTAATTGTAGAGATAAGCTGGATCAAGAAAACTCCTTAAAAACTCCATTACTTTTGAAAATTTCTCCAGATTTAACTAATTATGAATTGAAAGAAAGTATTCAAATAATTAAGAAATTTTCTATCCAAGGTATCATAGCAACAAATTCTACAATTGATTTTTCAGGATTGAAGGAAAGAATACCATTAAGTAGGGGGGGTGTAAGTGGCAAACCACTTAAGAAAAAAAGTACTAGAATTATAAGAAAACTTTTTAATGAATTAGGAAATAATCTTATTATAATTGGAGTGGGAGGGATCTCGAGTGGTGCTGACGCCTACGAAAAAATCAGGGCAGGAGCATCGGCAGTTCAAATTTACACTTCGCTGGTTTACAAAGGTCCCTCACTTGTAAAAAAAGTAAAAAAAGAGCTAGCTAAATTATTAGAGAAGGATGGGTATTCAAAAGTTTCTGAAGCTGTTGGAATAGATAATTAATTTATAATACAACTATCTATTTTTTCGAATTATTTCTAACATTTTTTCTACAGAAGTTAATTTTATTCTTGGTCTTTCATTATTTTCCCCTGATTTTATTTCATAATTATTTAAAATTTTCCAGTCTGAGAACGAAACAAAATTTACACTTCTCGATTTTAGAAAAAAAACAATATCAGATTTGGAATCATATTTTTTGGGTAAAATTTTTTCATTATGGAAAGTATCTAACATACGATGAACTGTTTCAACAGCATCAGGTTTATTGGTGCCTATAACACCACTTGGACCTCTTTTAATCCAACCAGCAACGAATTCTCTTTTTCTTAAAACTTTGGGATTTTCAGAATCTATGACTTGGCCAAAATCATTAGGTATTATTCCTTTTTTTTTATCAAAAGGTAATCCCACTAATGCTTCACCATGATATCCTATAGAGCGAAATATCAAATTTGCCTCTTTTTCAAATATTTCATCGGAAGGAATAGGTCGCAAATTACCATCATTTTGTTTTTTTAATTTATTTCTAACTATACTAATTTTTTCAACTTTTTCACTACCAAATATTTCTACAGGAGAAGAAAGAAACAAAAAGTGAACCTTTTTCCTTGTTTGGGAAGAATCTTTTGAAGAAATTTGTTTTAAAATTTCAATATTTCTCTTAGTATCTTTACTTGCTTCAAATTCTAAAATACTTTTACCTGATTTATCGAAATCCAGTTCTTTCGAATCTACAATTGCCTCTGCTTCTTCCAATTCCAGAAATTCTCTTAATTCTGTTGGAGAAAATGAAGCCTGAATAGGGCCTCTCCTGCCTACCAACCAAATATTTTCTATTTTGCTTTTTCTTAATGCCTTAAGTGCATAGTCAGCTATGTCAGTTCTTGAAAGCTCATCATAATTTTTTGCTAGAATTCTTGCAACGTCTAAAGCTACATTACCATTCCCAATTACAAAAGCATTTTTACCAGACAAATCAAACTTCCTATCACTAAAATCTGGATGCCCATTGTACCAGGCAACAAACTCAGTAGCTGAATGGCTGCCTGATAAATTTTCACCAGGAATATTTAAAAGGCGATCACTAGAACTTCCAACTGAATAAATTACTGCATCATACCTATCCAACAAATCTTCGTTTTTTAAGTCTTTACCAAATTCAACATTTCCAAAAAATCTAAAGTTCTCATTTTCAGCAATTCTTTCGAAAATTTTTGTTACAGATTTTATTTTTTGATGATCTGGAGCGACACCTCCTCTAACCAGACCAAAAGGAGTTGGCAGCTTATCAAACATATCAACTTTTATAGATAAAGACTCTTGTCTAAAAAGTTCTCCGGCCGAGTAAAACCCAGCTGGACCAGAACCTATTATTGCTATTTTAAAAAATGGATTCATTATTCTTATACCAATTAGATTTAAATTATAATAAAGAAAAAAAGTTATAAACTTATCTTAAAAACGCTAAAGATTTTTTAAAATTTGTTCAGCACCGTTTTCTAAAAGGTAATGAGAAACATTTTCTCCCAACTTTTTTGCATTTTCCACATTAGCACTTTCTTCATAAAACAATAAATTTTTACCTTCTAGATCTCCAATTCGAGCTTTTAACAAAAGTTTACCCTTACTAAAAATACAATAACCGGCTAGAGGAAGCTGACAGTTACCTTCAATATTCTTCAGCAACGAACGTTCTGCAGTCAAGCAATCCCAAGTAATTCTATCATTAATATGTTTTATAACATCAATAGTTCTCTCATCACCAATCCGAGTTTGAATTCCTATTGCACCTTGTCCAATAGCAGGCAACATTAAGTCCATTGGTAAAATTTGTGTAATTCTATCTTGAAGATTAATTCTCTTCAACCCTGCTTCAGCTAATATTGTTCCTTGAATTTCTCCTTCATCAAGTTTTCTAATTCTTGTTTGAACGTTTCCTCTTAAAACTTTAAAGTTTAAATCTGGCCTAAAATACTTAAGTTGGGACTGACGACGCAATGAGCTCGTTCCAACTATTCCTCCCTTAGGAAATTTTTCAATACTACCGAATTTTGGACAAATCCATGCATCAAAAGGATCTTCTCTCTTGGCTATTACAGAAATTTCCAAACCACTAGGTAAAATGCTGGTTACATCCTTCATACTATGTACTGCTAAATCAGCTTTCCCATCTAAAAGAGCTTTTTCAAGTTCTTTCGTAAACAGCCCTTTACCTCCTATTGTTGATAAAGGCTTATCGATAATCTTATCTCCCGTTGTCTTAAATATTTTTAATTCTACTGATATGCTTGGATTATTTTCCTGGATCATCTTCTTGACCCACTTAGCTTGCCAAACTGCTAGTTGACTGCCCCTAGTAGCAATTTTAAAAGAGAGGTTATTAGACTCGCCCATTACAGAAGCGTGTGAGATCATTTCAAATTATAAAACTTTAAGTCTTGGTCTATTCTTACGTGCGTTCTCAATCTTTGCTAAAGGTGGGTTTAAACCAAAAATTTTTGTAAAAGACTCCAAATAAATACTTGAATCATCATCATGAGTAATTTTCTTTAAATTTTTGGAAGGATCATGCAACAATTTTCTAATTATTTTTTGTATCAATAATTCTATCTCTTTTCGTTGAGATTCAGGTAAATCTCTCATCCTACGCATAGACTTATCAAATTCAGTCATAGCTATGGAATGAAAATGTTCTCGAATATTTTTTATTGTAGGAACTGCTGACAACGATTTAAACCAAAGTTTCAATTCCAACAATTCATTTTCAATTATCTCATTTGCCTTTTGTGACTCTTTCTCTCTAGTTTCTTTATTATTAGATACAATGGACTGCAGATCGTCGATATCATAACAAAACACGCCATGTAAATTATTTATTTCTGGATTTACATCTCGTGGAACTGCAATATCTATAAAAAACATAGACTTCCCTTTTCTCTTTCGCAGACATTTTTTTACTTCATCAAGAGTAAAAATATAATCTGATGCTCCCGTAGAACTAATAATAATATCTGCCTCATGGAGACGGGAGTAAATATTTTGGAAAGGCAGAGCTATGCCCTTATATTTTTCAGCAAGCTTTGCAGCGTTAGAAAATGTTCTATTTACAACAATAATTTCAGATACACCACATTTAATTAGGTGCTTTAATGCAAGCTCAGACATCTCGCCAGCCCCGACTACCATAACTCTTTGTTTTGATAGGTCTTCGAAGATTTGTTTCGCCAACTCAACTGCAGCGAAACTAATAGAAACCGCATTACTTGAAATAGTAGTTTCTGTACGAACCCTTTTAGCAGTAGAGAACGCCCTTGTAAATAGACGATGAAGTATTTTCCCGGTTAAAACTGCCTCTGAAAACAAGTGAAAAGAATCTTTTAGCTGTCCTAGAATCTGGGGTTCACCTAGCACCATAGAATCTAAGCTGGATGCTACTCTGTAAAGATGTCTCACACCATCTAAGTTACTAAGAACGTAAACACCTTTTAAATCAGGAGATGAAAAATATTTCTCTAATTCTATGATAATCTGGTCAACTTTTTGTTTGGCATTCACTAGATAAAATTCTGTCCTGTTGCAAGTACTAAGAACAGCAACCTCTCCTAGTTCAAATTTTATTTTAAGATGATTACCAATTTCTAGTTGCTTTTGAGGATTTAAAACAAGCTTATCTCTTATTTCGATAGGTGTTTTTCTGAAATTCCAACCTATTACTGTAAAATGCATATACAATTTTTTTAAAATATAATCAAAATAACTTTTAAAATTTATTTACCAAAAATGGTAAATTACTTTTTTAAATTTTAAACTCATGATACTATTTGAACAAAAAATCTCAAGTCAGGAATAATTTTTAGTGGTTGCTTTTTTTTCAAAATGGCTAACGGCCAATCAACTAACAACTCTTAGGGTAGCTTTAGTTCCCATAATCTACTTCGGAATGTTCTATGGAAAAAATAAACCAATTATATTATTCATTACTTGGATCGTTTTTCTATTTGCTTGCTTAACAGACTATTGGGATGGAGTTTTAGCTCGACATCAAGGAAAAACTACAAAACTTGGGAAATTATTAGATCCTGTAGCAGATAAAATTCTTATATGTTCTTTGCTAGTTCTACTTGTAGCCATGGATAGAGCTCCGGCATTACTGACTGTTATACTAATTTCAAGAGAATTTATAATATCTGGATTACGCTCAATAGCGGCGATTGAAGGAAGGGTGATCTCCGCAGACTTTGGAGGTAAAATCAAAACAATTTCACAAATGTTTGCAGTTGGTTTTTTAATAATTCATTATCCCACGATTGGCATACCCACTCATGAAGTTGGTATAGTGATTCTATGGATTTCAACATTTATATCAATATGGAGTGGAATTA
>CACGSI010000061.1 GCA_902575715.1 uncultured SAR324 cluster bacterium
ATCCTTCTGAATAGTTTTAGTTTTTGCGATGAGGTTTTCTATTCCCTTCTTCGATAGATCAGTTTTTTCTTCCAATAAAGCTTTAGCTTCCTTTTCAGAAATTTTACCTTCTGCTACTTTTTCCAATATTTCTACGATCTCTTCTTTATTTGAACCATCTTTAATTTCTTCAGATATGGATTCAACCTCCTCTTTTATCAATTTTTTGCGTCTTTTTTCAAGAACTTTTTCAGTTAAAACAGCAACTTCTTTTTTAGCTTCTTCAACCTCTTCTTTTTCTGCAACAAGTTCTTTCTTTTCCGTCACGTCTTCTGCTGCTCTTTTTTCCAACATTGCTTCTTTGGCGTTGAATTCGTCTATTACCTGATTATTTTCTGCAATCTCCTCTGCAGTTAGTGGTCGGACATCATCTAAATCATCCATAATAGTGTCAGGTACTGGGACTGTCTTAGTACAGCCAACTATTATTATTGAAACGAGGGCGATCAGTACTTTTAAAGAATATTTCAGCATGTTCAATCTCCACATAATTGTTTTGTTTTCAAAAAAAGGATAAATCTAAGGTTACTAGTCTATTAAAGCTATTTAAAATAAGGTAAAACAATAATATCAATTTCGCCTATGTAAACTACGTCAATAAAAATTAATAATCAATTTTTTTTTATAAATTTAGTTAATTTCCCAGTTAATAACTCATAGATAATCATAATACATACATTTACAATTACAATACAATATCTTTCGGAAAATTTTATTTGTTTATAGATGTTGTAAATTTGTTAAAATTTTTTTAACTTAAAAAATCTTGAGAACTTTTTTATAAATGTTAGAGTATCGAAATTCTTAAATTAATCAATTTATCTGCATCACTTAAACAATAAATATTTTATGGACCTGACCATTTTGGTTGGTATATTTTTTTGTTTGACACAATCAGCTATATTTTCCGGACTAACACTGGGTATGTTTGGGCTTAGTAGATTGAAACTCGAAATTGAAGTTGAGTCCGGAAACAAGGCGGCGGCCCAAGTTTTGGAATTAAGAAAGGATGCTAATCTTTTGTTGACTACTTTGCTTTGGGGAAATGTAAGTATTAATGTCCTTTTAACATTGTTAACTGATTCCATTCTAGCTGGACTCAGTTCTTTCTTTTTTTCTTCAGTTTGTATTACTCTTTTTGGAGAAATCATTCCACAAGCATATTTCTCTAGAAATGCATTGCAAATGGGAATTTTCCTTTCACCTTTGATTAGAATTTACAGATTCATTCTATATCCTGTTAGTAAACCAACGGCATTGATTCTAGATAAATGGCTTGGTAAAGAAGGCGTTTTGTATTTTAAAGAGGAGGATTTTAGAATAATGTTACAAAAACATATGGAGTCTAGAGATTCAGATATTAGTCGATTGGAAGGTACGGGGGCTCTAAATTTTTTGAGAATAGATGATTTGCCTGTTGGAGATGAGGGTGAAATTGTTGATCCAGTCAGCATCATCCCTTTAAAAATAGAGTTTGATCTCCCTGTATTCCCTGCCTTCCAAAGGAACTCAAATGATCCCTTTTTACTAAAGGTTCAAGAATCTGGAAAAAAGTGGGTTATTTTAACTTCTTTAGAGGGTGCTCCAAAATTAGTAATAAACTCTGATTTGTTTTTAAGAGATGCACTTTTTGGTGTTGAACCCTTCCGTCCATATTCTTATTGCCATAGACCAATTGTGGTATCAGATGTTAAAACTCCTCTAGGAGAAGTTATTCAAAAATTGCGTGTTCATCCGGAACATTCTGAAGATGATGTGATTGATAACGATTTAATTTTATGTTGGGATAAAGAAAAAAGAATTATCACGGGAGCAGATTTGTTAGGAAGACTTTTACGAGGAATTGCAGGTCGAAGGCCACAATTTGTTTTACCAGAAGAAAAATAAATTGCTGAGGAGTTTTAATGAATACAGATAATGAAAAATTAAGAGAACTAAAAGAGATAGAAGCACCGCTCGAATTATTTAAAATTCTCAAAAATGATTTGGATAAACTTAAATCCCAGATAAATAATTTAGATAAAAATAAGATTAGTTCAAAAGTTTTATCAGGATTGAGAGCAAATAAAGGAGTCATTTCAGATGGGAAAAAATTAGATTATACAGGCAGTAGGCTTAGTAGAACTTTAAAAAATGCTAGAGCCAAGGTAATCCCCGCGTTATTATATAAAAATCCAAATGATTCTAAATTACGTATGGAATTGGTAGGGATTTTTATACAGGAGGAAAAAAATTGTAATTTGTTAATTGCTAGAGATGCATTTATATTAGTTATGTATGAAATAGAGACTCCTTTAATTTCGACCGAAAAAATCAATTTAGCAATTTTGACCCAAAAGATATTTCTTGAAAAGTTTCAGAATTTTCTTCTGGAAGATTACAAGGAAACCGAGGTAAAAATTAAGGGAGACGGTAACGTAGATTATATTCTAGAGAAACAACATAAAAAATTAAAGGGAGAATTAAATTTTATTAAGAAGTGTTTAAGTTTGCTTCAAGTGGCACCGATCGAAGTTGATTATAAATTAAATCTAAATAAATCAAAATCTGAATCTCATATACCGTATGGAGATCTAAAAAATGGTTTTGATCCTATGCTTAGATCTTTAGTATATCTTCCCCTAGCAGAAAAAAATTTACAATTGATGTTTGATATTCTTCAAAGATTAGAGAAAAAAAATCCGATGGTGGGCTTTCACAAATCCAAAATGCATGAAAATTTTTCACAAATTCAACTGGCTATAGGATCAGTAGGGAAAAAATCTGAATATAAAAAAAAGGGATTTGAAAATTTAAATAAGGCATTGCAAGCGGTTGTAGGTGCTTTAAAGTTGATAGGTGATATCCCAGAGAAGCCTATGGAAAAAGCTGTAGTCCACCGCTTTTCTTATTTGTGTTATTCTATTTATGGCATTTTTAATAGTTTTGGTATTGCAATACCTGAGAGTCACTATATGAGGATTAAGAAAGCTCTTTCTCTCATAGAGCCTATTTCTAAAGATCCAAAATTTAAAAAAATTCAATCCAAATTAATGTATATTATTTCAGAAAAATAATTAGCCCGAGAAGTTTAGTTAAAATGAAAAAAATTTTAGCTTCATTATTAATATTATATTTTTTTAATCATTCGATTTTTTCTTACCAGTTTCCACCTGAAAGAACTAAAAGGGATGCAGATAGTAAATTAGGTTGGATGTTTGCACCATTGCCTGGTTGTGTGGAAGGTGTTGGTTGTGCAGTCCCTATTGCAGGTTTAATATCAAACTTTTATAAAAGTACTGACTTAGTATTACTTAAAACTTTAGTGAAAGGAGACATTGAAGCGACTGTACTGCAACTTCAAAAATTCCCCATAATTGAAGAAAAATTGTTGTTAAAGTTATTATATTATGATTGGGATATAAGTTTAAGAAACTACGACAGAGGAATAAATTCAAACAAAAATAATTATTACCAAACTTTTGAGAATCTAAATAGTTCATCAATAAATATTCAATCACAATTTTTCAATCAGCAATTGGAGATTCAAATCGGGTTTTCTTCAGGTGAAGCAAAAGTTTCAAAAATCTTTGACCCTGATGAGAATAAGTTTTCCAATATACGATCTCCCTTAAGAACTTGGAAAGACCTTTCAATAGGTACACAAATCGATTTAACCGACAATCACTTGGAACCCCGCGAAGGGATTAGATTTGAAATACTTCATAATGCTACGGACTATGGGCTTCCTGAACTAAGTGATTATAATGTAAATTCTTTAAATTTAACCACATATATCCCTTTTTTTGGGTTCAAATACGCTTTTAATAAACGCATTTCAATCTCGTTCATATATTTCCGAAAAGGGCTTAACAGATGAAACTATTTTAAGAAATAAATTTGGCCTTGAATGTGATATGGAAATTGATGAGCAAGCATGTAGAGTTACAGAAGATAGGAGAATTGAGTACTGGTTGGCTAGAAATCGTTCTGGAAAAGCAGCTGCACTTGGAGGAATAAATAGGATGCGTGCATATAGTCTAGGAAGGTTCTTTGCGGGAAACAGTTCAAACTATGCTGTCGAATACCGTTTAAACTTTTCAGAGAAGCAGACCCCTATAAACTGGATAATTATGGGAGGAGTCAGAACTGTTATGCAAGCTGCTTTTTTTTATGAATTGGGAGGGGTGTCAGATGATCTTTCAAAATTGAACCAAAATATGAAACCTTCATTTGGTATCGGATTCAGAGCTATTATATCTGGATTGATTTATAGATTTGACCTAGCAAAGGGAGAAGATGGTATTGCTCCAACATTATTTATAAACTATCCTTTATCTTTGGGAACGCTAGGTAGTTAGGTATCATTAAATATATTTGAATAAATTTAATTTCAAATTCTTTTTTAATGAAAAATTATTTTTAATTAGACTTATAAAGGTCTTTCATATTAAATTTTAAACCTCATTTTTCTTCATTTATAAAAGACAATTAATTCAACAAATGCTATTAAGTATTAATCCGAAAAATCCTGAGTCTAGATTTGTTAATAGAGTAGTTAATGTTTTAAGTAAAGGAGGAATAATAATTTATCCTACAGATACGGTATATGGTTTAGGTTGCAGTATTTTTGATAAAAAGGCGATGAAACGTTTGTATCAAATTAAAAAAATGAATCATAAAAAACCTCTAACTTTTGTTTGTGCTAACCAAAACCAAATACAAGAATATAGTCAAGGAATTCCTACACATGTTTATAAATTTCTACGCAGAAAATTACCGGGACCCTATACATTTGTATTCAAAGCATCGAAAATTGTCCCCAAAATGATGCTTACACACAGAAAAACAGTTGGCCTCAGATGGCCAGACCATCCTATAACAAATAGCATTGTTTCCAACTTAGGTCATCCCATACTCAGCAGTAGTTTAAGAATATCAAAAGATGAATTATTTGAAGACCCAAATGATATTTATGAAGAATACAAAAAAAAGGTAGATTTAATAGTTGATGGAGGTTGTATTTATGCTGAAAATTCAACAATTATTGATTTTAGCGGCGGGGAAGCAGAAGTAACCAGAAAAGGCAAAGGAATTATCTAATATTCTTAGAAATTATTT
>CACGSI010000062.1 GCA_902575715.1 uncultured SAR324 cluster bacterium
CGCTCTGAGTTAAAGTTATTCGCAAATTTACGCCCTGCAATAATATACGGAGATTTGGTTAATGCTTCAACACTTAAACCAGAAGTTGTTGATGGGGCTGACTTAATGGTAGTAAGAGAATTAACTGGTGGAATCTACTTTGGTGAACCACGAGGAATTGAATTTAGAAAAGGCGAAAGGGTAGGTTTTAATACTCTTGTCTATTCTGAATCTGAAATTAGAAGAATAGCAAATTTTAGTTTTGAAATTGCCATGAAAAGAGGAAAAAAATTAACATCTGTTGATAAAGCTAATGTATTGGAATCAACTGAATTATGGCGTGAAATATTAAACGAAGTAGGTAAAGATTTCCCAGAAGTAAAACTCGAACACATTTACGTCGACAATGCTGCTATGCAGATAATTCGAAATCCAAAACAATTTGACACTATAGTCACAACAAACATGTTTGGAGATATACTTAGCGATGCTGCTGCCATGATGACCGGTTCTCTGGGTATGCTCCCATCTGCAAGTATAGGTGGCCGCATTGGAATGTATGAACCAGTGCATGGTTCTGCTCCTGATATAGCTGGAGGAGACAAAGCAAACCCCCTTGCAATGATACTGTCTGTAGGTATGATGCTACGTTATTCTTTTAATATGAAAGAAGCTGATGAAATGATCAAAAAAGCAGTCATAAAAACTCTTGAGACCTATCGAACAACTGATATTATGTCTGAGGGTAAAAAAATTGTTGGATGCAAGGAAATGGGTGAGTATATTCTCCAATCTATCGAAAAAATCTAAATTTGAGTTCCTCATTCTCAAAAATAAAATTTTTTTTACACTGGTTGAACTACCAGTTAATAAGGATGAAATTGCGATGGTACAGGTCCGTTAACTATATTATTGAAATACTAGTCAAGATCTGGCTTATAAAAGGTCACTCGTTATTAAGTTTTTTTAACGAATGTTATCCAAATTTTATCTTACAAAAAAAACAATTCATTGAAAATTCTAAAGGTAAAGAAATAATTTTTTTTACTTTTAGGACTCTTCATTTCATAGACTGGTTTGCCCCTATTCATTTATCATTGAAGAGAAATTTTGCTAAAAAGTATGAAATTATTTACATCGATTTTTCGACATCTTTGCATAGAATAGGAAATGGATTCGAGTACATACGTTTTCGCAAGCAAGTCGAAGAACGTCTTACAAATCTCAAAATATCAAATTTGAGTCATTTTTCTCATGAAGAAGTAGCAGATTACGATTCTTTTCCCAAACCTTCAGTAATTATTACTTGTGAATCTATAAGACAGGAATGTTATTCAGCAAAGCATAGGATTTATTTGCCTCACTATTTACTTCCAAAGGCAAATGAAATTGATTTACCCTCAAACATAAGATTTAATCACGTATTTGTTCCTAGTAAGCATCCTTATACATATAAAAAACTAAATCAAAATTTGAATGCAAATACTAAACTACATATGGTTGGTTATCCAAAACTTTGCACAGTATCTTCACAAAATGATTGTTTCCCAAATTCAAAATTACCAGTTGTTCTTTATGCTCCTTCTTTGGATCTTAAATTAATCTTTGGAGCTTTGGGGAGAGGAATCTTACAAATTTTTAAAGATATAAAATTCTGTAATTTCATAATTAAGCTTCATCCTTCGCTTGCATCTAGAAGGCATTATATTAACTCTTATTTACATGAACAAATTCAATTTGAGAAACATATTAAAATAGATGACATATCAGGAATTCAAAGTCTAGCTATAGCGTCTTCTATTATGATTACAGATTTTGGAAGCATGGGATCTGAATACCGACTAAGATTTGGAAAGAGAGTAATTTATCTTAAAACCCCTCAGAAATACGAAGGTGGACCTGATTTGATTTTTAGAGATAAATTTGCTGATGCTATTTGCGAAGTGGAAGATCTGCAATCCATTATCTATAGTGTTTTAGAAAAAGGGCCTCTTTCAAAATCTGATTTAGAATCCATGCGTCAGCAAGTGTTAAGTTTTGTTGGCAAATCAGATGAAAAAGCAGCTGAGTGTATTCACGAAATTTGTTCATAAAAATGATTTTTATTCGCGATGTGCTAGATCTATTGAAAAGGCAGGAACACAAACGGACCAATATTCAAGTTCTTTATCAAATGGATTTGAATATCTAACTCTACAGCCTTTTCTAATAAGAAGTGATTGCCCTTTTTCAAGATAAATTTTTTCATCTTCAATTTCAATTTGCTTCCTTCCCCTAACTATCAAAGTATACTCGTCAAACTCAGGATTTTGAAAGGGTTCACTCCAACCAGGAGGTGCAACCATATGTGCAATACTTATATCATTTTCATCGTTAATTACGCGACCTATATGTTCTTCAATAAGTTTCCCATCATTTGTTGGAACTATAAAAGGATTCTTTTGTAAAAAATATGTATTTTTCATTTTTAACCTCTTTAATTATTTTTTTTTAATAATTTTGGATAAATTTGATTTATAGCTCTATCATAATGAGATTGATCATCAATTTCCGTCCAGATAAGATCATTAATACATAAATAGGGAATTTTAGTTTCACAGCAAATAGCAGATATACATTCTTCATAATGATTTTTACAAGGGAAAATTAAATTTTCCTCATGATGAGAACACATAAGATTGTATAATTTTTTAGAGATTTTTGAAATACCAACTAACTCTCCTCTAACTGATAGATTCTCCCGTGGATTTTTTGAAATTGCTTTAATATCTCCATAGGTTATTTCTGATTTAGATTTATAACTAATATAATCATCAATATTTTCACCGTAAATATATACTTCATCTTTTGATTTAGTCTTACCTGACGCGAGAACTACCTCGGGTCCTTCAAAATCTAATACTGATTGTAAAGCTCGATATTCATATAATAAATCAGATTCTAATAGTAAAAAATCCTCTTTCAAATAATCCTTAGTTACAAATAATGAATGCATACTGCCTGATACTGCATATTGGGGGCTATGAACAAATTCTATGATGGGTATATTTTTCTTTTTTGTTAGATGTCTGTGATATAATCTATCCTGAAACCCCGTTACAATGATAACCCTTTCAATTCCAACCCTTTTTAATAGTCTCAAAGAGCGAATTATTAAAGATTCCCCTTTAATTTCTAACAACCCCTTAGGACAAAAACCTATTACTTCCCTTAGCCGGATACCCATTCCTGCAGCCAAAATTACAGCAATATTTATTTTTCTTGATTTTGTTTTTTGCATCCTAAATAGAGACTCAGATTTATATAAAATTATTAGGAATTTTCATCATTTCTGAATTGTATTTCATATAATTTCTTATACCTCCCTTCATTCGAAATCAAATCATCATGCGTACCTTCTTCAACAATTTTTCCTCCCTCCATAACACAAATTCTATCTGCATGACGAATAGTTGAAAGCCGATGAGCAATTACGATTGTAGTACGATTTTCCATCAAGTGCTCAATAGCCTGCTGTACTTCAATTTCTGATTCAGAGTCTAAAGCAGAGGTAGCTTCATCTAGAATTAGAATAGGAGCATCCTTGACCAGTGCTCTAGCAATAGAAAGCCTTTGTCTCTGTCCTCCAGAAAGCCTTGCTCCTTTTTCTCCGATTAAAGTTTGGTACCCATTAGGCTGTTCAGAAATAAAAATATGAGCATTAGCTGCTCTAGCCGCAGCGTACATGCGCTCCTTCGAACAATCAGGCTGTCCATATGTGATATTACTTTCAATGGTATCATTGAAAAGTATAGTGTCTTGGGTAACAATTGCTATTAGTTTCCTTAAAGAGACTAAATCTATATCTCTTAAGTCAATTCCATCAATTTTTATTTCACCTCTTGTAACATCATAAAATCGTGGGATAAGATTTGCTATGGTTGTCTTACCAGCTCCGCTACTTCCTACCAAAGCTACTGCCTCTCCTTTTTTAACAAGTAACTGAAATTCTTTTATAGATGGGTCCTCTTTTTCAGGATAATGAAATGCTTGAATATTGAAATTTATTTCATTATTGAATTTTTCCAATTTTTTAGCATAATCAGAGTTGATGATATCATCTTTGACATCCATTATATCAAAAATCCTCCTCACAGCTGCTAAACCTTCCTGCAACTTTAAATTAAATCCATTAAGTTTTTTTACTGGTTCATTCAACATAAAAAAACTAAGCAAAAAAGAAGTAAAATCTCCTGGTGTAATCTCCCCATTTATAATCAAATAACCACCAAATGCAACTATAGAAGCTCCAGCTGTAGCTCCAATAATTTCTATTATCGGATATGAATAAGAATCTATCATAATTGAGCGCATGTGATTCTTGTAAAGATCCTCATTCGCCGCACTAAAACGTTTACTTTCATATTTTTCCATACCAAAAGCTTTTACAACACGAATTCCTGAAATTGTTTCGACTAGTAAACTGCTAAGCCCGCCAAAACTGATCTGTCTTTTACTAACCGCTATCTTATTTCTTTGTCCAAAAATTTGAATACAAAATACTGCTGCAGGAATAATTATCATTGTCACAAAAGCTAATTGCCAGCTTCTGTAAAACATAATTCCGATTAAAAGGAAAAATTGTGGCAAATCACGAAATGGACCAGTAACACCTATTTGCAACATATTTTGAAAAACATGCAAGTCGTTGGTAAACCTAGAAATAAGGTCCCCAGTTTTAGATTTTGTAAAAAAAGTTAGAGAAAGATTTACTAGGTGTTCAAAAAGATTCTCTCTTAGCTTTACAATGAGTTTCTGAATAAGGTGACCTACGCTATAACTATGACCAAAAAAAAACATTCCCTTGATTGCGAACACTATTATCATCCCGAAACCTACTAAAAAATACTGCTCAAGTTCAGGATTGTCCCCGTAAACTATAGCATCCACAATGTCTTTAGCATAGTAAGCGGGAGCAGCTGTGAAAATATTATAACCGCCCATACAAATTATGGCAAAAAATAGCCAACTCTTTAAAGGAAGAATAAGACGAAAAATTCTCCAAAAAATATTTTTTGCTTTCTCCTTTTTCATTTAAAATCCATAAAAGTAAATATTTTATTGAAAAATTTTATTTTTTA
>CACGSI010000063.1 GCA_902575715.1 uncultured SAR324 cluster bacterium
TTTTTTTGTTCTTATAGGCAGGAATATTTTTTTACTAGTTTTGCCTATAGAAGGAGTATTCCTTTTAAAAGATGTTTTTGCACGGAGGTATGCGGATAAGTTTTTCAGAACAGTTGTTATTGATAAAAAGAAAACTTTAAGACCAATTTTACGTATTTTCCTTGGAAATATTATTCTATTTGGTTTTTTTTCAATAGCTATTCTTTTTCAGCGATCTAATATCGAGAAATCCGCAGCTTATCAGGTAGCGATAGAAACAATTAAAAATGATTCAAGGTTAATGGTATTATTGGAAGAAAATCCAATAATTGAGGAACCAGAAATGCATTTAGATTTAAGAGATAAGCAAAGAAAAAATTCTGTTGTAGGAGTTCGAGTTGGAGATGAAGAATTTGGAAAGTCGGTAAAAGTATTTTTGGAGTTGATTGAAAATCCTAAAAATTGGGTAGTTGTCGATTTAATAATTGAACCGATTTTTAAATCTGCGGATTAAAATTTTTTCTCTTCAAACACCAGTGCTTCCGAAACCATCTGTCCCTCGATCAGTTTTATCTAGAGATGTAACTATTTTGATACGACATTGCTCAAGTTTTCGGACAATTAGTTGTCCAATTCTTTTGTGGAGTAACTTTTGTGCTTCTTCTTCTGCGCTAGATTTTCCAATATAACGGAAGGGCATAAATATTCTCCCTCTATAGTCAGAATCAATAATTCCTATGCTATTTGCCAAAAAAAAATCAGTTTTAATAATGCTAGAACGTGGAACTATTTCAGCATAAAATCCTTTACTTAACTCAATAGAAATGCCAGTGTCGAATAAGAAGATGTTAGGTGATTTTTGATCTATAGACATAACCGTCAAGTCTATCCCTGTATCTGTTGTATGGGCCTTATGAGGGACAGGCATATTATCGTAATGGAGACAAATTTTCAGAATTGGTTCAGATTTCAAAGTTATATTTTTCAATTAATTTAGTTATTTAATCCTACAAGATAAATTTTATTTTTTTTTAATACAAACTACAAGTTTAGAAGAATGGATCCTGACAAAAAAAAATTTTTTAACTTACTCAAAAAAACCGAAAGGCCGTTTATTTCTTCAATATTAGAAAAAATTTGGGACTTACCTATTTATGAATATGCAAATAGCCTTTGGCAAAATATCAAAAAGCCTCCTGCTATGGAGAAGGAACTCAAAGATGCTTTTGAAAAAGAATTTTTAAGAGTAGGGTTAAAAAATGATGAAGCAAAACTTTTTTCAAATAAACTAGAAAAAATTAGAATTTTACAGACATCTACACACTTAACTACTTCCGAAGGTCCAACATTTCTAGCTTTACATTATTTATCCTTATTAAAGATGCCCCCAGAATATACATATTTTGTTGGAGCTTATTCAGGAGTTCCATTTTCAAATTCAGCTTGGTCAGGCTGTTTAAATTATAGTAATCGATATGAATTAGAAGATATAATTTCAAAAAAGTATAAGGGTTTTACAGAGTTAAAAAAATCAGAATTTGATCGATCAAGAGATTCTAAAGAAAGAAGAGTTTCATTAATACCTGGCAATATGAGTAACCAGCTTGTTTTTCAAAGTAAGATCCCAGAAAAGTTGGTTAGTAGAATCGATTATCTAGCTGATCCAATAAGAAAATTGATGCCATTGGCTGTTAAAGGAAATAATTTTTCAACATGGGCTACTAAGTTTTGTTCAAATCAACTTCGCTATATAATTAAGGATAAATCAATCTTATACTTTGATATTAATGAGGTTGTTCGAAATTACTTAATAAAAGTTTTGAAAAATAAAGATCATCCCTTGTATGCTATTTTTTTTCATTCAAAAACTAGGAAAGAAATCCTAAGAATATTTACATCTGATATCCCTTTTTTTTCAATAGTAAATTTTAATAATAATAAATATAGACAAGAACCAGTATTTATAAAAAATGGGCTACTGACTAGTCGGAGCTATAAAATTAAGCTATCTTCAGAAAAAATTATACTTGAATTGCAAAAAGGGAGACTTTGTCCAGGGTTATTTCTAGTTTTTACGTCTTTATGTTTTTTGAATGGTATGGTTTGTTTTGGAAGTTTTAATCAAGTAGAATATCTCTCTGATTTTAAAAGTAAGTGGCAAAAAATTGATTTACTAGAAAAAGAATTAGTTAACTCAGTTAATGCAAGTTCTTTTACAAGTGGACTTTGTATTGATGATTCTTTTAATACAATTTTCCCTTTGGACCTTATTTTGGGATTGAATTGGAAATTTAATGATAATATAAAAATGGGTGATTTTATTAAACCTTTATTCCCTCGAATAGGGAGAAAATTATAAAATTTCTATAAGGAAAAATTATTTTCAACTTAAATTGGTCTTGCTTTAAATAGCTAATTCTCTTAGGTTTATATGTAGTTTAATTTGTTAAGTAAAAATTGTTTGATTTGAATAACTTCATTTTTACTAAAAATATTTGCAAAAATTTCTACTAATCTAAAATATCTTCAATTTAATTACTATCTAACAATATAATGGATTTTTTTGGGTTACCGATTCTTTCGGTTATTATATTTTCTCCTGTTATAGGCATTATTTTTATATCTATGTTTCGCGATGAGGGGAATGGTACTCCATCAAAAATAATCGCTCTTTTAAGTAGTATTTTCACTTTTGTGCTTAGTCTTTCTCTTTGGTTTAAATTTGATCACAGTATTGAGAACTTCCAGATGGTAGAACAGTATATTTGGATTTCTAAGTTTAATATTGATTATTTTTTAGGTTTAGATGGGCTTAATTTTTTCTTTTTCCTATTGATCAGTTTTATCACGCCTTTAACTCTTTTAGGTTCATGGAATGTCAAAGAACGTAATTGGCAATTCCAAATTCAAATGTTACTTTTACAAATGGGCATGCTAGGTTGTTTTGCTGCACTGGACGTTGTTTTATTTTATGTTTTTTTTGAGGTGATGTTAGTACCAATGTATTTGTTGATTGGAATTTGGGGGGGGAAAAACAGGCTTTATGCAACAATTAAATTCTTCATATATACAATGTTTGGATCTTTGTTGATGTTGGTCTCACTGCTTTATACAGCAAATATATATAAGGATTTACATGGAGACTGGTCTTTTAATATTATTGATTGGTATGGAATGAATATTCCATCTGAAATTCAATTCTGGCTTTTTATTGGTTTTGCCATAGCTTTTGCAGTAAAAATTCCTATTTTCCCCCTCCATACTTGGCTACCTGATGCCCACTATGAAGCTCCGACTGCAGGCTCAGTTCAACTTGCAGCAGTGATGTTGAAATTTGGACCATATGGATTTTTGAGATTTGCCATGCCTGTTTTTCCTGCAGCTGTTTATGATTTGGCACCTGTCTTTATGATACTTGCTTTGATTGGTATTATTTACGGTGGTTTGGTTGCTATGGTTCAAACTCAGATTAAAAGGTTAATTGCATATTCTTCTGTCGCTCATATGGGATATATTGTATTAGGTTTATTTGCTCTTAATATTCAGGGTCTTTCAGGAAGTTGGATTCAGATGGTCAACCATGGAATTGTTACGGGAGCGCTTTTTTTAACTGTGGGAATGATATATGAAAGGACCCATACACAAGAAATTTCAGATTATGGTGGTGTAATTCATACTATGCCAAAATTTGCTGTATTTTTGGTATTTTTCTCTATGGCTTCAGTTGGTTTGCCTGGATTGAATGGATTTGTGGGAGAGATTTTAACTATGGTTGGGGCGGCAAGAGTAAATATTTGGTATGGTATTGTTGCTGCTATAGGTGTTGTAATTGCTGCAATTTATATGCTTTGGATGGTTCAACGTGTCCTTTTTGGAGAGTTAAAAAAAGATCTTATCAAAGGACTTAATGATTTATCATTCCGAGAAGTTCTTATTTTAGTCCCATTATCTTTTTGGACTATTTTCTTAGGTGTTTATCCCAAACCTTTTTTTGAGCGCACCGAAGTTAGTATTAATCATTACATTGAACTTGTTAAATCTAATGAGCCCCGCTTTGCTCAAGATGAAAAACAAAATTCCATTTTGTCAAAAATTACTATTTGGAATTTTAGTGATTAGTCAATAAATATGTCACTTCAAATTTTTAATTCTTTTTCTGGAAAAAAAGAAAAATTTATTCCATTAAAAAAAGGTCGTGCCTCAATTTATGTATGTGGTCCTACGGTCTATAGTGATAGTCATATTGGTCATGCCAAAGCATATGTTAGCTTCGATATAATTCTTCGCTATCTTCGTTATTGTAGATATAAAACTTTTTATGTCCAAAATATTACTGATGTGGGACATTTGCTGGGAGAAGATGATAATGGTGAGGATAGAATGCTCAAACGTGCCAATGAATTAGATCTCGAACCAATGGTTGTGGCTGAAAATTTTACACGCAGACATTTTGAGGTAATGGATAGTTTAAATGTAATCCGTCCTGACATAAGTCCAAGAGCTACCGGACATATTCCAGAGCAATTAGAAGTTATAGAAAATTTATTAAAAAAAGGACTAGCATACGAATCAAATGGTTCAGTTTATTTTGAAATTTGTAAAGATCCTAATTATGGTGATCTTTCAAATAGAAAAATAGAAGAAATGAAGGGAGGAGCCAGAGTTAAAGTGCTTTCTGAAAAGCGCCATCCCGGAGATTTTGCTCTTTGGAAAAAAGCAGAAAAAGGACATCTTATGAGATGGCGGGATCCATTTAGTGGTTGGGGCTATCCTGGATGGCATACTGAATGTGTTGTGATGAGTACTCGTTACTTGGGAAATGAATTTGATATTCACGGGGGTGGAATGGATTTAAAGTTTCCTCATCACGAGTGCGAAATTGCACAAGCTAGAGGACTCGAAAAACCTTTTGCAAGAAATTGGATGCATACAAATATGCTAACAGTTGAAGGTCAAAAAATGAGTAAATCTTCAGGTAATTTTAT
>CACGSI010000064.1 GCA_902575715.1 uncultured SAR324 cluster bacterium
TAATTTGTCTAAAAATCCATTTTTTATTTCTATATCTGGGGCATAGGATAGGTAAAAGTCATTTTCAGCACCTATTGTGCCAAAAATAGATGAATTATAGGTAAGAGAATCCTTATCAATCCAATCAAAAATTGCTGCATAAATTTGAAGAGTTTCTAAAAGATTTAATTGTATTTTGTTAATACGAATACTATTTCTTTCCAATTTTTCAACTTTTTCATTCCAATTTTCAAATATATTCACAAATCTGTTAGCTAATCTAATATCAGATTTAGCTTCTGGATTAATTGCTCTAAAAGGAGGTGCTTGAATCCTATTCAAATTAAAAAGATGATCTATCGGACGAATTTGAGGGGTGTAAAAAGTAACATCAGGAAAATCACTAATAATACCTTTAGGCAGTCTTATAGGTTCTTTAGGATTCAAAAAAGAAATATCCGAAATATTATTACCAACTGTGATCAATCCCTTTACATATTCTCTGAAAAACTTTATTTCATCTTGCTTCTCAATACCTTCTAGAACAGCTTTGAAAATGGACTTTACAGCATTTTTAGACTTAAATGATGCTTGGTAATTTTTTATACTTCTAGTTTCAAGGTTTGTTTCAAAAGTGAATTCTGTCATAAAAACAGCCAGAAGAGCTAAAATCAGTAATGTTGTTAATAAAGCAATACCTTTTCTATAACGGCGAGATATCAGATAATACTCTTTAAATGGGAGGTGAGGCATTAATTCTAAACTTTGAAAGCTATTTTCATAAATTCAACTGCATTTAAATTGTTACAGTTTAATATGCCTTACATTTAGAACGAATTGGAAATAAAAATATTTTTGAAATTTTTTATATTTTTCAAATTATGAACAACCACTAGTTGAACCACATGAGGCACATTTTAAACATGAACCATTCCTCACCATAGTAAATTGTTGGCAAGTGTGACATGCCTCGCCTTCATAGCCTTTCATTCTAGCTTCATGAGCAAGACTAGAAATTGAACGTTCTCTTGTTTCCCAATTTCCAGAAGAGCTTTTTGGAGAAAATTCTGAATTAGCAGATAAATCACTCTTATTTTGTTCAGGTTCGACTGAAACAGAATCTTTAAGAAGAGCAAAATTTACATTGTCGAATTCTTTATTTTCTTCTTCATTATTTTCCTCTTCTAAAAAAGCTTTACTTTCTTCTCGGCTAAGAGTTCTTTCAGATACAACTTGTTCATCATCAAACACAGGTTCAATTTCATTTTGGGAATGAACTTCACTAGAATGAAGTTCATCAGTATTTATATGGGCTAAATCATTTCGTCCCAGATAGGAGATGGCTAATTCTCTAAATATGTAGTCAATTATAGACGTACTCATTTTGATGGTATCATTTCCTGAAACCAATCCATTTGGTTCAAATCTAGTAAAAATAAATGCCTCAACAAATTCTTCTAATGGTACTCCGTGTTGCAAACCTAGAGATATAGCTATAGCAAAGCTATTCATAAGGCTTCTAAAAGCAGCGCCTTCTTTATGCATATCTAGAAAAATTTCTCCCAAAGTACCATCTTCATACTCGCCTGTTCTCAAATAGAGTTTATGTCCTCCAATGACTGACTTTTGAGTATATCCATTGCGACGATGCGGTAATCTTCTTCTATTAGCAATGTAGCGATGAATTATTTTTTCAGCTACTCTAATTTCTGTTGGTTTTAATGAGGATTCAGATTGTTCCATCTCTTCATCATCCCACAAATGTTCATCAACATTAACGTTTAAAGGTTGACTCAATTTAGATCCATCTCGATATAAAGCGTTACATTTCAATCCTTTTTTCCACGATGAATAAAATACGTCCTTTATATCAGATATATTAGCTTGAGAGGGTAAATTTATTGTCTTTGAAATTGACCCAGATATAAATGGTTGGGCTACAGCCATCATCATTACATGGGCTTTTGATTGAATAAACCTTTTACCATTTCTACCGCATTTATTTGCGCAGTCAAAAACTGAGTAGTGTTCATGCTTTAGATGGGGAGCATTTTCGCAGGTCATTGTTCCACAAATATAATCATTAGCAGCTTCAATTTCTTTATTTGTAAATCCTAAATGATTTAGAATACTAAATTCAAAATCAGCTAATTGTTCTTCGCTAATACCTAAAGTATCTTTACAAAAAGTTTCTCCAAGTGTATGTTGGTTGAAAACAAAACTTATATCAAAAGCAGTAGGTAACTGATCTTCAATATTTTTTAGAATTTCTTCTGTAAAGCCCTTATTACGCAAGACATTTGAATTTATACATGGACTACCTTCGAGGCGGGCATACCCCTTGATAAAATGAACAATATCAGAAATTTCAGACTCTTTATAACCAAGTTTTCTTAATGCAAGAGGTACAGAGTTATTTATTATTTTAAAGTATCCCCCTCCAGCAAGTTTTTTAAATTTTACTAAAGCAAAATCTGGTTCAATCCCAGTTGTATCGCAATCCATTAACAGGCCAATAGTTCCCGTTGGAGCGATCACAGTTACTTGAGCATTTCTGTAGCCATGTTTTTCTCCTAACTTTAGTGCAAGATTTGCTTCATTCTGAGCAGCTTTAAGAAGCTCTGGGGGGCAATGTTGGCTATCTATCCCAATTGGTTTAATTGTCAAACCTTCATACTCACTGTCTGGTGCTCTAAAAACTGCCCGTCTATGATTTCGTATCACTCTGAGCATGTTTTCTTTATTTTTTTCGTATCCAGTAAAAGGACCCATTTCCTTTGACATCTCAGCAGAAGTAGAGTATGCGGTCATGTGTATTATAGAAGTTATAGCTCCGCAAATTGCCAGTGCTTCAGGAGAATCATATGGAATCCCATTAACCATTAAGTAAGTACCCATGTTTGCGTAACCTAATCCCAAGGTCCTGAACTTATAAGACAGTTCTGCAATATTTTTACTTGGGAATTGAGCCATTAAAACACTTATTTCTAGTACGATTGTCCAAATTCTTGAAGCATGACGCAACTTGCGAATGTCAATATCACCTGTTGTTTTATCGGTGAATTTTAGTAAATTCAGTGAAGCCAGATTACACGCAGTGTCATCAAGAAACATATATTCACTGCAGGGGTTGGATGCCCTAATAGGCCCGTCTAACGGACAGGTATGCCATTCATTGATTGTAGAATCGAATTGAATCCCAGGGTCTGCTGAAGCCCAAGCAGCATAAGCAATTTCATTCCAAAGATCTCTAGCCTTCAATTTCTTACAGGGTGTAGGAGCTCTTCCTTCTTTTATAGCTTTTTCTTTTTCAACTCTCCAATAAAGATTCCAATCTTCATCATTATCGATTGCCTCCATAAATTGATTGTTGAGGCGAACGGAGTTATTAGCATTTTGCCCAGCCACTGTTTGATATGCTTCAGAATTCCAGTCAGTATCATATTCGTCAAAAACTACCTCGACATATCCCTGTTTGGCCAGATGAATTATCCTATCGATATAACTCAGAGGAATTTGTAAAGATTTAGCTTTTTTGGTTATTTTTCGTAAATCTTTGTTTAATTTAAGATCGAACTTTTCATTTTCACTTTCCCATCCATGTATTGCTGTAAATAGTTCATTTATTAGATATTTAATATTTTTTGAACCAGCAACAAGGGCGGCTACTTTTTGTTCTTCATGAACTTTCCAATTTACAAATTTTTCAATGTCAGGGTGATCGGCATCAATACATATCATTTTAGCTGCTCTTCGAGTTGTTCCTCCAGATTTTATTGCTCCAGCAGCTGTATCACCAATTTTAAGAAATGACATCAGTCCAGAGGAGAATCCTCCACCAGAAAGGGGTTCCATGTCTCCTCGTAAATCGGAGAAATTTGAGCCAGTTCCTGAACCATATTTAAAAAGTCTGGCTTCCCGTGTCCACAAATCCATTATTCCGCCTTCACGAACTAGGTCATCTTTTACAGATTGTATAAAGCATGCATGAGGTTGAGGACGAGAGTAAGCATCTTTTGACTCAGTTATTTTTTCTGTCTCAGGATCCACATAAGAATGTCCCTGTGGGGGGCCGTCTACCCCGTAAGCCCAATTTAATCCAGTATTAAACCATTGAGGAGAGTTTGGCGCAGCCATTTGGTGTGCAAGCATATAGCATAATTCATCGTAAAAAGCTTTAGCGTCTTCCTCAGAATCAAAATAGTTGTTTTTAAAACCCCAATAAGTCCAACACCCTACTATTCTATGAAATACTTGTCTAGCATCAGATTCAGAAATTTCTAAATTATTATGTGTTGCTTTATTTTGATTTTTTGAATTAATATTGGTTTCCTTTTCAGTATCTTTGATCGAAGGTTGTAGCCATTCAGGAATACCTTTTTCTTTTGCTGATTTCAGATTTTTAGGAATACCGGCTTTACGGAAATACTTTTGTGCGATAATATCAGTTGCTACTTGGGACCAAGTTTTCGGAACGGTCACATTTTCCCACTCTGATACTACAGAGCCGTCAGTATTTTTTATGCTTGAACTACGGTTTTCAAAATCAATTGAATTGTAGGGATCTTCACCCTCCATGGTGAAGTGGCGATTAATTTTCATGGATGCCTTTTGTAGTTTTTAAGTAAAAAATATATGAATTAAACCAGTTCCATGGTTAACTTCATATGTCATCAATCATAATACAAATAAAAAAATGTTGAAAGTTTAATTTATAAAATATTTGGCATACTTAACAATGCAATAATCATGAAATAACTACTATTCTTATCTCATAAGAGTTAACAAAATGATATACTTACTTTCGTTCATAAAAGTTTATGGAAATAAGCTAATATTTTTAAATATCACATAAAA
>CACGSI010000065.1 GCA_902575715.1 uncultured SAR324 cluster bacterium
GATTATGCAATTTTTTCCCATCAAAAAAACTCTTCTATTAAACATATATGTAAAATATTTATTATATCATTATGAATATTTTTGGATGATATAATTGCTTTAAAAAATAATATTTTTTGTAAATTTTAAAAAATTTTGTATAACATTCTTAATGACATTAACAAGAGAAACATAGCAAATAATTTCTGCAATTTTTCCTTATCTAAAAAATGTGCTATTTTTGCTCCTAGTGGTGCCATTATCATAGTTGTTGGTACAACGCATATAAATCCCAAAAGACTAAAATAACCAAAACTTAAAGGTGGCAGATTTTCTAAATTCCATCCATTAATAATATATCCGATAAGACCCGGCAATGAAATCAAAACTCCTAAGCTGGCAGATGTACCTACTGCGCATAACAAAGGGATGCTATATGCTGTGAAATATGAAATAAAAAAGGCTCCACCCCCCACACCCATCATAGAAGAAAGGAATCCTATCAAACCAACAATTCCCCAAACTTTTAACATTTTTGGTAACTCTTTTCCAAAAATAAATTTTTTTCTAAGAAAATTAATTGCAATTAAAATAATCATTATTGCGAAAATTAATTTGAGAGATCTTCCACTCAGAATACCTGCTAAAAAGGTCCCTAGCAGTGCACATACTGCTACAGGAAGAGCTGTTTTGAAAAATAAAACAATATTTAATGATCCCCTTTTATAATGAGATAAAGCAGAAACGATAGAAGTTGGTACTATAATTCCCAAAGATGTACCAATCGCCAAATGTGTCGTGAATTCAACTGAATAGCCCAACTCATCAAAAACATGAAGTAATACGGGGACCAAGATTATACCACCTCCCACTCCAAAGAGTCCTGAAATCAAACCTGTGAAAACCCCTGAAACAACTAGTAATGATGCTAAAAAAATAAAATCCTGAGAGAGAAAAATAAATTGCATTTAAAGGAGAATATTTACCATACTTTTTTAAGTATAATTTTAACTAATTGAACATAGAAATTAATTTTTTTAGACTAATTTTGATTAGTTTATTTTTATACCCTAAATTTTTTTTTATTAAAATTTGGGAAGCAAATTGGAAGAATCTCATCAAAAGTTTTAACGAAATAAGTCTTTATTCCGCGTGTTATAATTTCATCCAAGTCTTCAAAATCTTTTTTGTTTTCAATTGGAAATATTAGTTGAGTAATCCCAGCCCTTCTAGCAGCAATTGTTTTTTCTTTTGGGATGCCTATATTAGCTCAATCAACAATCCCAGCCCTTCTAGCAGCAATTGTTTTTTCTTTTACTCCTCCTATAGGCATAACCAATCCAGTTAAAGTTAGTTCACCAGTCATTGCAATATTTTTAACAACTGGCTCTTTCTCTACCAGAGAATGAAGAGCACATGCCATTGTAATCCCAGCAGAAGGACCATCTTTTGGTGTTGCCCCGGCTGGAACATGCATATGAATCAGATTCTCTGCAAAGAAATTTTTCACTCTTTCAATCTGACTTCCTTGAGAGCGAATATAACTATAAGCTATTTCTGTAGACTCTTTCATTACATTACCTAATTGACCAGTTTGTTTAAATCCTGGATTCTTTGATTCAACATATGACGCTTCTATAAACAAAGTCGCTCCTCCAACACTGGTATATGCCAATCCAGTTACAACTCCAATTTTAGGTTTTTTGTAGCGAGTTTCCTCTGCAAAGTTTTTTCTTCCTAACATATCGGGCAGATCCTCCTTACCTATTTTAACTTGATCTACTTCTTGCTCAACAATTTTTCTTGCAGATTTCCTCAATAGTTTTTTAAGATTGTTTTCCAAATTTCTCACTCCTGCTTCTCTAGCATAACCATCAATTATTTCTCTCAAAACTAATTTAGAAAGAGAAAACTGAGACTTTTTCAAACCATGAAATTTTAGTTGTTTTGGAAGAAGATGTTTACGAGCTATTTCAAGTTTTTCCTCTAAAATATATCCTGAAAGTCTTATAACTTCCATTCGATCAAGAAGAGCAGGAGGAATTGTATCAGTCTGATTTGCTGTACAAATAAAAAGAACTTTTGAAAGATCAAAACGAACATCTAAGTAATGGTCAAGAAAATCTTTGTTTTGTTCTGGATCAAGGACCTCAAGCAAAGCTGAGGCTGGGTCCCCTTGATAACTTGCACCGATTTTATCTATTTCATCAAGCATAACAACTGGATTTGCAGTTTTACAAGTTTTTATAGCACTAATAAATTTGCCTGGGAGGGCACCGATATATGTTCGCCTATGCCCTTTGATCTCTGCTTCATCTCGCATACCGCCCAAAGAAAAACGAAAAAATTTACGCCCTAGAGCTTTTGCGATAGACTGTCCTATAGATGTTTTTCCAGTCCCCGGAGGACCTACTAATAAAACTATAGATCCAGCTAAATCTCCATTAATAATTCCTACAGAAATAAGTTCCAAGATCCTATCTTTTACATCTTTTAGCCCATAATGATCTCTGTTTAAAATTCTATCAGCTCTTTGAATATTAAAAAAATCTTTGCTATAAATACCCCATGGTAAAATTGTTAACCAATCCAAGTATGTTCTAGTCACATGATACTCAGGAGAAGCCGGTTCAATTAAACGCATTTTTTCTAACTCTTCGTTAATGCGATCTTTTGCTTCTTCAGAAAGCTTAAGTTTTTTTATTCGTGCTTCATATTTTTCTGTTTCACTTTCTGAACCTTCCTTAGTTAACCCTAATTCTTTCTTAATTTCCTTAAACTGTTCTCTTAAAAAAAATTCTCGTTGCTGTTGTGACATCCTTTCTTCAACTTGTTGTGAAATTTTTACTTGCAGTTTTGCAACTTCCAATTCATGTCTCAAAAGATTTAAAGCTTTTTCGATCCGTTCTTTAATACTCATTGTTTCCAAAATTTCCTGTAACTCCTTGCCTGAAGCAGTAGTCATTGAAGCTGCAAAATCTGCTAAAGTAGCAGGATCTTTGAGATTTATACGCCCCATTAATAGCCCTAATTCTTCTTTAAATAAAGGATTTAACTGAACTAATTCTTTTATTAAATTTATGATTGAAACAGAAAATGCTTTTAATTCATATTCAGTTTTCTTACCTCCTGTATCTTCCAAATATTTAACTTTTGACCTAAATACTTGATCAACACTAATAAACTCTATAATTTCAAATCTTTCCATAACTTGTACAATGATATGCATGGGATCAGACCCATGCTTTGAAGCCTGAACAATCCTTCCCACCGAACCTATTTTTGCTAAATTTTTAAAATTTTTTTCAGATTTTTTTTCTTCTTTAGATCCTTCATTTTCAAAACTATAAACCAATCCTACATAGCGAATATCTTTTTTTATTTCTTCTTCCAGTACTCCCTCTAGTTTTTGATCTGAAATTATTACTGGTAGAAGCATTTTTGGGAAAAGGGGTCTGTCATACAAAGGAACTATCAGTAAAGATTCAGGGAAAACATCCTCACTGATTACAAGAGATTTTTCATCTGAGAATTTTTCGACATCACTTTCTTTAATATCTATAATATTTTGCTGATCATCTTTGTCGTTATCAAATTCATTTTCATTAGATTCACTCATAGTCTTTCTATTATATAAAATTTTAAAAAGTCAAACATAATTTATAACTTATAAGTTATTATTATCCAATATCGGAAAATGATGGTCTAGTCAGAAATTTTTAGAATCAGTTTTTTTAGAAAAAAAATGGCAAGAAATATTTTTAACTTCCTATAAACTGAGGAATATTGTTAAAAATTGAAGTCATATATGTGGTAGCCTGTGAAAGGAACCAAGGGAACAAAATAGCTATTACAGCAACCATAGCTCCCATTTTTGGAATTATAGCTAATGTTTGCTCCTGAATCTGAGTAACAGCTTGGAAGATGGAAACTAGCAGACCTACCACCAAAGCGCCAATCAAAATTGGTGCTGATAGAAGAGTTGCCATTCTCATTGCTTCAACCATTATAGATACAACCAGTGCTTCCGTCATAATAAATTTTCAAAAAAATTAGATTGGACTTAAATCTACAAAGCTCTTTACCATTGACCCGAGAATAAGATGCCAACCATCAACTAAAACAAATAACATTAACTTGAAAGGTAAAGAAATCATTACTGGAGGCATCATCATCATACCCATAGCCATAAGTATTGAGGCGACAACCATATCAATTACTAAAAAAGGGACATATAGTAAGAATCCTATTTGAAATGCTGCTTTTAATTCACTTATTACAAAAGCTGGAATCATAACCCAAACGGGGATATCATCTATATTCTTAGGTCTTTCCATTTTTGCAATACGTACAAACAATGCTAAATCCTTTTCTCTTGTAAAACTACTCATAAACCTTTTAATAGGTATGGATGCTCTTTCCATGAATTCCTCCTGAGTAATTTTTTCATCCAAATACGGTTCCAAAGCATCTTTGTTTATCTGCTCCCATACAGGCATCATTACAAATAAAGAGAGGAAAAGAGCCAGTCCAATGACAATTTGATTTGAGGGTGCTGTGGGTGTACCTATTGCTTGACGTAAAAAAGACAATACAATCACAAATCTTGTAAATGAAGTAGTCATTATTAAAATTGCAGGTGCTAGAGTCAAAATGGTAAGTAAAAAAATTATTTGTAATGTGGTCGCAATTTGTTGAGGAGAACTTGCCGAATCAACAGAAATATTAATTCCTGGGATTGTTGATTGAGCTAATATAGGCATCCCAAAAGAAAAAAATACAATCAAAAAAAATAAATTTTTGAAGAAAATCATTTTACTCAAAGAAAAAATTTGAATTAAATT
>CACGSI010000066.1 GCA_902575715.1 uncultured SAR324 cluster bacterium
TAATTTAGATATAGATTTTGTACATGCAGATGAAATATATAATGACACTCTCATTGGCTCTTATATAAAAAAACCATTGAGAACCAAAAAACAAAATACCCCTAGCATTGGAAGAGGAATGCCCTACCGTCATCAAACTATGATTATTCGTAAAACTTTGTTTAAAAAAATAGGATTATTCAATATAAAACTTATTACCATGGATTACGAATGGATTTGTCGCTGGGAATTAACTTCAGGTATTGCTTATTATTTAGAAGGGGAACCTGTAGTTAAGATGGACGGGAGCGGTGTCTCTGCAAGAAAAGAGTGGAAGGTTGTTTGGGAAGCAATTAAAATTGTAAGAACCCATTTCCCAAAAGATATTTTAACAAATCTATCCCTTTTTAAACGAATTCTATTTTTTTGGGGAAGAGAATTATTGAATTTATTGAGGTTGCATAATTTACTTGCATCATTCAAGCGGTGGAAATATAAAAAACATTTAATAATCGTTAATGAAAAATCAAGAAATAAAACTAAAAAATAATAATAAACTTTCCACACCTATACTATTTTTGATTTTCAATCGACCAGATGTAACTCATAGGGTTTTTAAATCAATTAAAGAAGCAAAACCTCAAAGATTATATATTGCTGCGGATGGACCTTTCTCAAATAATAAACATGAGGAAAAACTATGCTACGAATCTCGTCAAATAATAAAGGGAATAGACTGGGATTGTGAATTAAAAACATTGTTTCGGAAGGGGAATTTAGGATGCAAAATCGCAGTAAGTGAAGCAATAAAATGGTTTTTTGATCAGGAGAAAGAAGGCATTATTCTAGAAGATGACTGTCTACCATCACAAAGTTTTTTCTGGTTTTGCCAAGATTTGTTAGAACACTATAGATACGAACATCAAATAGGTGCAATTTGCGGTTTTTACTCCAATGAAAAGGACTACTCTCCAAATACATCATACTTTATCTCGAGATACTTAAGGGTTTGGGGATGGGCAGGGTGGAGAAGGACTTTTGAGGATTATGAATCTAATATAAACTCTTTATTAAAAAAAAATAATGCCTGGAAGGAAAATATTTTTTCCCGTAATGATTTTTTGTTGAAAAAATTTTGGCAAGAAATGTTTGACAAGGTAAGTAGAGAAAAAATCAACACATGGGATGTGCAGTTGCAATATCTGCTTTGGCAAAAAAAGCAAAATGTATTAATCCCATCAAAAAATCTAATCAAAAATATAGGATGGGAAAAAGGTACTCATTCTCAAAATAAAGATCTTAATCATGATTTAAGTATAGGAGAAATTAATTTCCCTATTGACCATCTTAAAATTTTAAATAGAAATATTGTTGCAGATAAATTTATAGAAAAAAAAAGTTACAGAATTACAATATCTTCATTTCTAAAAAAAATGTTTAAAAAAGTTGCTAAAATGAGAAAAATAAAAAGAATTCATCTCATTTATCCAGTTGGGGAAAAAATTAGTACTCCTGATACGATTGGAAGGCATCTAAAACAATTTTTAGAAAAATATTACGAAGTAAAAGTTTACCCATTCAACACTTTTTGTATTATAAAACCAGGAAAAGCAGATGTCCTACTAGGTCATTGGCATCCAAATCCTTTAACGACATTCAGAATGAGTGCGCGCCAAAAAGGGTGGAAAAGAATTTTACCTATGGCACCATTTTGCCCGGATCCATCGGGTTGGCACAATGCTTTTGCCAGAACAACAATGAAATACGCAAGTAAGTATTTAGCTATTACCGGAAATGCGTGGATGAAAAGAGTAAAAGATTCACCATTTCATCATTGGGAACCTAAATTAATTCACCTGGATTTAGCAATTGATCGTATGGAATTCCCTTTAATTAAAACGGGTTATAATCCTCCTGGTAAGAGGAAGTTATTATACATTGGACATACTGCATGGTGCAAAAATACAGAATTTTTAGAAGTTCTAGCAAAAAAACTACCTCACTTACATTTTTCATGGGCAGGATCTGGAAGAGAACTTAGAAATATTGCTTATCTTGGTGAAATAGATTTTTCTGAGAAATATTCGCATAATATTTTAAAAGAATATGATTTCCTTATAATTTCTAGCTCATCCGATGCAAACCCAACTACTATTCTTGAAGCAATGGCTTGGGGACTAATTCCTATTTGCTCTATTCAAAGTGGCTATGAAGGATTTAATTCTATTCCAAATATATCAATTGAAAATTTAGAAAAAACTATTTCAAAAATTGAAGATCTTCAGTTTGTAGAAGAGAAAAAATTAATAAAATGGCGTAAAGAGAACTTATTACTTATAGAAAGACATTTCAATTGGGACAGATTCTGCAAACAAGTTCTTAATGAAATTGAAAATCAAGACAGGCCCTTGCTTAAAAAAACATCGAATGAATTAAATTCATTCCTTAGAAAAGCAGAAAAAATATCTCCTCACTATTGGTGTAAGCCTATAAATATTTTTTTATATCTGAAAACAAATATTAAATATCTATTAAATAAAATAGTGAAATGAATTGTAAAGTTTGTTCCTCATTATCTAAATTTGAATTTAAAGCCAAAATTCTTAATAAGTATATTGTTAGTTATTTCCATTGTGAAAAATGCAAATTTCTCCAAACAGAAGAACCATTTTGGCTAGAGGAGTCTTATAAATCGCCAATTAATGATTGGGATATAGGAATTTTATCTAGAAATATTTGGTTTAGAAATATTTCTACGTGCATCATTTTTTTCTTATTCAATA
Organism: uncultured SAR324 cluster bacterium; assembly: GCA_902575715.1. The sequence goes on from CACGSI010000066.1 coordinate 2,763, forward strand.
AAAATAAAAGTTTTTTAGACTACGCCGGAGGATATGGGATTTTCGTAAGAATGATGCGTGATTCTGGATTTGATTTTTATTGGGAAGACAAAAACACAAATAACTTGTTTGCAAAAGGTTTTGAAATATCAAATAACTCAGAAGAAATAGAAATGGTAACCTGTTTTGAAGCTTTTGAACATTTTGACAAACCATTAAATGAATTAGAAAACTTGTTAAATTACTCAAAAAATATTCTTTTCTCAACTGAATTAACTCCAGAGGGAGTCCCAAAACCTCATGAGTGGTGGTATTACGCACTTGATCATGGACAACACATTAGTTTTTACCAAAAAGAAACATTCGAGTTTTTAGCAAAAAAATTAAATCTATTTTTCTATACTAATGGCAAAAATATTCACATGTTTTCAGAAAAAAAACATGCTAAATTATTTTTTAAGACGATAGTAAAAATTTCTAATTACATCAGCCCCTTTATAAGAAAAAAAATGTATTCTTTGACTTGGAAAGACTTTGAATTAGTCGGGAAATCTAAAAAATGAATTTTTTAAAATCTATATTGATTTTTTTTAAGACAATCATTTACTTCATGTTTGATAGTCTCGTTTTTTTAAAGACTTGTTCAAAAAAGAAAAATAAACTCGAATTAATACTATTGATTCGTCAAGATCTTATTGGTGATTTTATTCTTTGGCTTGATACAGCAAAAGAATATAGGAATTTATATCCCAGAGGAAAATATAGAATCGTATTAGTTGGAAATGAATTATGGTGTAACTTGGCAGAAACATTTCCATATTGGGATGAAGTCTTTCCAGTAAATGTAAACAAATTTAGAACACTATCTCTCTATAGGTTTAAAATTTTATCTCAAATTGCTGATCTAGATTCAAAAATAGCAATACAACCCACTTACTCCAGAGAATATTATAATGGAGATGCATTAATCAGGGCAAGTAGAGCTCCAAAAAAAATTAGTTCCAATGGAAACATGGTTAATCGTAACAGACTAAAAAAAATTATTGCTGATAGTTGGCATTCAGAATTAATTCCAGCTTCAAAGAAAGAAATTACAGAACTGGAGCGAAATGCAGAATTTTTTTCAAATTTATCAAATCGTAAACACAAAATTAGGTATCCCCATCTAAAAATTTCTAACTCCTGGATATCTCCAAAATTGAAAGGTAAAAAGTTTTTTGTTATTGCTCCTGGGACCAGTGGAACTGTGGATGGGAGAGAATGGCCACCTAAATTTTTTGCAGATCTTTGTCAAAAAATTTTTAAGCAAACAAATTTAATGGGCATTATTTGCGGTACAAATAGAGAACATCCTATTGCAGAAATGATTATTAATTTATCTGGAATCCCATTAGAAAATTTTTGTGGAAAAACAACACTTATAAAATTAGCTGGAATTCTAAAGCAAAGCCTACTTACCATTAGTAATGATACTGGATTAATATATATTTCTTCTGCTGTAGGGACTCCATCAATTTGCATCTTAGGAGGAGGCCACTTCGGCCGTTTTTTACCATTTCCCAATTTAAGTGATCAGAAAAAAAACATAAACGTAGTTTTTAACAAGATGTCCTGTTTTGGTTGCAATTGGAAATGCATTTACACAATTAATGAAGGAGACTCAGCTCCATGCATTTCTAATATAAGTGTAGATGATGTTTGGTCCAAGGTGAATACTGTATTGCAAAAAGAATTACCCTCTAATTCATTGGATAATAATTAACCCTAAAAGCTTTTCATTCAGATTTTTCAAAGTTAAATTTTATTATAAAATCAAATTTAATCTAGGAAGAGGAGAATTCCAGCATGAATTACAAGTTTTGGAAAAAAAATAATTCAAGTCTACTTATTTCATTT
>CACGSI010000067.1 GCA_902575715.1 uncultured SAR324 cluster bacterium
TGGATAATTTTGGCAGAATTGCAAATGTAGAATCTGAAACTGAAAGAAAAGATAAAGATCAATATTTAAGAGATCGGATTCTTCTTCCAGCTCTGTCAAATTTACACTCCCACTCTTTTCAGCGTGCCATTGCTGGACTGACCGAAAAGCGTTATATGGAACAAGATAGTTTTTGGAGATGGCGGGATTTAATTTTTAAATTTATTGAGAGTTTGACACCTGAAAAAATCCATGCAATTTCTGCTCTTGTATATATGGAAATGTTGGAGTGTGGATATGTTTCAGCAGGAGAATTTCACTATATTCATAATCAAAAAGATGGTAAAAATTATTCGGACATAGCAGAAACTTCATATAGTATAATTGATGCGGCACAGGAAGTGGGAATGGGTTTAACTATTTTGCCTGTATTTTATGCTGGGGATATTTTGAATGAAGGTAAATTCAATAAAGGCCAAATTCGATTTATAAATAATTTGGATCAGTTTTTAAAAATTATTTACAAAGTAGAGAAAGCATTAACTAATGCTCCGGATGACTATTCTATTGGGATAGCACCGCATTCTTTAAGAACAATTCCTATAGAATTCTTGGGAGAAATCGACAATATAAGATCGAAAGGACCAGTTCATATGCATATTGCGGAACAACTTAAAGAAGTAGAGATAATTAAATCTAAATTTGGTTCACGCCCAGTTGAATGGCTAATAAATAATATTAATATTAATTCTCGTTGGTGTTTGATTCATGCTACACACATGATTCAAAATGAAACAAAAAATCTAGCAAAATCTGGAGCCGTAGTTGGACTTTGTCCAGTTACTGAAGCAAATCTTGGAGATGGAATTTTTGATGGTAGAGAATATATTCTTTCTGGAGGTAAATTTGGAATAGGTTCAGATTCTAATGTAAGAATTTCTTTAACAGAAGAATTAAGATTATTAGAATATAGTCAGAGGCTGATTAGGAAAGAGCGTAATTTGATGACGAACTCATATGGATCTGTAGGAAGTTCATTATTTAAACAAGCTTTGGAAGGCGGAGCTCAAGCATTAGAAAGAGATTCAGGAAGTATAGAAGTTGGTAATTGGGGCGATTTACTTACTTTAGACTCTAAGGCATTAAATTTTTGTAATTGTGATGAGGATGACTTTTTAGACAGATGGATTTTTTCCGGAGATGACCGATTGGTATGTGAAGTTTGGTCAGCAGGTAGGAAAATGGTTACCAATGGAAGACATGTCTTTCGAGATAAAATTGAAAGACATTATCGAGCTGTAATTAAGGATATAGGGAATATTGTTGCTAGTACTTGAAAAATAGTTTTATATTTTAACCTCTATTTATTAATTATAGAATGGATTGCTATTAATTAGATAATCGGATTAAAACTTTAAGATGTTACATTAAAAGAATTTTGAACAAAATATCATATAAATTTAAAGATTTATTAAAGATTAATCATTTGAACAAATAGTTGTAGATATAGTAACCTTCCTTTATCAAATCTTTTTTTGGAATAAATTTAAGAGATGCTGAGTTAATGCAATATCGTAACCCAGTGGGTTTTGGCCCATCATTAAATAGGTGACCTAAATGTGAATCAGCACTTTCACTTCTAAGCTCAGTTCTAGTGAAGAACAAGCTTTTGTCTTCTTTTTTTTTAATTGTTGCTCCAAAAATAGGTTTTTTAAAGCTAGGCCATCCAGTCCCAGATTTATACTTATCAATTGAACTAAATAAGGGCTCACCTGAAATAATATCTACATAAATTCCCTCTTCATTATTATCCCAGTATTTGTTTCTAAATGGTGGTTCAGTTCCATCTTCTTGTGTTACGTTAAATTGTAAATTTGTAAGCATTTCTTTAATTTTGCTTACTTCAGGTTTTTTAAACGATATTTTTTTCACAAAATGAATGTACTTCTCATAATTTTTCCCCCATATAGCATTTAGTTTTTTATTTCTACCGCATCTAAATCTATAATAATTATACTTTAATGGATTCTTTATGTAATAATTTTGGTGGTATTCTTCTGCTAAAAAAAAAATTCCAGCTTTTAAAACTCTTGTTTGAATGGGTTCCCCTAATATCCCAGTTTTTTCTAGATTTTTTATAGAATTTTCTGCAATTTCTTTTTGTTTTTGGTTCAGATAAAAAATTGCACTTGAATACTCTTTCCCCCTATCACAAAATTGTCCATTTGCATCTAAAGGGTCAATATTAAGCCAAAATATTTCTAGTAAGGAAGAAAATGAAATTAACGATGGTTGGTAAAAAATTTTTACTGCTTCAATATGACCGGATTCAGCATAGTCATTGTAGGTTGGATTTATTTTTTCCCCTCCAGTATATCCTGACAAAACTTTTTTAATCCCTGGAAGTTTTTCAAAGTCAGACTCCATGCACCAAAAACAACCTCCGGCAAATACAGCACTTTTTACTTCTTCTTTCTTATTAGCAAAGCCATCTTGAGAAAATAAAAAAAATAAAATAAATTTAAATAGAAGATTCTTATTTTTCATTTTCAAAAACTACGTATTCCCTCTCATTTTATATAATTTTTTACAAATTCAAAGAGAGAGTATTAATTTAATTTTTACAATGTATTAGGATAAAATTCATTTTTTGCCACCTTTGAAAAGACGCAATTTTTTTTTAGATAAATGTCTATTTTCAGAAAAGAAGTTGCCCAAATACAATCCAAATCCCCATCCAATAAAACCAAATATAAATATTTTACTAAGCAAATTTTCATGAAAAAAAATAAGTATGCCAAAAACCTACGAGTGCCCCAAAAAATGTTCCTATTCTTACAAAATTATCTTGAAAGATAGTAAGTATAAATACTAGAAAAAGTTTTATCATAAGATAAATTTAATTTTTTTAGAAAATAAATCTTAGTGTTTGAAATAGTTCTAAAAAAAAACCTAGATGCAAAAAAAAGGACTAATAAACCACCTAAGAAAACATCACCTTCACCTTCAATCGGATTAAAAAAAATCACCAAGTTTGACGGAGGTTCTAGATTTTCCTCATTTGGTTTCCTTTTACGAAAAATAACCATTCCTAAGATTGTAAAAAAAGTAAAAAGAAGCCAGATTGTCATTTAATTTGTAATTAGGTGGAGTTTAACTTAAATTATAAAAATTACTTGTAATTAAATACCTTTTTCAGATTATTAAATTTTGTTCCAAAAATCAAAGCAAAATCTGTTCAAATATAAATTAAATATTGAATATCATAAAAGAAAAATCTCAAAGAATTTTTCCATAAATTTATTCATTATTGAAAATAATTGACAAAATAAAATATTTTCTAAAATTTGTTTTTTTAAACAAAAAATCTAATCGAAAGTAATTTTCAAAAAAAGAGATGTTATGACAATTACAAAAATGTTTGATCTTGATGGGAAGGTAGCTCTAATTACTGGGGCTAGCAGGGGAATAGGAGCTTCAATAGCAAATGTTTTATCTGAATTTGGGGCTAGTGTAATACTTTCAAGTAGAAAAAAAGAAAACTTACAAAAAATTGAATTAAATATAAAAAATAATGGTGGAATTGCAAGATCAATTACTTGTAATAGTGGTGAGATAGGGCAGATTAAATCACTTTTTAAAAAGATTGATAGAAATTTTGGAAGACTTGACATTTTAGTAAATAATGCGGCTACGAACCCTTTTTATGGTAATGTTTTAGATGCAGATGAAAAGGCATGGGACAAAACTATGAACGTCAATTTAAAGGGACCATTCTTTATCAGTCAAATTGCGGCTAAATTTATGAGAGAAAACCAGGGAGGTAGTATTGTAAATATTTCATCTATAAATGGACGTATTCCCATGCACTCCCAAAGTATTTACTCTATAACTAAAGCGGCTATGATCTCCATGACACAATCTTTTGCAAAGGAGTTAGGACCAGAAAATATTAGGGTAAATGCTGTACTCCCAGGGTTAACAGATACAAAATTTAGTTCAGTATTGACTGAAAACAATGATTTTATGAGAGAAGTGCTTAAAAAGATACCTCTTGGAAGAATTGGTCAACCTGATGAAATTTCAGGTGTAGTTCTTTTCTTAGTTTCCGAAGCAGCATCGTATGTAACAGGAAGTACATTTAATGTAGATGGCGGAATTCTAGCTTAAATAAATAAAAAGAAAATTTTTGAAAAAATAATTTTCTTAAGTCAGCTTTTTAAATTTGTT
>CACGSI010000068.1 GCA_902575715.1 uncultured SAR324 cluster bacterium
TTACTCATTGTAAACACAGCATCGAGATGTGGATATACCAAACAGTATAAAAGCCTTGAGAAAGTTTACAATAAATATAAAGAACAAGGTTTTACAGTTTTGGCCTTTCCTAGCAATGATTTTAATCAAGAACTTGCAAGCAACAAAGAAGTAAAAGAGTTTTGTGAAGGATATGCATTAAGCTTCCCGATTTTTGCTAAGGGGAAGGTAAAAGGAACTGACAAACAACCTTTATTTAAATACCTGACCGAAGATATACATGGAACAAGTAATGGCGAAATTAGGTGGAATTTTGAAAAGTTTCTTATCAGTAGAAAGGGAAAACTGTTTAAACGTTTTTATTCTAACTTAGATCCTAATCAAAATGAAGTAACGGGGGCTATTGAATCTCTTTTATGAAAATAATAATCAAGCTACTTACTTGTTAACTAATATTTTTTTAAATGAAGAATTATTTGAAAAATGTCTACTCTAAAATTAGAGAGTGGGGATGGAAATACCGGAAAAAAACTTTACATATAATACCTGAAACTAGGTATTGAAAACCTCATCACCTCAAGTTTGAGGAAAAGTCTTTAGAAAAATGAAGAAAATATAGAATTTTTTAGACAATTAAAAATATTAATTAATTTTTGAGGCTGTGACCAAAGGTGTCCTCCATTCTATCTAGTAGATGTTACGCGGAGGAGCTCTCTCCGGCTCCTAGTTCATAGCCTCTTAACTTTCAAAATAGGCCAAAATGATAAAAATTATTTTTACTGTTCTTTTAGTTCTCTTTTCATACAATTTATTCGCTAAAGATTGCTCTATGGAAATTCAGAGTTCAGATATGATGCGATATGATAAAAAAATAATTAATGTGAATAATTCTTGTAAGTCTTTTAAAATATTATTGAAGCATTCTGGTAAGCTTCCAAAAAACGTTATGGGACACAATATTGTCATTATTAAGACTGATGACTTGAATAAGGTCACATCCAAAATAAGCATGGCACATGGATTAAAAAAAGGTTATCTGCCAGAGATCGAAGAAGTTATTTATAAATCTGAAGTAATTGGTGGCGGTGAAGAAACTATCCTTGAAATAAATCCATCTAAGCTAGATAATGGTATAGATTATACCTTCTTTTGTAGCTTCCCTGGCCATTTTGCTATAATGAAGGGTAAAATCATTATTTAATTCTTTTATTAAAATTTTATATTTTTTATCCCATTGTGTAATATTCTTCATCATTTCTTATTCCTATCATAGAAAATAAAGTCTTTTGTATAATTATAGAAAATATTCAAAATATGTTATGGAATGAAAAACTAATTTTAGTAGCTGGTGGATCATCAGGCATTGGGAAAGAAGTCTCTTTAAGACTAGCTTCTTTTGGAGCTAAAGTATTAATTTTGTCGAGAAAATATCCCGAATGGATAGCTGAAAACAAAAATATTTCGCATGAATTTTGGGATGCTGAAGATTCATCAGTATTTAAAAATGAAACATTAATAGAAAAATTGGATGGGTTTGTATATTGTCCCGGAAATATAAATTTAAAACCTTTTGCTAATTTAAAAATAAATGAATATAAAAATGATTTTCAAATCAATTTTCTTGGAGTCATTAATCTTCTTCAAAGTTTTTTCCCTGCTTTAAAAAAAGCAGAAACTTCTTCTATTGTCCTATACAGTACTGTAGCTGTTCAAACTGGTATAAGTTACCATACATCTATTGCTTCAGCAAAAGGAGCATTGGAAGGTTTTACACGCTCTTTAGCTGCTGAGTGGTCTGCTCATTTTATAAGAGTAAACGCAATCGCTTTATCTCTTACCGATACTCCATTGTCAAGTAGACTTATATCTAGTGATGAAAAGAAAAAAAATGCTATTTCAAGGCACCCATTAAAAAGAATTGGTGATGCAGGTGAAACGGCAGATTCTACTATTTATCTATTGTCAGATGCGGCTTCTTGGATGACTGGGCAAATTCTCCATCTTGATGGAGGCATATCTTCAATTAAACCTTTATAAAATTGTTTTAATTTTTTAATCAAATTAATCTTATTCTATTCAAAAATATAAAACATATAGTCCTTCTTAAATATGAAGAATCCTACTGCATCAATGGTAGTTATTGGAGATGAAATATTGTCTGGTAGAACTAGCGATACTAACATAAACTATCTTGCTAAAAAACTTTTCAAAATTGGTATTGATCTAAAAGAGGTACGAATAGTAAAAGATTGTAAAAAATCTATAATTTTTTCTGTAAATAATTTAAAAAAGTCTTTTGATTATGTTTTCACCTGCGGTGGTATTGGACCAACTCATGATGATATTACAACTGAAAGCATAGCGGAAGCGTTTGATCTAAAAATAGAAATCCATAAAGAAGCTAAAAAAAAATTAAAAGATTATTATTCCAAAAAAAATAAAAAAATAAATTCTGCAATCTTTAAAATGGCGAGAATCCCTCTAGGCGCCTCACTAATTGATAATAATTTGACGGGAGCTCCAGGATTTAAAATTGGGAATATATATGTAATGGCTGGTGTACCAAAAATTTTTAAAGAAATGGTATTAAATATACTTCCTACTCTAGAGACTGGTACACCTATTTTGACTAAAACTTATATATTTTTAATAGGTGAAGGTCAGATTGCCAGTCCACTAAATGAAATAGCAAAAGAATTCAGTGATCTTAAAATTGGTTCATACCCATTTTTAAAAGATAAAGAATACGGAGTAAACGTCACTTTTAGTGGAGTTAGTTCCGAGATGATTGAGCGTGCGGGATCCAAGTTAAAATCAATTTTAAATGGAGTAAAATGATAGTGTTTTTGATAAATTTAGCAAGTACATGGTTTATGGTTGGTCTTATTTGGATTATTCAAATAGTTCATTATCCACTATTTAGAGATGTAGGGCCAGAAGAATTTAGAACTTTCCATGGAAGTCACAAAATCCTCATCTCTCCTTTAGTAGGTTCTGTAATGTTATTTGAACTAATATCTTCTTTAATTTTATTTTTTCAAATTCCTAAAGGAGTACCAAACTGGACTGTTGTGATTTCAATAATTTTATTAACAGTTATTTGGAGTTCTACCTTAATTTTACAAGTACCTTATCACGAAAAGTTAGGATCAGGTTTTGACAATGAAATACACAATCTGCTTGTAAAAACAAACTGGATAAGAACTGTTTGCTGGAGTATAAGAGGATTTTTAGTATTGTTAATGTTGAATTATTATATTAAATACAATATCTCATAATTATATATGCTATTACAAAAATTTGATTTTATAATAGCATTAAACTATTTAAGGACTAAGATCTAAATTCCAATCATTTTGATTTCTAATATAATTTTAACCTCATTTGAAACCATCATTCCTGCAATTTTCTGAAAAGGCCTATTCCATGAAACACCAAAGTTTTGTCGATTGATTATAGAAGTTGCTTCAAAAAATAAATCACTTTCAGCAGAAATTTTTCTTTTGCCTTCCAAAGAAATTTCTTTTTTTATCCCCCTAATTGTTAAATTACCCAAAACTTTATATCCCCCGTCTTTTATTTTTTCAATCTTTGAACTCTCAAAAAATATAAATGGATATTTTTCTGCATGAAAAAA
>CACGSI010000069.1 GCA_902575715.1 uncultured SAR324 cluster bacterium
AAAATACTGACAAAAAAATTAGATCATTATTTGTAAATTTTGCTTTATATCAAATCATAGCTATCATCTTATTTTATAAATCTTTTTAGAATTATTAATTACTTATTAAGTGTTAAACAATAATGATAAAAAATTCAAATCTTTTGGGCATTATATACATTTTTTTTGCCCAAGTATTCTTTACTACTCAAGATATGTTAATAAAATTTATAAGCAATGATTTTGCTTTGCACGAGATTGTTTTGATTAGATCAAGTGTAGGGCTTTTGTTTACTTTTTTAGTGTTTTTGCCTTTGGATGACGGTTACAGACAATTATTCAAAAAAAATATATTTCTTCACGTTTTAAGGGGTTTTGGGATAGTCGTAGCAAATTTATGTTTTTTTGCTTCGCTAATAACTATTCCTCTTGGAGAAGCTGTTGCGATATTTTTTATTGCACCACTAATAATTACAGCTCTATCTGTAATAATAATTAGGGAAAAAGTTGGAGTAAGGAATTGGATTGCAGTAATTATTGGGTTTGTCGGAATATTGATTATTCTTAGGCCTGGTATAGGTTCTTTTAACTATGCGAGTATACTCCCTTTGATAGCAGCATTAGCGTATTCTTTTGTACAAATTTTAACTCGTAAAATGGGTGAAGCAGAGAAGGCATCTAAAATGGTATTTTACATTCAATTGAATTTGTTGTTTTTTAGTTTTATGAGCGGGTTGTTATTTGGGGATGGAAGTTTAGCTGATCCTTCAAAACCCACTTTATATTTCCTATTGAGAGCATGGGTTGTTCCTTCAATAAAAGATTTAATAATAATGATTTTTGTTGGCATTTTAAGTGGATTGGGTGCATACTTTGTCAGTCAGTCTTATCGAATTTCTAAAGCTGGTTTCATAGCACCATTTGAATATTTTGCTCTTCCATTATCTATTTTCTGGAGTGTAATCGTTTTTAAGGAGTATCCTGATATTGTCTCTTGGATTGGAATATTATTAATTGTTTCGTCAGGATTTTATGTGGCATATAATAGGAATGTCGAAGGTAGAAAAAATGACATTTATGTACCTTTACCACGGAATCGTTAGATGATTTTAAAGTATATTTGTGTATAGAAAATAATTTTAAATTTCTGTTTTTTTTTGTTCCAAGTAAAAAAAATTAACATTTTTTGGAAATAGTAATAATTAAATATGATTTAAATTAGTTATTATTTTCTGTTTAATCTTCTCCAAGGGGTCTTTATTCGGTAAAAAAGAATAATAATTTTAAATATATTTTTTTGAAAACATTTATTAATACAATGAAACGTTCAAATAAAAAGATGTACTACAGGATGCTTGGAAGAACTGGTTTGCAAGTTTCAGTTTTATCATTTGGTTTCTGGGCAACTTTCGGAGTTAAAGACGGGTTAACAAGGAAAAATGGTATTTCGGTAGCTAAAGAATGTATGTCATTAGCAAGAGCTAATGGGATTAATCTTTTTGATAATGCAGAAACCTATGGCATTCCTACAGGAGAAGCAGAAAATATAATGGGTGAAGCAATGAAGCAACTTCGTAAAGAAGATCCAGAAGCATGGAAAAGATCGGACATTCTTGTAAGTACAAAAATTTTTTGGGGTGGAACTGGAGTGAATGAAAGAGGTTTATCTAGGAAACATATTAATGAGGGGCTAGAGGCCTCTTTAAAACGTTTACAATTAAACTACGTAGATCTTTTGTTTTGCCATAGACCTGACCCCTTTACACCAACAGAAACTATAGTAAGATCAATGACAGATGTAGTTAGGTCAGGACGAGCAAATGCGTGGGGTACAAGTGAATGGTCAGCGCATCAGATTACAGAAGCTTTCTGGTTAGCAATGACGCTTGGACTTGAGCCACCTCAATTTGAGCAACCTCAATATAATATGTTAATGAGAAATAGAGTTGAAAATGAATATTTCCCTCTCTACAGTAAACCATATGAAATTGGTACAACAATTTGGAGTCCATTAGCTTCAGGTATACTAACATGTAAATATAACGATGAAATTCCTAAGGGATCAAGATTGTCTCAAAATGGTTATGAATTTTTGGTAGATAAATTAGAAAAACTTAGACATGAGGGTATAATTGAAAAACTTCGTAAACTTGAAGATTATGCGTCGACTAATTTTGATTGTAGTATCACTAAACTTGCTTTGGCATGGTGTTTACAAAATAGATATGTGTCTACGGTTTTACTTGGGGTGACAAATTTGGATCAACTTCAAGAAAATATTAATTGTATCGAAGTTGTAGAAAAATTTACAAACGAACATATAAAAAATATTGATAAAATTTTAAAAAATAAGCCAGAACCATACTCTGGATATGGTGGTAATGGTATGCGTCAAATTGAAACAATATAAAAATTACAAATTAATGTGTTAATTAAAAAATAGATATAGAAAGGAAAGATTACATTGAAAGAAAAGTTTCACTTTGGATCAAAAAAGTAATTAAATAAAGACCCTATAACAGCAGTTTTTGTAATTATGTAACATGTCGTAGCATAAATGGGTCTGCATTTGGATCAAACTCATTAATAGTAAAGAATAGATTCTTAATAATTAGTGGAAATGAATTTATATATTAGGATATGATTCTTATCCAAGTAAAATGAGAAAATTTTGTTCAAAATGTGGAACTCATGTATCTCCCAAATTAAAAAAAACTAAAAATGCTATACCCAGTGGGTTTTCTAGAAAGAGGATATGGATTGAAACCTTGAAAACATATATGGGTTATTAAAAAAGAGTCTTGGTATGAGATAATCAAAAGTTTACCAAGTAATGAAGAGTGGATAAAATCTTAAATATATATATATAACCTTTAAAATAACTTATACAAATAACTAATTATGATCGAGTTTGAAATTGATATTGACAGAAGTGAAGGCAAGATGAATACTTTTATTGTTCATCCAGATGAAAATGGTCCTCATCCAGTAATTTTATTTTTAATGGATGCTCCAGGTAAAAGAGAAGAATTGCATCAAATGGCACGAAGAATTGCTACATGCGGTTATTGGGTTATGTTACCAAATTTATATTATCGTCGTGTAAGAGAATTCATTTCAGATGGTACTCAAAAAAATAGAGAAGTAATGTTTGAACATAAAAATAGTCTTAGCAATGATATGGTTGTTGAAGATTGTGTTTGTCTTTTAGAGGAAGCTCTTAGATATGAATCTGCTTCTAAAGGACCAGCAGGCTGTGTTGGGTACTGTATGAGCGGACCATTTGCATTTTCTGCCGCAGCTAACATAAATCACCGGATTAGTGCTACAGCTTCGATTCATGGAGTAGATTTATATACTGACTCACTAAATTCACCTCATAAAATCGCTGATAAAATAAAGGGTGAAATATATTTTGGATGTGCAGAAAATGATGAATGGGTACCAAATGAAATGATAGAATTACTAAGTAAATATCTAGCAGAAATTAAAATAAATTATCGTATAGAATGGTTCCCAGGCACAAAGCATGGGTTTGTTTTCCCCGGCAGAGTTGGTAAATATAATTATATTTCAGCAGAAAAACATTGGTATCGAATCTTGTCGTTATTTGAGAGGAA
>CACGSI010000070.1 GCA_902575715.1 uncultured SAR324 cluster bacterium
TAAAACAAATTTTAGATTTGAATTATCACTTTCATTCAAACTTAGATCATCCGGAATTGAAACTATCATTTCTCCACTTAGCCACCCTCCCCTAGAATCATTATCCACAAATTTTAACCATTCAGTTTTCGAAGCAGACAATTCTAATGTAAAAATAGATATTATGAGGAAATTTAATGTAAAGAATCGCAAAAAAAAAGAAAGCATACAATTAATCAACTATCTTCTCCTAAACTCTGGAGTAGAAAATACATTTTGGTTTAAAATGCAGGAGGTTCTGCAAATGATAAACTAGTAGGGACTCCACTAGAACTAAGTCTCACCCAGTAACCCTGACCTTTTTCTACGAAATTAAATGAAGAATAACCAAGGTTAGACAATTCCAAAGCTACGGAAATTTTTGGTGAGTATGCTTGCCATTTTGTATTTTCGTCATCCCATTTCCAAATTGAATGGAGTCTATCATACTCACCAGCAAAATCTTTAGTAGAAGAAGTTGAATCATTTTGAGGAGGGGCGCACGCAACAATTATAAAAATTAAACCAATAACACAAGATATTTGCCATGCTGGCATATTTAGGCTATATTTGCGGTAAGGCATTGAATTTTTATTCAAAAATTTCCTTTGATATCTTAGGATGCTGATTGTCGCTAATAATATCATTCCGAACAAAACAGCAACTCTAGAAAAATATTCTTGATCATTAAATATTTCGAATTCAAAATTAGATATAATCTGTCCTGGTGGCGTGCCATCTCCTCCAATATCTTTCAAAAAACCAATTGTATTCGATTCATCTTCGGATGTCTGATCAAAGTTTACAGCTTTTGTAATTTCTTCAACAGAAATTTTCTTTGCAGTTCCAGCCAAATTCCATTCAGAAGTCATCCTACTCAATTGAGGTAAAGCACTGTATCCACCATAATTTGCTACTTCGAATTTTGTAGGATTAACGGGAGAATTTAATTCAACCCAAATGCCTTCCCCTGCCTCAACCGTTGAACTTAACTCCGTATAACCCTTATCTGTGTATATAGTTTTGTTATCATTACTGGTGTAAAATTGCCAATTACCATCCCTTCTTACCCAGATTGCCTTGTAATCACTAAATTGACTTTCAAAACTTGCTGGAGTAACAGAAGTATAAGATGGAATTGAGATTAGATTCCTTGAACCGCTCATAGTTATTGAAGCTGGGGAATTATTAACTGACTTTGTACCTGTAAAAGAAGTTGGTTGATTATCACCAATCCTTATTTTTGCTGTTCCGGAAGTCAATCTGACATTAGTTATATTATCATACGCATTCTCAAGTTCCACAACAGCATTAGATGATGCAGATTCTATATAAACTGGTTCTCCAGAAACAGAGTCTAAACCTACCCACTGTCCTGTAATTGAATATTCAGACGCTACTCCACTTCTTGCAGAGGATCTAGGAGGAGAACTACTTCTGGAAATACTTCTAGAACTTCGCCCGTTAGCTAAAGGAATAGTAATCTTCAACTTTTCTGAATCTTGAGTAACAGTCGAACCTTCACTAACACTAGGAAATATTTCCTTTGCGTTTGAACCAATCCATGTATTGGAAGGAATCATAAGACCTTCACTATTCATTGAAACGCTATTTGTTACACTACTATCACGAGCATAACTAGATTTGATAGAACGATTTTTGCTCAATGAAATTATTGCACCAGTAATTGCTTTTAACTCGGATACGTTCGAATCGTTTGCAATTTTTATGGATGTTTCTTGATTGCTTGTAGTTCCTGTTATAGTACGACTCACACCATCACTTCCAGTTTCTGCATTAGATGTACTTATAACTTCTCCGCTTTTTACCTCTAGATTCATACTTATAGAAGAAGTAAAAGTGGTTTTATTTGTACCATTGTCAAAACTTGTTGAGGCAGTTCCGTCTGTAGCAAGAGTAGCTCCCAAAGTCCCTCCTGTTACTGCCAAATTTGCCTTCACTCCATTACTGGTATCGATTGCAACAGATAAACCTGATTCTGTACTTAAACTGGATTTGTTAGTTGATGAACTACTATTAGCATTAGAAGTTCTTTCAGTTCCTCCGCTAAAAGACATTTCAATGAAAGCTGATCCATCTGTATTTAGTGTACTTACTACCTGAGTTGTTATTCCACTATCAGTGTCCGTAGATGCTGGCATGGAGACACTTGAAGTTCCATCTGTAGAGATAGTTACATCCGATCCCTTGGGAGCCTTTAAATTTGGACCTTTTCCATTGACAGAAAAGCCTAATGTAACTGCACCATCTGATGCTATATTAGTTGTCAAAAAAGTATTACTATCTAATTCTTTTGAAACACTTAAAGAAGCATCTTTATTCATATTCAAATCTACACCCAGAGGGATGCTTATGGTAGATGTAGTATTATCTTCTGTTTTTATTGAACTCTTTGCCGTACCATCTAAATTCATCGCGACATCTAGTTCACTATTACCGGAAACTAGCTTTAAATTTTTTTGAACCATCGTTAGCAGTTTCAACACTATCCAATGTAACATCGTCAGGATATTTTGGTTTTATAGCTCCAGAAACGCTTGTAAGTGCAGAAATTTCTTGCACTGGCTTAATTGTTATAGAAGTAGAACCATATGCAGCTGTGCTATCATCATCAATTATTTCAAGTCCAAATGTAACTATTGTTGTTTCGCTTACATCTGGAGCAGTGAAATATGATATACTTTCACTATCACGAACCAAATTAATATCTGAACGCTGGCCTGCATACTTCCATTTATAAGATACAATTCGTCCTGTCGGATCTGGATCGTAAGATGCTGAGCCATCAAGAACTACTCTGGTATTTTCATTAATCTTTTGGTCTGGCCCAATTTGTACTATTGGACTTAATCCTCTCTGAAGATCATCATTTATATTAGTAAACACGTATTTAAACGCATGATTCTTTACAGAATTAGTTGAAGAATAATTTGTGTCATTATCTGAATCAGTATAACCTACTATTCTGACTTTAACATCGGTATCAACCACTTCATCATCCTCCCCTGAAATTGTTACTTGCTGCGCACGATTCCATGTACTGGGTGTGAAAGTCAATAAATACTTATCCAAAGTAGCCTCAGATACATCTGAACTGCTCAAATGTACTTCAACATCACTAAGCGGTCGGCTTAAGAGCTTTACAGAAAGATACGCTTTCTTTCGTTCACCTTCAGCTTCGGACAAATAATAATTAGCACTAGTTACTTTCTTATATAGACCGTGAGTGTTAAAAGCATACGCGCCCGTCTCTATAAATCCAGAACAATCCTCTACACAACTAACACCACCTGATGTACTTATTGATCCGTCAGTCCCTGAAGTAGTGGATAGTGCAATATATGAAATTTCACTACTATCCGTCATACTTAAATCAGGCTCACCATCAATCTCTATATAAGCGATTTGTGATCCATTTACTGAAGTCAACAAAGTTTCATCCAGCATCATAATCGCATTGTTACTAAATTTAGATATTTCACCACTTGCAAATTTTATAGTTCCTCCTGAACTTTCAAGAGTACCATCACTCATAA
>CACGSI010000071.1 GCA_902575715.1 uncultured SAR324 cluster bacterium
AATTTTGAATAAAGTTTGGGACCTTTATTTATTTTTAAACCAAGAGGATCAAGAATGCCAATTCTTGCATTAGTTCCTTCTACAGCTGTGGACAAAAGTTTTTGTGTCATATTTTGTTCCATAAAAACACATGGGATTTTTTTATTTTTAATAGTTCTTTGAATTTCTCTCATTCTTCGGGCACTCATACCAAAAGAAGTATTAGTTTTGAATGCTCCTACAAGATTAAGATTATACCTATTTTCAAAATATTGGAATGCATTATGAAATACTAGGAAAGGAATTGATGAAAATGAATTAAGCTTTATGGACAATTCTTGGTCTAATTCGTCTAGGGTACGTTTAAAGTTTTCTCCATTATTAAAATACTTATTTGCATTTTTGAAATCAATTCGACTCAAAATATCTACAGTTGCATTTACAATATTCTTTACATTGATTGGATCAAGCCAGAGGTGTGGGTCCACACCAAAATAATTATCACCTAGTTTATTGTATTTCTTATTTCTTAAAAATTTTTTTCTTTTTACATTATTTTTATAATTAGGAACTCTCAAAAGTAAAATTTCTTCCATTTCTATAAAAGAAATTACCTTAATCCTATTTGCAAAAAGATCCAATGGCTTTGCTAAATAAGCCTCCAAAGACATGCCTCCCCAAAAAATAATATCTGAATTTTTTATATTTTCTAAAGAACTTGGTTTTATAGTATAATTATGAGGTGACTCATTGCCTTGAAGAAGCAATTTTGGTTCAGAAACTCCTTCCATTAATGCTGACAAGATTGAGTGGTACGGTCTTATTGTAACTAAAACCTTCAACCCCGAATCAGCCATTATTGATGTATAAAAGTAAACAAAAAATGTACTAACTAAAAAAAAAAATTTCATAATTGTATATTTTTTAGATCTTCATCTTTGCTTTAAATTATAACTATGATAAAAATATATTTATTAAAACATAACTTTTACTCTATATACAGTTAATAAATATACTTTTATCTTATAAGATATTTTTATGAGAAATGGAAACAAAGTAGAGCCACTACTGGAGGCACAAAATATTAATTTAAAATTTGGCAAAAAAATCATGCTATCAAATATTTCCCTAAAAATATCATTTGGAGAAATTGTTACAATAATTGGCCCTAACGGAGCAGGCAAATCGACTTTGTTAAGAGTAGTACTTGGATTGGTCCAACCAGATTCAGGTGAAATTCATAAAAAAAACAATCTTTCGATTGGGTACTTACCTCAGAAAATTAATTACGATCAAATACTTCCTCTTTCTGTTAGTAGGATGATGAACCTGACCGGGATTTATAAGGAAAAATATATTTTACGTTCATTAGAAGAAACTGGTGTTTCAAAATTATTCGATAAACCAATATCAAATCTTTCAGGTGGAGAATTCCAACGAGTAATGCTTGCAAGAGCACTTTTGAAAAATCCAAATCTTTTAGTTTTAGATGAGCCCGTAAAAGAAGTTGATTATATTGGACAATCAGAATTATACAAATTGGTTGCAAACTTGACTAAAAAAAGGGGCTGTGCGGTTCTAATGGTTTCTCATGACTTGAACGTGGTTATGGCATCTACAAATAGAGTTATCTGTTTAAATAAACATATTTGCTGTGAAGGACAAGCAGAAGACGTAAGCTTAAATCCAGAATACCTGCGTTTATTTGGATTAGATACTGAAAGTGCTTTGGCTTTATATAGTCACTATCATGATCACACACACAATATTTAAGTAAATTGCTTTGTTAATCCATAATGATACTAGATGACTTTTTCTGGCGAGCAATAATTGCTGGCGTTGGGATTTCTATTATAGCAGGACCTGTAGGCTGTTTTGTAGTTTGGAAAAGAATGTCATTTTTAGGCGATACAATGGCCCATTCTGCGCTTCTTGGTGTGTCATTTGGTATCTTGATTGGATTTAATATCATACTTGGAGTTTTCTTAGTTTCAATTGCTGTTGGTATAATTATTTTTACTTTGCAAAATCAAAAACATCTTTCTAATGATTCCATATTGGGAATACTTTCTCATGCATCTTTAGCTATTGGAGTTATAATTATAAGCACAATGGATTGGGTAAGAATAGATTTTATGGGATTATTGTTTGGTGATATATTGTCTGTAACTATATTAGACCTTTATCTAATATTTGGTGGCGTGATATTAATTTTACTTTCCTTAATATGGCTATGGAGACCATTGATAGCTATAACATTTCATAATGAGTTAGCTCAAGCAGAAGGCATACCAGTCAAAAAAGTTCAAATTTTTTTCATGATAATGACAGCAGGAATTGTAGCTTTATCGATAAAAATTGTTGGAATTTTACTATTAACTTCTCTTTTAATTATACCAGTATCTGCTGCTAGAAAATTTTGTAGAACACCTGAACAAATGGCTATAATAGGTACGACATTTGGCGTTCTTTCTGTTTGGCTGGGATTAGAAACATCTTTTTATTTTGATACTCCGTCAGGACCTTCAATTGTAGCCATTGCTGTAATTTTTTTTATAATATCAAGTATTTTACCTTCGAAAGAATTTAAATAATTATGAAAGAAAATGAATAATCATAAAAATTTTGCAATTCCTACAGAATTGATAAAACGATATAATCGTCCTGGTCCTCGTTATACAAGTTACCCAACCGTACCCGTATGGAAAGAAGGATATTTTGATAATGAATATTCAGAATGCCTTAAAAGAGAAGGAAATAATAATAGAAATATTTCACTTTATATTCATATACCTTTTTGTCGACAGTTATGCACATATTGTGGATGTAACAAATACATTACAACAAATCAGGGATTAGTTAAAAAGTATTTAAATGCACTTGAAAGAGAAATATGTGCAGTAGCAGAAAAAATAGATACAAAAAAAGAACTTGCAGAAGTCCATTTAGGAGGAGGTACTCCTACTTTTTTAAATCCTAAGCAACTTGAAAGAATTGTAGAAATTCTTAGATCAAATTTTAAAACTAATTTAGTTAAAGAATGGGCATTTGAGGCAGACCCCAGAGTAACCTCTAAACAACATCTTGAAGTTCTATATAATCTTGGATTCAGGAGGGTT
This sequence comes from uncultured SAR324 cluster bacterium, assembly GCA_902575715.1. The sequence goes on from CACGSI010000071.1 coordinate 3,099, forward strand.
AGTTTCGGTGTGCAAGACTTAAACCCTAGGATTCAAAAAGCCATTAATAGAAATCAAACGAAAGAACAATCTGAAAATACTTTTAAAATAGCAAGAAATTTAGGATATAAAAGTATAAATCTAGATTTAGTTTATGGCTTACCATTTCAAACAAAATCACTTTTTCGAGAAACTTTAAAAGAAGTCATGGAACTAAGGCCGGATAGATTAGCAGTATATAGTTTTGCTTTTTTACCAGGAATGTTCAAAACTCATAGTCACGCAATTAAAGAAAAAGACCTTCCTAATTCTAAAGAAAAAATACAAATTTACCTAGAAGCTATAAATTTTTTACAAAATAAAGGATATTTAATGATAGGGA
>CACGSI010000072.1 GCA_902575715.1 uncultured SAR324 cluster bacterium
TTAAAAACTACATTTTAGTAGAAAGTTGATTAAATAAAACGAAATCTAAATAATAATTTATCATTAGGTATTTAACTTTTTTATAAAATTTTTTAGGTTAAAAATTAGCGATATTTAGAAATCTTTAATGACTCCCCAGTATTTAAAATACTGGAGATTAAATAAGATCTTCAATTTGTTTTTAATAAATTATACCATCATAATTAAATTCTATGGTAGCCTTGTTGCTGTCGAAGGATCATCCCAAGTACTAAAAGCTGACGTTCCTTCATCATCTACTAATAATGTCCTATTATCGTTAGCAGTAGCATCCCAGCTAGAATCAGAAATATTCATTAAACCATGATAGGTAGTTCCGTTGTTATTTGCGCATTTATATTCTGTTCCAGAAGAAGTTGTAATTCCTGATGATGCAATTAAATTATTTAAAAAAGTTGCACCCACATCATTCCTAGGATACATAGACAAACAAGATCCAGTATATGTAAACTTTGTTGCTGTGGAAGGCTTCCCCGAAACTGAAAGACCACTTAAATTGTCACCTATAGTTAGGTTAGAATATCCTGCAGCATAAGTTAGAATTGGAGTTGCACAGGAAGAATCAGAATAATAAGCCATGGTTTCCGCAAAAGTAGAAGATCCCGTTACAACAAACTGAAATTTGAAAGAAGCTGTCCCTGCTGGAAGCACTCCTGCTGAAGTCTGTGTAGCAATAAAAGAGGTGTCTGAAAAACATCCCGTACTATTATCAATTGTATATAGATTAGAAGCATGAATAAATTTGTCATAAGTACCAAACAAATATCCATTACCAGCTATACCAGAAATATTATCTGAGGATTGTGTTGCGCTACAAGACGAAACAACCGTACAACCAGCACTTGCGGCAGGAGTTTCATCATCGCTTGAAGAACAAGAACCTACAACGAAAAGTACTATCATTAAAGGAAAGAACAAGTAATTCATTTTTTTCATAATTACTCCTAAGGCTAAATTGTGAAAAAATTTTCGTACAAAAATTTCTCTCCATTGCGGAAAAATATACTATAAAAAAAAAAATTCAAGTCATTAAAATTTATTTTTTTGAGTTACTAGTTTTTAATTTATAAAACATTATAAACAAAATATTATTGAAACATAAAATTTTGAATCTTTGGTCTCCCTGGTAAATTAAGTTTTGCCTCTTGAGGGAATGAAGAAGAAATAACTTCTCCTCGACGGATTACATAAAGTCGATTTGCTTTCAATCGAATTGCCTCTATTGGATCTGCTGCTTGCAAAATAACTAAATCTGCATTACAGCCTTTCTTAAGACCGTAACCTTCTAAACCCATGATCTTTGCAGGAACTTCTGTTATAGAACGAAAACATTCCTTCATCTCCTCAACTCCAGTTAACTGAGCCACATGAAGTCCCATACTAGCAACTTCCAACATATCTGCTGAGCCTAGTGAATACCATGGGTCCATAACACAATCCTGACCAAAAGCGACACTTATACCTTTTGAAATCATTTCTTTTACTCGAGTCAAACCACGTCTTTTTGGATAGGAGTCGTGTCTTCCCTGAAGGGTTATATTTATCAATGGATTAGATACAACACTTACTTCAGCTTCCAACATCAATGGAAGTAATTTACTTACATAATAGTTGTCCATAGAATGCATTGAAGTTAGATGTGATCCGGTTACAAGGCCCTGTAATCCATGACGAATAGTCTCAAATGTCAATGTTTCAATATGTCTGGACATAGGATCATCACTCTCATCACAGTGCATATCTACTCTCAAACCTCTTTCTGCAGCAATACGACAAAGCGCCTCTACAGATTTTTTTCCCTCCTCCATAGTTCTTTCAAAATGTGGAATTCCTCCGATTACATCAACACCTCTATCAAGAGCATTTTCTAAAAGCTTAATTATTCCGGGGCTACGGAAATATCCATCTTGTGGAAAAGCCACAAGTTGTAAATCTAAATAAGACGAGACCTCTTTCTTTACTTGTAAAAGAGCATCCACTGCTAGCAAACGAGGGTCACAAATATCCACATGACTCCTAATGCCTAACAATCCTCTTGCTACGGCAAGATCGCAGTATTTAAGGGCTCGGTCCTTAATTGTTTCAAATGTTAAATCAGGCTTAAGTTCACCCCATAAGGCAATACCTTCTAGCAGAGTCCCAGACTGATTTAGCCGTGGTTGCCCCAAACTTAGAGTGGAATCCATATGGAAATGAGAATCTATAAAAGGAGGTGATACTAATTTACCCGAGACATCTATTTCTTTTAAGAATTTTTCATTTATTCTTTCTCGAATATCAACAATTTTTTTATCTTTAATACCTATGTCGAGCCCACTTCCTCCATCTGGAAGGTTTGCATTCCTGATTATAAGATCCATATTTAAATTATTTATTAGAATATTTTTTTAATTTGAGTGACCAAAGATTTTTAAAATTTTTTACTAAGATCGATCCTTAAAAAAAAATTTCTTAAAACTTTTTTCTGGTAGAAATGAAAATATTTTAACCATTAACCAAACAATAAAAAAAGCAAAGATTATTCTTCCTATCAAAATACCCCATAAACTCCCACCAAGTAAAATCATAAGAAGTGTATCTTCTATAATACTATGTAAGAATCCCATTAAGACCAATGAAAAAAATACATCTCTTGAGGGGATCCTACCATTATTTGACTCTCTAATAATCAAGCCACCTCCATAAGCAATCCCTAAAGTCATTCCTATTACTGTGATGTTCGTAGCTTCTGATCCTATTCCAATTTTTTTTAATATTGGTTGAAACAAAAACTTTAAAACTTTATCTAATCCAAGCAAATCTCTTAATTTCATAAATTGTAAAAGCAAAAAAAGTATGAAAAACATAATTAATAAGGCCTTAATCTGTTCAAGACCCCAACTTTTTAAGTCAGCAGATTCCGTTTTGGGATACCATAACAAAACACTCTTTTCTGAAAACCAATCACCCCAAGTCAATATTTTATTTAACAATATTCCATAAAGGAGTGCCCCTAGGACTCTAATAATCCCCATACCTAACCATCGAGAACCTGCTTTATCTGCAATTTGAAGCTCTATAGGAAGAGAATGAGCAATTAGCATCAAAGAGGACAAGACCGTAACTTGACCAACAGTGAGTAACTCTGAAGATCCCAAATCGGCAAAAATTATTATGCCCGGGAAAAACCCACCTAACAGTGTTGCGCCCCATACAAGCCCCATACTTCCAGGTAGACCTACTAGTGCCATTGCAGGAGCTAACCAATTACCTAAAATTTCAACAAAACCTAATTCGTTAAGAACCTTTATCAAGATCAACATTGGAATCATTATTCGATAGAGAGGCAATGCAATCTCCATAGATTCCATGAAAATATCTTTAAAATATTTTAAAATTGCTTTTAATGAGATAGTCATTATTTAATAATTTGT
>CACGSI010000073.1 GCA_902575715.1 uncultured SAR324 cluster bacterium
TTAAAATAAACATTTACTTTGATTTCCTCTATAAATAAAATTAAAAGATATTTCTGATTTATCAAGATTTTTCGACAAATATTCTAAAAACCGTTATATTATAATTTTTTGTATGTTGAGAAAATTTTTTTATGATTTATTCATTTTTTAGGAATAGACTTGTCTTTCTGAATCTTGTTTGGCAGAATGAAACTTAGTCTTATTTTGTATTTGAGTTGAAAATACAATTTATCATTACCAGTTTTCTAAAATAAAAAAAGGAGTTTAGTATGTCGAGCGATAAGGTAATTCATCTTGAAGATTCAAATTTTGATGAAGAAACTAAATCAGGCTATGCGCTTGTTGATTTTTGGGCGGAATGGTGTGGCCCATGCTTGGCATTAGCTCCATTGGTTGACGAAATTGCAGCAAATATGGAAGGCAAATTAAAGGTTTGTAAAGTAGATGTGGACAAAAATTCACAATCAGCAGCACGATTTGGTGTCAGAGGAATTCCTTATATTGTTCTTCTTAAAGATGGCAAACAAGTTGACAGTGTTACTGGTAATGATCCTTCTCGTGTAAAAGCTTTGGCAGAAATAGCTAATAGTTAAAACCCCCCGTGCCCTTAGCACAAAATTGGTTGATTTTATTAAAATTTGATGGTTCCAGATATCATGGCTGGCAAGTTCAATCCAGCGTACCAACAGTTGAGGCAACTATCGAGAAAGCCTTAGAAAGTTTGACTGGTAATTTGGTTGAAGTTAATGGTGCTGGGAGGACTGATTCGGGGGTTCACGCTCTTAATTATACGGCGAGCTTTAAGGTTTTAAAAAAGAATCTAGATTCTCCTGAAAAATGGAGAAATGCTCTAAATTCGTTATTGCCCAATGATATTGTTGTTAAGTGCGTGAAATCAGTGCCAGATGAGTTCCATGCTAGGCACAGTTCCATTGGTAAACGTTATCGTTATTTGATTTACAATGCACCATATCAATCAGTATTTTCAATTAATCATAGTTGGTGGGTAAAAAAAAGTCTAAATATTGAACTTATGCGAGAAGCAGCAAAAATCCTGACAGGAGTGCATGATTTTTCAACATTTCGTTCCGTAAACTGTAGCTCAAAAAATACTATTAAAAATCTTAGAGAAATTCTAATTACTAATAATAGATCAAATTTTTCATTTGTACAATTAGAGTTTGAAGCAAATTCTTTTTTACAACATATGGTTAGGATACTTACGGGGACCTTGGTAGAAATAGGATTAGGTCGAAAAAATATTAAAAATTTAGAGAGAATTTTGAAAAGCGGTCAGCGAAATCTTGCAGGGATTACAGCTCCATCACATGGTCTTTATTCTTTGAGTGTGATTTACCCCAAGGACATGATTGAGTGGCCTATAGAAGTAATTGATAATTAGATAAAATTATCATGAAGTTCAATCTACAATCTGAATTTAAACCATCTGGAGACCAGCCTCGGGCTATTGAGGAATTGGTAAATGGTGTAAAAAAAGAATTTAAACACCAAGTATTGTTAGGAATTACTGGTTCTGGAAAAACTTTTTCCATGGCGAATGTAATTCAAAAATTGCAACGGCCCACTTTAGTAATAGCTCATAACAAAACCTTGGCAGCACAACTTTATAATGAATTCCAAGCTTTTTTCCCAGAAAATGCTGTTGAATATTTTGTAAGCTATTATGACTATTATCAGCCAGAAGCTTATGTACCTAGCCGTGATCTATACATTGAAAAGGATACCTCTCTCAATGATGACCTTGACCGTCTTCGACTTTCAGCAACACGTTCCTTGCTAGAAAGACGTGATGTTCTAATTGTAGCCAGTGTTTCCTGTATATATGGAATTGGTTCTCCCGAGAAATATGAAAAAATGTTGTTAGTATTAAAAGTAGGAGATCAACTTTCTAGACAAAAAATTTTAGAAAGATTGGTTGAATTACTTTATGTTAGGAATGACATAGACTTTCATAGGGGAACTTTTAGAGTCAGAGGTGATGTTATAGATATCTTCTTGGCAGAAACAGAGTCAGCGATTAGGATAGAATTATTTGGTGATGAGATAGAAAGTCTTGTTCGTTTTGATCCAATGACAGGTAAAAAGCAAATTTCATATCAGCACTTTGTAGTTTATCCAGCATCTCACTATGTTGCTCCTTCGGATCATATTCCAGAAACAGTAAATTTAATCAGAGAGGAATTAGGCGAACGCATAAAAGATTTAAATTTGCAAAAAAAACTTTTGGAAGCCCAACGTCTTTTACAACGCACAGAATACGATATTGAGATGATAGAACAGACAGGGACATGTTCTGGTATAGAAAATTATAGCAGAATAATTGATCGCAGAGCTGAAGGGACTCCCCCCTCGACGTTACTTAACTATTTTCCTGATGAGTCCTTAATTTTTATTGATGAGAGTCATATGACTCTACCTCAATTGAGAGCTATGTATAGAGGAGATTTTTCAAGAAAATCAACACTAGTTGAACATGGATTTAGGCTGCCTTCGGCTGTTGATAATAGACCGCTTCAGTTTCAAGAATTTGTTAAATTCCCTCAGAAAATAGTTTATGTATCAGCGACGCCTGGTGATTATGAATTAGAGCAAACCAAAGGTAAATTTACAGAGTTGGTTGTGAGGCCAACTGGGTTACTTGAGCCTAAAATCGAAATTAGGCCTGTTTTAGGACAAGTAGATGATATGCTTCATGAAATAAATATTTGCTCTAAAATGAATGAAAGAGTTTTAATTACTACCTTGACAAAACGAATGGCGGAGGATCTGACGGAATATTATAAGGATCTTGATGTAAAAGTTCGTTACATGCATTCAGATGTTGATGTTGTTGAAAGGACTCAGATATTGCACGATTTACGAGCAGGAGAGTTTGATGTCTTGGTAGGAATAAACCTGCTTAGAGAGGGATTAGATTTACCAGAGGTTTCTTTAGTAGGAATTTTTGATGCAGATAAAGAGGGATTTTTAAGATCTGTTCGATCACTTATTCAAACTTGTGGACGAGCATCTCGTAATTCTAATGGTCGTGTAATAATGTATGCAGATAAAATTACTACTTCTATGCAAATTACTCTTGATTTAACAAGTTCTAGACGTCAAAAACAAGAATTGTATAATAAAAAAAATGGAATCGTTCCAAAAACTATATTTAGAAAAATTGCTCCTTCTCTGGCCCCAATTGAACTTGATGAAGTGATTGAAGAAACTGACAAAAGTAATATTTTAGAAAAAGAGATTGATATGACTAAAAAATTATCTCAATTGGAAGAAGAGATGTCATTAGCAGCAGAGTCTTTAGAATTTGAAAGGGCTGCAGAATTGAGAGATCAAATATTAATTTTGAAAGAAAAAATAAAGTCA
>CACGSI010000074.1 GCA_902575715.1 uncultured SAR324 cluster bacterium
TGAAAAGTTGTGGGTTTAGAGTTTTTTTGATGTTAAATTAATTTAATCTTTTTATTTGAGGTGAGATTATGAAAAAGAAACTAAGTATACTGTTACTTTCGATTTTACTATGTTTGAGTAATTTATGGGCAGCAGATTCTAAAGGTAATCGAAAAAGTCAAACTGCTAGGTTAGGAATAAAAAGTGGTGTTCATTTGATGTATTTGGTTACGTCGCCATTTTTACTAGAATTCCCAGGGCAAGATTGGACATTCGGTCTTGTTTATGGTTCTGGGGACTTGGATGTTACAACAACTACAACTACTTCGTCTTCTACAACATCTGTAACTGAGACTTGGAATTTTTCAACTGCTGAATTAACAGGAAGATATTATATTGGAAATTCATTTAATATCCCTTTTGGTATTGCAATGTATAATATACGTAAGGATGATTGGAAGTATTTTGGAACTACTTGGGAACTGGATTATAAAATTACCCAGCTAAATATTGGAATTGGTAATGAGTGGACTTACGATTGGGGTGGATATCTAGGAGTTGATTGGTTCCAAGGAGGGGCTAAACTAAATGACAAAATAACTGTTACACTTAAAGACGGAACAGAGACAACGGCAGCTAAAACCAGTGCTGAGAAGGAATCAACCGATATAAATGCTTTCGGAGGAGCATTTATAGTGTCCTTTGGTTTTGGGTTTTAGTACATTTTTTATACATTTTTATCCAATATAGTGTGCAATTTAATTGCACACTATATTAACGAGTCGATCTGGAACAAAAATTACTTTATGAATTTTTTTATCTTTTATGTAGGGAATGACTTTAGAAGATTCTAGAGCTTTTTTCTCAGATTCAAATTTTCCTGTTCCTTTTAACATTTCAAACTTATCGCGAACTTTTCCATTTACTTGAATAACCAAAGTTATCTTTTCTTCATTTGCTAGTTCCTGATCATATTCAGGCCATTCTTGAATATGAATACTTCCTTCATTAGGTTTTATTTTATTCCATAATTCTTCTGTTAGGTGAGGAGCGACGGGTGCCAATATCAGTAGCAATTTTTCAAGGCATTCTTTCCAAACATTTGTTCCTGCAGCTTCAGAAGAAGTTTTTAAAGTATTACGAAATGACATCATCGCTGCAATTGCAGTATTGAAACGAAAGCTTTCATAATCTTCTTTGGTTTTCTTAATCGTTTGGTTTAGGGATTTAATCAATTGTTTTTCTAAATTTTTATTTTGCTTAATATCCTTTTTAATTTTTAAATGACATAAAGACCAAACTCCTTTAAAAAATCTGGCTAGTCCCTCAATCCCATGGGGATTCCATGGTGCTCCAGCATCCCATGGTCCAAGAAACATAAGATATGCTCGAACGGTATCGGTACCATATTTCTTCACAAGATCATCTGGATTAACAACATTACCACGACTTTTAGACATTTTTTCATGATCTTCTCCTAGTATCATGCCTTGATTAAACAATTTTTTTGTGGGCTCACGAAAATCAATTATCCCAATATCTGCCAGTGCTTTGGTGAAAAAACGAAAATATAAAAGATGCATAGTAGCATGCTCTATCCCGCCTGTGTATTGGTCAACAGGGCATAGATCATTTATTTTTTTTATATCCCATGGGAAATCCTTTTTTGTTATTTTCTCCCCTTTTTTCCAGTAAGGAGAAAGATAGGCATAGTAATACCAAGACGAACAAATAAAAGTATCCATTGTATCAGTTTCTCTTTTAGCTTCTTTTCCACAATTAGGACAAGTAGTTTTTAAAAAATCTTTATGATATTTAAGTGGGCTTTCTCCAGTCGGTTTGAACTCTGCATCATCTGGAAGTAACACAGGTAATTGCTCATAAGGTACCGGATTCATACCACATGATTTGCAGTAAACAACGGGAATTGGAGTCCCCCACATTCTTTGTCTACTTATAAGCCAGTCACGTAATCTATAATTAACTTGACGTTCTCCTATTCCCATCGCTTCCATTTTTTCAGCTATGATTTTAAAGCTTTTTGGCCAAACGTGACCATCAAAGTATGAGCTGTTTACCATTATGGAATTTTCTTTTTGTAAGATAGGTCCTTCAATATCTGGGCTTTTTGGGATGGAATTTTTTTGTGATTCATGGACTATAACAACTTTGATTGGTAAATTATATTTTCGAGCAAAATTAAAATCTCTTTCATCATGACCAGGTACAGCCATTATAGCTCCAGTACCGTATGAAGCGAGAACATAGTCTGCGATCCAAATTGGAACTTTTTCATTATTCAGAGGATTTAGCGCATATGCCCCAGTGAATACTCCATCTTTTTCTAATTTTTCTGATGTACGTTCGATTTCGTTTTTACGTGAAGCTTCTTTTACGTAAGAATTTACATCATTTAGTTGTTCAGGAGTTGTAATCTTTTCTACAAGCTCGTGTTCTGGAGCAAGAACACAAAAAGTCATCCCAAAAACAGTATCTGGCCTAGTTGTAAATACTCTAAAATCTAGGTTGTTTTGATCAAAAACCTTCAATGAAAATTCAACTCCTTCACTTCTGCCAATCCAGTTTTCCTGCATAGTACAAACTCTTTCTGGCCAGTCTAAATCTTTAAAATTTAGTAATTCATCAGCATATTTAGTTATTCTTAATTTCCATTGATTCAATTTCTTTTTAATTACAGGATTTTGGCAGCGTTCACAAATTCTGTCTTCACCCCAGACCTGCTCACGAGCTAAAGTTGTCTGACAATTAGTACAAAAATCAACGGGAGCATGCTCTCTATAGGCCAAATCTTCTTCCATCATTTTTAAAAAAAACCATTGACTCCATTTGTAATATTCTGGATCGCATGTAATAACTTCGTTTTTCCAGGCAAACATATTTCCCATAGTGCGGAGTTGTTTTTGCATTCTTTCAATATTCTTGTAAGTCCAGTGCTTAGGATGAATATTATTTTTAATAGCTGCATTTTCTGCAGGAAGGCCAAATGAATCAAACCCTATTGGGAAAAATACTTCAAACCCTTGCATTTTTTTAAACCTTGCGTATGTGTCTGAAGGTGCCATGGCATACCAATGTCCTATGTGTAAATCTCCAGAAGGATATGGTAACATTGTTAGCATATAATATTTAGGTTTATTGGATGTGGATGAATAGTCAAAAAAACCATTTTCTTCCCAGTATTTTTGCCATTTTTCTTCAATTTTTTGTGGGATATAATCCGACATTTTTTTATCCTAGAAAAAAGTAATATTTAATGAAAGGGATTTTTTTGGTTATAAAGTGTTAGATCTTATTGTGGAATTAATATAATGTAATAATTATTTAGATAAGAATATATGATGGTATCAAGGATTAAAA
>CACGSI010000075.1 GCA_902575715.1 uncultured SAR324 cluster bacterium
GCACTTACTCAGTCAGGCGACATAACAATAGATGTATTGACAGACAAGACACTAGCTTATTCAGGAGCATCATTAAATCTTGGAGCAAACACCCTTACCCTAAGCGGGGGTGGAACTCTAAGTAATACCAATGCCTTTGTCTTGAATAATGCTAACAGTAAACTACTCCTGAATGACATTACATTGAACAAGGCCAGCACTTCATTAGATAATTTAGGACTTGATGTAGACGCAAACTCAACGGTCAATGCTCTTGCAATCGGTCACATAACACCATTGTCAATAGCAGGTGGAGTTTCACTAGATGGAGCAATCACAGTCTCAGCAGGTTCGATAAAACTTAACGAGACAGGAACCCTTGCATCTACAGTTTCAATGTCAGGGGGAACATTGGATGTAGATGAGACTTCCAGCTTATCAGGAGCACTTACCCAGTCAGGCAATATAACAGTAGATGTATTGACAGACAAGACTCTGACCTATTCCGGAGCATCGGTTGTCCTAGGAGCAAACACCCTCACTCTTAGCGGAGGCGGAACTCTAAGTAATACCAATGCCCTTGTATTGAACAATGCAGACAGTCTACTATCCCTTTCAGGTATTACAGCATTGGGAGATATAGATGGAACGGCAGCATCTAGCCAAAATAAAGGATTATCTGTTACTGCTTCAGCAACGATGGGAGATTATGACTTGAGTGCAGTAAGTTATCTCTCAATTGGAGGAGCAGGTGTAACACTTGCCGGTCAGTTGAACCTTAATCCTGGCGGAGAGATGATCACATCAGGAGAAGGTAAGTATACGGGAGACATTGAACTTGCAGGAGGAACATTCAATTCAGCAGACAGCCTTACGCTGGATGGTACAGTTGGTATTACAGCAGACTCAGAAATTAAGGTGGCAGATACCCTTACATTGAGTCAGGCAGGAGGACTTGCCCTTGGAGCAAACACATTGACATTATCTGGAGGAGGAAGTCTCAGCAGTGAAGTAATGACCCTGAACAACGCCAACAGTAAGATTCTTTTGAATGGAATTACGTTGAACAAGGCAGTTACAACTGCAAACAGTTCAGGTCTTGATGTAGATGCAAACTCAACAGTTACAGCTTTTGAGGTTGGGCATACAACACCGGTATCGATAGCACAGGGAGTGACACTTTCCGGAGGAGTTGATGTATCGGCAGGATCGATAAAGCTAAATGAGACAGGAACACTTGCTTCTACTATTGCAATGAGCGGCGGAATATTGGATGCAGATAAGACAGCCACAGTATCAGGTACGCTTACCCATAGTGCAGACATAACAATAGATGTTGCAGCAGGAAAGAACCTTACCTATTCTGGAACAGCAATAGGAGTTGGAGCAAATACTATTACCTTGACCGGAGGTGGAACATTCACTAGTGGCGGAATGACTCTTGACAATGCAGATAGCAAGCTTGTTCTCAACTCCATCACACTTGACAGTGCAAGTACTTCAATAGCAAGTGAGGGAATAGATGTAGATGCGAACTCAACTGTCAATACCCTTGCAATTGGGCACATAACACCTTTATCAATTAAAACAAACAGAACATTATCTGGAGCAATTAATGTAACAGCAGGCTCATTAAAGTTAGATAAGACAGGAACACTTGCATCTAATGTTGGGATGAGTGGTGGTACATTGGATGCAAATGAGACTGCAACAGTATCAGGTACACTTACTCATAGTGCAGACATAACAATAGATGTAGCAGCAGGCAAGAGCCTCACCTACTCCGGAACTGGTATCAGTGTAGGAGCACATACCATTACTCTGACTGGAGGAGGTAACTTTGCGAGCGGCGGTATTATTCTGGATAATGCCCAGAGTAAGCTTGTGTTGAATCCAATTACATTGGATATTGCAAGTACCTCATCAAATAGTTTGGGATTGGATGTAGACGCAAACTCAACGGTCAATGCTCTTGCAATCGGTCACATAACACCATTGTCAATAGCAGGTGGAGTTTCACTAGATGGAGCAATCACAGTCTCAGCAGGTTCGATAAAACTTAACGAGACAGGAACCCTTGCATCTACAGTTTCAATGTCAGGGGGAACATTGGATGTAGATGAGACTTCCAGCTTATCAGGAGCACTTACCCAGTCAGGCAATATAACAGTAGATGTATTGACAGACAAGACTCTGACCTATTCCGGAGCATCGGTTGTCCTAGGAGCAAACACCCTCACTCTTAGCGGAGGCGGAACTCTAAGTAATACCAATGCCCTTGTATTGAACAATGCAGACAGTCTACTATCCCTTTCAGGTATTACAGCATTGGGAGATATAGATGGAACGGCAGCATCTAGCCAAAATAAAGGATTATCTGTTACTGCTTCAGCAACGATGGGAGATTATGACTTGAGTGCAGTAAGTTATCTCTCAATTGGAGGAGCAGGTGTAACACTTGCCGGTCAGTTGAACCTTAATCCTGGCGGAGAGATGATCACATCAGGAGAAGGTAAGTATACGGGAGACATTGAACTTGCAGGAGGAACATTCAATTCAGCAGACAGCCTTACGCTGGATGGTACAGTTGGTATTACAGCAGACTCAGAAATTAAGGTGGCAGATACCCTTACATTGAGTCAGGCAGGAGGACTTGCCCTTGGAGCAAACACATTGACATTATCTGGAGGAGGAAGTCTCAGCAGTGAAGTAATGACCCTGAACAACGCCAACAGTAAGATTCTTTTGAATGGAATTACGTTGAACAAGGCAGTTACAACTGCAAACAGTTCAGGTCTTGATGTAGATGCAAACTCAACAGTTACAGCTTTTGAGGTTGGGCATACAACACCGGTATCGATAGCACAGGGAGTGACACTTTCCGGAGGAGTTGATGTATCGGCAGGATCGATAAAGCTAAATGAGACAGGAACACTTGCTTCTACTATTGCAATGAGCGGCGGAATATTGGATGCAGATAAGACAGCCACAGTATCAGGTACGCTTACCCATAGTGCAGACATAACAATAGATGTAGCAGCAGGAAAGAACCTTACCTATTCTGGAACAGCAATAGGAGTTGGAGCAAATACCATCACCTTGACTGGAGGCGGAACATTCACTAGTGGAGGAATGACTCTTAACAATGCTGCAAGTAAGCTTGTGTTGAATCCAATTACACTTGACAGTGCAAGTACCTCATCAAATAGTTTAGGTCTTGATGTAGATGCCAACTCAACTGTCAATACCCTTTCAATAGGACACATAACACCTCT
>CACGSI010000076.1 GCA_902575715.1 uncultured SAR324 cluster bacterium
ACTGGATTAATTTGTCCATCTTTAGGTAAGAATACTGCTCCGACAAGATCATCTATATTTAAAAAAGGATGTAATTCATTTAATTCACTAGGGGATATAACTTCTACTTCTAATCCAAAACACTTTGCCATTGAAGCTCCGCGTTTGAGTTCTTCAAACCGCTCTTTATCAGATGCAACACTTACGGAACCATTTTGTTTGAAACCCGTACTCTGTCCAGTTTCTTTTTCTAATTTAGAATAAAGTTCACTTGTATATTGAGCAAGTTTGGTCAAATTTTTAGTAGCACGTAACTGTCCTATTAAGCCAGCAGCATGCCATGTTGTACCAGAAGTAAGGGACTTTCTTTCAAGTATAATGACGTCTTTGCATCCAAATTTAGTCAAATGATATGCCAAGCTACATCCAATTATTCCTCCTCCAATAATAACTACTCGTGCTTGATCAGGTAAAGATTTCATAAAGTTTTTTTTAAATGTTAATTATATTTTTTGATTCATAAATATCTTTCAAGCTAGTTTTACATTTTCAGTAAATTCTGGTCAACAATTTTATTTTTGAAAGAATTGAAAATTATTGGATTAAAATGTTCTACTTTTTCCTAAATCTATCTTGTTGCTAGCAATTAATCCTGCCATAATTATTTAGTTAACAACATTAAAAAATATTACTTCTTTTAATCAAAGAATATAAATTTCTTGTAAATGCCCGAAGAAAAAGCAGATCAGATTGTAATTATTGGAGCATCCGAACATAATCTAAAAAACATCAATCTCAATATTCCAAGAGAAACACTAACAGTATTTACTGGAGTAAGTGGTTCAGGAAAATCTTCTCTCGCTTTTGACACCATCTTTAAAGAAGGTCAACGACGTTTTGTCGAATCACTATCTGCATATGCTCGTCAATTTCTTGGTCAATCAGATAAGCCAAAAGTCGAACATATAGATGGGTTAAGTCCAACAATTTCTGTAGACCAAAAATCAGTTAATAGGAACCCTCGATCTACCGTTGGTACTGTAACAGAAATTTATGATCACTACAGACTTCTTTTTGCTCGCTTAGGTAAGCCTCATTGTCCTGAATGTGGAACGCCTATTACATCCCAAACTGCAGATCAAATTACAGATTTTGCATTTGTGGATGCACTTAACCAAAAGTGTCTAATCCTTGCTCCAATGGTACAGGAACGAAAAGGAGAATACCGTAAAGAACTTGAAGAATGGGCCGCTGAAGGTTTTGTAAGAGCTAGAATAGATGGTGAAATTCGAAGGCTTGATGAAAAAATCCAATTGGCACGTTATGAAAAACATACAATTGATTTAGTAGTAGATAGACTTAAAATAACTACTAATGAAAAAGGCCGATTTACAGAGGGAGTAGAAAAAGCACTTTCATTAAGTAATGGATTAGCCATTTTAAATTACCCAAAAAATTTCAAGAATGACGAAACATTCCATAGAATTGAAAAATTTCCTCCTACAGACCAATTGTTTAGCCAAGCTATGGCTTGTCCAAATTGCCAAATAGCATTACCAGAGATGGAACCACGTTTAT
This sequence comes from uncultured SAR324 cluster bacterium, assembly GCA_902575715.1. Next base: position 1,558 of record CACGSI010000076.1, read on the forward strand.
TTTCTTTTAATGCACCTCAAGGAGCTTGTAATCAATGCAATGGTCTAGGTCATACAAATACTTTTACAGAAGAAAAAATTTGTAATAAAGAATTATCAATATGCGAGGGATCAATTCAATGTTTTTCTGAAAGAGGCAATTTACTATATACGAAAATAGATCAAAGACATCTTACACTTTTACTCAAAATTTTTGAAATTGATGAAAAAAAACCATGGAAAGAACTACCTATTGAAGATAGACAGATTATTCTATACGGAAATACAAAAATGAAATTAGGTGTAAGAAATATTTTTCGTTATCCATCACAACTTTTAAAAAAAATTCAAGAAAAAAAATGGGCGGGAATTATTCCTATAATGCAATTTGTATATAGATTTGTAAAGGGTCCACTTGAAAAATTTCAATATACTTCTATTTGTCAAGAATGTTCAGGTAAAAGACTAAAAAAATCCGCTCTCTCTGTTCTCTTTCACGGCCACAATATCGATTCCCTTTCGACTGAATCGATAGAAGCTTCAGTTAATTTTTTTAAGAATATAAAACTTAATGAATATGAAAAAAAAATTGGTAAGGATATTTTTCGTGAAATTATCAATCGTTTAGATTTTCTAAATGATGTAGGAGTAGGTTATCTAACTCTTGAAAGATCAGCATCAACTTTATCAGGAGGAGAAGGTCAAAGAATAAGACTAGCGTCCCAGCTTGGATCAGGACTACAAGGAATTTTATATGTTCTCGACGAGCCCTCAATAGGACTTCATCAAAGTGACAACAAAAAACTAATTAATACCTTAAAAAAACTTCGTGACCGTGGGAATTCTGTTTTAGTAGTAGAACACGATGAAGAGACTATCGAATCCGCTGATCATCTGGTTGATATTGGACCAGTCGCAGGACAAAAAGGTGGCCACATAACAGCTCAAGGTTCACTAGCTAATATACTTAATTCTTCTGAATCGATTACAGGTAGATTCCTTTCAGGAAACGAAAAAATCATAGTTCCAGAAAAAAGACGACACATAACAGAAAAGAAAATTAAGATTTTAGGTGCTAATTTTAATAATCTAAAAAATATAAACTGTGACTTCCCCGTTGGAGTTTTCATTGCAGTCGCGGGAGTTTCTGGTTCAGGGAAATCATCATTAATAGATGGTATTCTTAAAAAAGTTTTATCGAAAAGGTTAATCCCCCATTTCAAAGAAAAACCAGGGGCTTATAAACAAATTACTGGGATCGAAAATATCGACAAAGTGATTAAGATTGATCAAGCACCTATTGGACGTACTCCAAGAAGTAACCCTGCTACTTATACTAAAGTTCTCGATCCAATACGAGATTTATTATCAATGATGCCTGAAGCAAAGGCAAGAGGATACAAAAAAGGTCGCTTTTCTTTCAATGTCAAGAGTGGTCGATGTGAAGATTGTCAAGGAGCAGGATTGAAAACAATAGAAATGCAATTTTTAAGTGATGTGCAAATTCCTTGTGATACTTGTAGAGGGAAGCGTTTCAATTTGGAAACATTACAAATTCTCTACAAAAACAAAACAATAAATGACATTCTTCAAATGACTGTTAAAGAAGCAAGTACATTCTTTTCTACTATTCCAAAAATTCATTCAATTTTAGAAACCTTAATGGA
>CACGSI010000077.1 GCA_902575715.1 uncultured SAR324 cluster bacterium
GATGGTTTGGAAGAACTTAAAAATTCTGGTCTAGAAAACCAATTTGCTGAAAATCGGCTTTCTAATAGAAAAGAAGGAAATGGTGAAAAATTAAGAACAGGAATGAATGAAATTGATCTTGAGGTAAATGATTTTAAAGAAAATATTGAAACATGGGAGCGTCCAGAGGATTTAGATCTTTATCACCAGACGCCTAGAGAAGGATTAAAAGACATTAATCTGGCGGACTCTGATTTTAAACCAGAATTCCCAAAGAATCTTTCTTCCTTTGGAGATTCTTCCGATATTACGTTACCTAAATTAGATGAAACAAACAAGGATATGTCTACTATTTTAGATGAAATGGATAAGATTGAAATAGAAGAAGATCTGCAACAAAATTTAAATGGAGTTAATAATCTTGATAATGTACTTTTAACAGATCAAAAACTGAAAGACGAGAATAGTTTTGAAGTTTCGGTAAATTTGGAAAAATCAGAACTAGAAAGCACTATAGGTTTAGAAGGATCGATGGACTCAAAAAGCGATCAGGAAATAAAATCGATGGTTCAAGACAGTTTCAAAGTGGAAAAAGAAATTGACGAATCCAGTCTTGATGAATTAGAAGAATTGAGTACCCAAATGGAAGAACTTGATGAGGAAGTTGGAGAAGAGGAAAGATTAGAGTTTTTAAGTGAAGAGATATCTTCAGAGGAGGAAGAGATAGAAGAAGGATTGGATTTATCAGGTGAAGAGATATTTTCAGAAGAGGAAGAGATAGAAGAAGGATTGGATTTATCAGGTGAAGAGATATCTTCAGAGGAAGAAGAGATAGAAGAAGGATTGGATTTATCAGCGGAAGAAATATCTGCAGCAGAGAAGGAGATAGAAGAGGAAGAGTTGCTTTTAGAAGATCAAGAAAAAGAAATAGATTTAGAAGAGCAAGAGATAGAATCTATAGGTTTAGGCATTGAAAAAGAGTATGATGATGAAAAAGGCGAGCAAGCTGAAGGATTGGATCTTGATGAAGATGTTTTTGATAATTGGGATGATGCTGAGAATGCCTTCATGAATTTTGATCGTAAATCAGAAATTCAAGAAGAAAAATATGAAGATTTAAATGAAGATCAAGAAAAAATCCAAGAATCTGAAGCATTTAGTTTCACTGAAGAAGAATTGAAAGAAATAGTTTCTAGTTCAGTTAAAAATGCTTTAGAAAAATCTATAGCATCCTCTCTTGTTGAGCTAGCTATTTCAGAATTGAAAAATAAAGTTAATCAAATGGATCAAGAATGGGCATGAAAATTCATGTAACTTTTTGGTCAATATGTTTTAAAATTTAAACAAATAAAGAGTTTAGGAATTTTGATTTGTTAAAATAATAAATTTAAAAAAAGGAACAGATTATTTTGCCATTAGATAATTGATATATTCTTTAAAAAATTCCTATGATTTTGATTTAGAAAAATATCATCTATATAAATTCACTTCTATCAAATTCCCAAAAATTTTTTTTAAAGTTATTGAAAAATTCTACATTACATATTTTCTTATATATTTTTTAAGATAGATCTATTTTTGAAAAGATTATTTACATAAAAATTGTCTTTGAAATTGAAATTGATAATATTTTAAACTAATTTGAATTACTATTTTATTTAATAGTGAATATTCAAATTAATTATATATTTTAGTTTATGAGGATTGGTATTTTAAAATGTGATTCTACAAATATTGAATTTAGACGATCTCATGGCAATTATCCAGAGATGTTTATATCAATATTTAAAGATATTGATAAAAGTTTTGAATTTAAAAATTATGATGTTCAGTTTAACCAATATCCTATATCTGCTAATGAATGTGATGCGTATTTAATTACAGGCAGTCGTTATAGTGTTTATGATAAAGAGGATTGGATTGAAAAACTTGAAAAATATGTGCGAGAATTAAACAAATTAAAATTTCCTCTGATAGGAATATGTTTTGGTCACCAAATTATTGCTAAAGCACTTGGCGGAAAAACAGAATTGGCTCCGCAAGGTTGGGGAGTAGGGGTCCAAAAATATAATAAAATCGTCTCAAAGTCTTGGTTTATTCCTGTATTAAATAATTTTTCTATTCTTGCCTCTCATCAGGATCAAGTTACTAAACTTCCAGTAGGGGCAGAATTGTTAGCTGGTAGTGATTTTTGCCCTTATGCATCTTTTCTTGTAGAAAATCATATTCTAACATTTCAAGGTCACCCTGAATTTACTAAATCTTTTTCAAAAGATTTGATGGTTTTACGTAAAAAAAATATAGGAGAATATGTTTTTGCGGAGGGAATTAAATCCCTAGAAAAAACTATTCAATCTAAAGATATTACTCAATGTATAGTAAAATTCTTAAGAAATGCGATCGCGTCTAAAAAACCATGTAGTCTTCGATAAAAATTTAAGTATTTTTTATTTTTTTTGAAATTTTTGTGTATTCCCAAAGTTTCACATATCTTACTACAAAATTAAGAGCATCAAAAATTGCAAAGAATAGACCGGGCAAACCATCTCTGAAACCTCCTTTTACAATATACCGTCTTACAAACCTTGTTAGTGGTTTAAATATTAAAAATTTTATGGAATTAAAAAATGTTACTCTTGTTCCTGAATTTAGAAGATAAGAAGCTTCAATTCCAGTATAGAAATCAAATTTCCTTAAAAACTGACTAATATCGGTGTATGGGAAGTGATGCAAGTCATTTTCTAAAATACCTAAATTCCCCTTTATCGATAATTTTTCATGAACGTGTTTATTTGGAAAAGTTGCAGAATTTTTTCGGAATAACCTAATTTGTACGTCTGGATACTGACTCCCGTTTTTTAGCCATACTCCAAAGCAATGATTTCTGCGGTTTAATTTAAATGCTGAATTATTTGTATTTTTAATTACTTTTTTAATTTCTGTTCCTAATTTTTCTGAGATGCGTTCATCAGGATCGATGTAAAATATCCATTCGTATATTGCTTGCTCAATAGCATAGCTTTTGTTTACGTTAAGGTTATAGTTGTTTGGACGAGAAAATACGCGACAACCATTAGTTTTGGCTACATTTAATGAATTATCTTTGCTTTCACAGTCAACATAGACTATTTCATCAGCCCAATTTAGTTGTGGTAGTAACTCTATTAAATGATTTACTTCATTATGTCCAATAATGGTTACACTGACATTCATAAATT
>CACGSI010000078.1 GCA_902575715.1 uncultured SAR324 cluster bacterium
TTTGTTGTTTAAAAATACTTTTTAACGTCAAAGCATTTGTATGTTTTAAAATTTAAGTTAATTTTGAAAAACTAGAATTTTACCCTACTGATTTTTTTTAAATAAATAATTATCAAATGTCAAATTCCTTTAATAAAAAAAAAATAATCTTAAATATAACAATATTTATTTTTTTAAATATTTGTATTCAAAATGTGACTAATCAATTAAAGGCAGATCAAAATGATTCAAGGCTAAATGGCTTATTTAAAAATCTTAAATCGACAAATGATTCTGATGAAGCATCATTTTTTGAGATACAAATTTGGAATATTTGGATGGAACATAAAAATCCAAAAGTACAAAAAAAACTGTTTTTGGGTTTAGAAGCAATGAAAAATCAAGAATTTGAAAGAGCATTTGCTTATTTTAGCAAAATAATTAAATTAGAACCTAAATTTGCTGAGGGTTGGAATAAACGAGCTACTGTTCTTTACCTCATGGGAAGATTTGAAGAATCAGAAAATGATGTTATGCGTACTCTTGAATTAGAACCTAGACATTTTGGTGCACTTTCTGGTCAAGGCTTAATACGTATGTCAAAGGAAGATTGGTTAGGAGCAATAAAAGTTTTGGAAAAAGGGTTAAAAATTAATCCTCATATGTCAGGTGCAATAATTAATTTGAATTTCTCAAAAAAGAAACTGAAAGAATCAATGACATAAGAAAATATTTTAAAAAAAATTGCAATTAAGAAATATTTTTTAACCTAATTTCAATAGGGGATTCTTTTATTGGCAAGTGAATTATCGCAGAAAATAATCCAACTCCAATTCCTACCCACCACACCACGTCGTAAGAACCGTAAAGATCATAAAACAATCCTCCAAGCCAAACTCCTACAAATGATCCAATTTGATGCGATAGAAAAATTAAACCATACAATGTTCCCATATATTTGAGTCCATAAATTTGAGCTACGATACCTGATGTTAAAGGGACAGTAGCTAACCACAGTGCACCCATTATAGCTGAAAACATTACTACTGTATCAGGTGTAATTGGATTAAGTATGAACACTGAAGATGCAACAGTTCTTCCTACATAGATAAGAGAGAGTAGATTTTTTTTAGAATAATTATTGCCCAAGGCCCCAGCTAAGATTGTTCCTATAAGGTTGGTTATTCCAATTACGGCTATTGAAAAAGCTCCTAATGATGATACAGAAGAAACTCCCATGCTTCTTAAAATACTACTTTGTGGAATTGCACTACACATTTCTGTTACAAATGCAGGGAAATGAGCGGTTATGAATGCTAATTGGAATCCACATGAAAAAAAACCCAAAAAAAGCATTATATAGCTCGGATCACTAATAGCTTTTTTTAAAACATCGGCTAGGTTCTCTTCAAGTGTTTTTTTATCTTCAGTGATATCAGTATTTATTAGAGGCGTCAAAATTAAAATTATAAGTATTGAAACTGCTAAGATTAAAAAAACGTCACCCCAATACATATTTTCTAGAAGTTTATTTGCTATTGGAGGTCCAATAATTTGACCAGCTGAACCTGCTGAAGTAGCAATTCCAAGTGCGAGGGAACGATTATTTGGTGTACTTGTTCTTCCCACGACTGCGAGAATTACTCCGAATCCAGTTCCAGCTATTCCAAAACCTATCAAAAATCCCAAGAATTGATGGGATTCTGGAGAAACTACATATTTACTTAGAACTAATCCTACAGCATAAGTAATTGCCCCAATAGCAATTGCTTTACGATCTCCAAATTTTTCAGCAATAGCGCAAAATATAGGCTGACCAATTCCCCATGAAAGGTTCTGAATTGCTATTGCGAGTGAATACTCTGTTCTTAGCCATCCAAAATGTTCGGATATTGGTATTTGGAATAAACCAAAAGTAGCTCTAATAGCAAAGCTTATTAGAAGAATTAAACACCCAGAAATAAACAAAGGGGTAAATATAAGAGATTTTCTTGATTCCATGTAAAAAATATCTATATCTTTTAATTTTAAATATAATTATTATAAATATTTTAATATTATTTTCAAAAATATATATAAATCTTTCCATTAAAAAATGTTGATTCGTTTAATTTTGATCATCTAAATTTAAAATTAATGAAAAGTACATGTTGACTATTTATTTGAAAGTTTGGTATAGATGTAGTTATTTTAAGTGTAGTGAAGATTTATTTTTTTAAATTATAAAATATAATAAGGTACCAAATGTCTAGATATTATGTGATGGGCAATTTTAGTCAACAGGGAATAGATGGCTTATTAACTGGAGCATCTAATAGAGAAGCTATCGTAAAAAAAGCTTGTGAAGCTATGGGATGTAAATTTATTTCTTATGATATTACTGAAGGTGAATTTGATTTTATATTAATCGTAGAAGGAGATTCAGAACAAGCAATTGCAGCTAAAGGGGGAGCTATGCTATCAGGTGATTTTGACGTAATGATTGCAATTAAGGCAGTATCAGTTGATTCAATAAGAAAAAATTTAAAACAGATGCAATCAGCTTATACTCCTCCATCAGCAAATTAAAATTATTCAATTATTTTTTATTAGTAATTCCTAGTTGTTTTGAAACAAGTTGTTTGTATATTCCATTTTTTTTTATAAGATCTATATGCGAACCAGTTTCTGCCACACAACCATTATTTAAAACTATTATTTTTTCTGCGTCTTTTATTGTTGAGAGTCGGTGTGCTATTATTAGAGTTGTTCTTTCTTTCTTAAGTTTGCTGAGTGATTTATGAACAGTGAATTCGCTTATAGTGTCCAGGTGAGAAGTTGCTTCATCTAGAATCAAAATTGGAGCATCTTTAAGAAATGCTCTTGCAATAGAGACTCTTTGCCTTTGACCTCCTGAAAGGTTAGAACCCCTTTCTCCTACCAAAGTTTCAAGTCCTTTTGGAAGGCTATCTACTACTTCTTTTAATGCCGACAATTTGATTGCTTTTGATAAATCGGATTCACTGGCATTAGGTTTTGCTATCAATATATTTTCTCGAAGAGAATTATTAAATAAGTAAGTGTCTTGAGAAACTAAAGCAATTTTAGATCTTAACTCATCGAGATTAAACAATTTTAACTCTTTTCCATTTAATGTTATTGATCCTTTCTCGGGATCCCAGAACCTCATTAATATTTGAGCTAAAGTTGTTTTACCTGATCCT
>CACGSI010000079.1 GCA_902575715.1 uncultured SAR324 cluster bacterium
TTTATAGCCTCGAAAAGTTACAAAATTCAGGTATGGGTAATTTAGATAATCTTCCCTTTTCCATAAAAGTTTTTCTTGAACAAACATTACGCAACATAGATTATAAAATTGTTTTTCCGCATCACATTGAACAAATTATTAATTTGGAAAAAAATAAAAGTACTAAAACTGAAATTCCTTTTACACCAACTCGAGTACTTTTACAGGATTTTACTGGCGTTCCCGCAATCGTGGATTTAGCCTCGTTAAGAACAGCCATGTTGACTATTGAGGAAGATCCTAGTTTGATAAATCCTAGAGTCCCAGTGGATTTAGTAATAGATCATTCAATCCAAGTCGATGTCTTTGGTAAATCAGATGCTCTTAAAAAAAATATGGAAATCGAGTTTGAACGTAACCGTGAAAGATATGAATTTTTAAAATGGGGTAAACAAGCATTTAAAAATTTTAATGTATATCCTCCAGGAGTAGGTATCGTCCATCAAGTTAATTTAGAAAAAATAGCTAGTGTGGTTCATTTTAGGGATGGAGAATGTTTCCCTGATACACTTGTAGGCACTGACTCACACACTACTATGATTAATGGATTGGGAGTTATTGGTTGGGGAGTTGGGGGAATTGAGGCTGAATCTGTAATGCTTGGTCACCCTATTTATATGCGTTTACCAGAAGTAATTGGTTTTCGTTTGTTAGGAGAATTAAATCATGGTGTAACATCTACAGATTTGGTTTTGCGAGTAGTAAAAGTATTGCGTGAAGAAGGAGTTGTTGAAAAATTTGTTGAATTTTTTGGAACAGGTTTAAATAATTTGCCACTTGTACATCGTGCCACTTTGTCTAACATGGCACCGGAGTATGGCGCGACAATTGGTTTTTTTCCAGTAGATGATGAAACATTGAATTATTTAAGATCTACTGGCCGCCCGGGTCCCATGGTAGATCTAGTTGAAAGGTATTGTAAAAAACAGGGATTGTTTAGAACAAATGATACTATAGAACCTACATTTACTAAGATTATTGAACTTGATTTATCCTCAGTTGAACCAGCACTTGCAGGTCCAAAGCGTCCACAAGATTTGATTAATCTTTCAAATTTAAAATCTAGCTGGCAAAAAATTATGAGCAGTCCTGCTCAAGAAGGTGGATTCGGTTTGAGAAATTATAGATTAAAAAAAAATGTACTTGGAAATGATTCCCCTTCAGAAAAATTAAATCATGGATCAGTAGTGATTGCAGCAATTACATCTTGTACTAATACCAGTAACTCATACGTAATGTTAGCTGCAGGGCTTCTAGCTAAAAAAGCTGTTGAAATGAACCTAAAACGTAAACCATGGGTAAAAACTTCTTTTGCTCCAGGATCAAGAGTGGTTACAGATTATCTTAAAGCAACGGGCCTTATCGATTACTTTGAAGAATTAGGTTTTCATAATGTCGGATATGGATGCACAACATGTATAGGGAATTCAGGCCCTTTAAGCAAAAAAATTGTCACTGCAATTGATGAAGGTGATTTAGTAGTTGCATCAGTATTGTCTGGGAATAGAAATTTTGAAGGGAGGATTAGTCAACATGTTAAAGCTAATTACTTGGCTAGTCCTCCACTTGTTATTGCATTTGCAATTGCCGGAACAGTTTGTATAGATTTAAGTAAAGATTCTTTGGGTACTGATAAAGAAGGTAAGCCGGTATTTTTAAAAGACATTTGGCCAAGCGAATCTGAAATTGAACGTGTAGCGGAAATGATAAATAGTAAAATGTATCAAAATAAATATAAAAATGTTGAAAAAAGTTCTAAAATTTGGAATTCAATTAAGGCAAGTGTTGGAAATGTTTACGAATGGGATGAAAATTCTACATACATTCAAAATCCACCTTTTTTAATAATTTTAACAAAAGTCAAAAAAAATTAGAAAATATTTCTGGAGCTAGGGTTTTGGTTAAGCTTGGAGATTCAATCACAACGGATCATATTTCCCCTGCAGGGTTATTCTCAAGTGAAACTCCTGCTGGAGAATATTTATTGGAAAAAGGTGTCGCAATTAAAGATTTCAATTCCTATGGCTCAAGGCGTGGAAATGATAAAGTAATGACTCGAGGTACTTTTGGGAATGTCCGTTTGAGGAATGAGCTTATTCCTGGAAAAGAAGGAGGTTTTACTAAATTGATACCTTCTGGTGAAATTATGAATATTTTTGAAGCTTCAAAAAAATATAAAGAAAAATTTACTCCACTAATTGTGCTTGCTGGAGAAGAATATGGTACGGGATCTTCTCGTGATTGGGCTGCTAAAGGGACTGCTTTACTTGGAATAAAAGCTGTTGTGGCATCGAGTTTTGAAAGGATACACAGATCTAATCTTATTGGGATGGGAGTTTTACCTCTTCAATTTAAAGAAGGTCAATCTCACAAATCATTAGGTCTAAACGGAGAAGAAGAATACTCAATAATTGGTATAAATGAAAATTTGAAAGCAAATCAAGATTTAACTCTTAAAATAGATATGCTCAAAATTAAAGTCACTTGTAGGTTGGATACAAAGGTAGAAATTGAATATTATAAAAATGGAGGAATTTTACATACAGTTCTTAGTAATTTTCTGCGTTAAAATTATGCGTGAGATATATGTTGGCTTAAAAAATATTTTTTAAATTATGAAAGAAGTCCTTTTGCTAAATCGAGATGGTAATCCACTCAACCTCTGGCCTTTAAGCACAATAAGTTGGAAACAAGCTATAAAAGCCTTATATTTAGAAAAAGTTAAGGTTCTTCGATCCTATAACGATTGGATATGTCATTCTCAGAATATTTCTTTAAAAGTTCCAAGTGTTGTAATTATGGCAAATTTCCACTATCGAAGAGGTAAGGTAAATTTTTCTCGTAGGAATATTTTTTTAAGAGATAGATTCCATTGTCAGTATTGTCAGCGGTCTTTCTCTTCTGAAGATCTAACCATTGACCATGTAATTCCAAAAAGTATGGGTGGGAGTATGCTTTGGAAAAACGTAGTAACAGCATGTCAGAATTGTAATTTTCGAAAAGGATCTAAATTAGTTATACCTTCAAAAAAACCATTTGAACCAAATTATTGGGAAATGGAGAGTATTGCAAAAACTCTTCATATTCAAATACCAGATTATAGTTGGCAGGAGTTTTTACGCTGGCCTAAACAT
>CACGSI010000080.1 GCA_902575715.1 uncultured SAR324 cluster bacterium
GTAAAAATTTTTTTAAAAAAAATTGTTTTTTGATGTTTTAAATTTAAAAATACGATTTTTTATACGAGTTTCCTAGGTATTTTAAAATCCCATGTCTTCTCAAAAATAATTTCTTCTCCTTCAAAGACCTTAAGCTTGGAATGGATTATAAAATCTACTAAGGAAGATTCCATTTCTCCTAATGCTTCTACTCTGGTATTCCATTTATCCCTTCCAATTTCTGATATACGTTCGCAGCGAACATGCAATGAAAGGGGATCATGTTCTTTTATCGAAAGTGTATCACAACTTATGTCCTCTGTTTCTAATCCGTTTTCGACGAGAATATAACGTCCATTATCAACTTTGTATTTTATTGAAAAACAATTTTCAATCGCATCATGTTTTATTGTTTTTTTGTACTGTGGTTCTCTGATATTTTTTGTGACCAAAGGCTTACTGCATTCAGGTTCCGGAAAATTTTTAAGTCTATCATCTTCAATATTTTTATTTCTATATGGAAGTCTTAAAAAAGTATCCCTATTAGTGAAAATATTTAATTTTGATAATTCAGGGCTTGGCCAAGCGTGAGGGAAATATGCGGAAGAAAGAGAAAGTCTCCATTTATGTCCTATTTTAAGAGAGTGGGCACAAGCATTTAACTTTATATTTACTGAAAATCGTTTACCCGGCATTAACTCTTCAGGGAATTCATGACTCTTGAAATGTGTTAGGTTTAATAAACCCCAACTTACTAATAGTGATGACCCATCGGGAGATAGATCACAAAGGCGGGCAGCTATTAAACCATTATTTCTTTTGCTTGAAAGAGATAATTTCAACTCAGGATTTCCTAAAATTTCTTGATTTTGATAATTTATTTCTGAATCAAAACATAGAGAATTTGCATCAGAAGATCTTTGATCACCTGGGAATTCTCCAGGATTACCCATTGGGAACCATACACCGGCATTTAGTCCGACAGATTGACTTATAGGAACTAAAAGTTGGTGTTCATGTTCGATACTTGTTTTCAACTCATTTCGATTCAAAAATAAAACTTTTAATTTTTTTTTGTTTTTATGAGGAGACCAAGATTTTTCTGCTACCCATCTTCCCGGTCTTTCTAAATAATGAGTTTTAGGAGTAACACTTTCTGGCATCCATACTCGTATCATGGGCTCATCCATTATTCTATTATCAATACCTTTTAGCCAGTAATCCCACCATCTTAAGCATTCCTGAGCAAATCCTATTTGAGGGCCCGGTAAAGCTCTTTGTGGATATTCATGTGACCATGGACCGATTAATGCTTTGCGAGGACAAGAGAGTTCAGACATCATTCTTAAAATAGTATTACTATATGGATCAGCCCATCCTCCAACTGCATAAACAGCACATTTTAATGAAGAAAAATCTTCACAAATAGAACCATGTTTCCAATAATTGTCACGATGTTGGTGACTGAGCCAGGTTTTTACTAGTAGCGGGGTCTCCTCTAATCTTGAACACCAAACCTCTTTCCATTTTGCTCCTAGAACTTTAGGGTCCGGAGGTCTAGAGTTCCATGCCAGCATGGTGGTTGCCCATCCGAGCATGTCTGTACTCATGACGCAACCTCCCTTATAATGAACATCATCTGCGTATCTATTATCAGAAGAACAAACGGTTATAATTGCTTTCAATTCTTTTGGATTTAATGATGCTACTTGTAATGAATTAAACCCACCCCATGATTTACCCATCATACCGACTTTGCCATTGCACCAGGGTTGGACTGCAAGCCATTTTATAACAGATAATGCATCTTCCAATTCTTGAGTTAGATATTCATCTTTCATTATTCCTTCTGAATCCCCACTTCCTCTCATATCAACCCTTATAGCGGCGTAACCATTTCCTGCAAAATATGGGTGATATATTGAATCACGAAGTGCAGTTCCATCATTTTTCCTGTAAGGAATATATTCTAGAATTGCGGGTACAGGGGTTCTTTCAGCATCTTCAGGTAGCCATATTCGTGAAGACAAACGGCAATTGTCTGACATAGTAATCCAAATATTTTTTATTGTACGAATTTTGTGAGGAAATTTTTTTTTGATTTTCATTATTACAAATTATTTTTAAGTGTTTTTAGATGATAAAAAGAATTCTTTGGCTTGTACTGTTTTATTAATTTAAAATAGCTATTAATAATGTATAATTCATCACAATTTATAAAATAAAATTATATTTTAAATCTTAATATGAAAGAATACTTCTCAAAATTCCTGCTAAGGATAAGATAACTAGAAAAATTAGTACAAATTTCCTAAATGATTTTTGTGTTGTTTTAACAAAATTTTTGTGACCTATGTATATTCCTATTGTCATGGGTACCAAGAATATTAACGTTCGCGAAAAAAGTTCTAAAGATATTATATGTTGTGTTCCGGATATAAGTGAAGCGTAGATATCTGAGAAAAATAGGTATGCAACCAAAGAAGCTCGTGTTAAAGTGGCTCCCCCAGAGGCAGAAAGAAAAAAAATAGCAACTGGTAATCCACCTACTCCTGTAGAACCGTTAACTACCCCAGAAAAACTTCCAACACCAAGAGTCCAGGACTTTCCTAAATTAGAACCAAATTTAAACTGCCTTAGCAAAAGAATGCATGAAAAAAAAACAAGGATTGAGATTGTGAAGCGAATAATTTCCTGATTAATATTAACTAATAAAAAAATTCCAAAAGGAGTTCCAACTACATTGCCTAAAATTAACCATTTTAGAATTTTCCAGTCGACCTCTTTCCAAACCATCGGCAACATATTAATACTAGCAGCGATTTCAAGCAAAAATACTAAAGGGATAATTTCTATTGGAGGTAAAACAAAAGATAAACTTGAAACAGTCAAAGCAGAAAATCCAAAACCACTATATCCTCTAATTACAGCGGAAACAAAGATACATAAAATAGCGTAGATTGAAATTATTGGACTTAGTCCAATCCATTCTAAATATTCCATTTGCGTATTTGCTAGAGAAATTTATTGTGATTCAAAAGTATTTATTTCTTCAATTAACCAATTTTTAAATAATCTGACCAACGGTTTTCTATAGGATTTTTCTGGGTAAATTAAATAGTAAAATCCCCTTCCAGTTATTGAAAGATCAAATGGCCTTATTAATTGCCCA
>CACGSI010000081.1 GCA_902575715.1 uncultured SAR324 cluster bacterium
AGTGAAACTGCTCTAGGGGAGTCATCATTTCCTGGAATCATATAATCTATGCCTGTAGGATCGCAATTTGTATCAGATACACCTACAACTGTAATTCCTAATTTTTGGGCTTCCTTAAGAGCAAGTTGTTCCTTATGACAATCAGTTATGAAAAGTATAGAAGGAATACTATGCATATTTCTAACTCCCCCTAAGGACCGTTCTAATTTCAATCGCTTTCTCTCCATTATTAGAGCTTCTTTTTTGATAAATCCCTCGTAGTTTCGAGCCTCTCCTGCTAATTCTTCAAATGATTTCATTCTAGCAACTGATTGTTTGACTGTTCCAAAATTTGTAAGCAATCCGCCTAGCCATCTAAAATTAATATACGGACAGCCGCAGCGACTAGCTTCTTCTTTTACTATGGATTGAATTTGAGTCTTTGTACCTACAAAAAGGGGCAACCTTCCTTCTTGAGCAGAATTTTTTATATATTCATAGGCTTCTTTAAGTTTTGATAAAGTTTGTCGCAAATCTATGACATGCACCCCATTTTTTATGCCATAAATATAAGGGGACATTTTAGGATGCCAACGCTTTGTTTGGTGACCAAAATGCACACCAGCTTCCAAAAATTGTTTCATTGAAATTACAGCCATAAAATCTCCTTGAAATGGCCTCTTTTGTTGCCAAGTGAATTAGTAAGAATGTTTTGATTACTAAATTTATAAGTAAACAATGTTTTTTTCGAATAGAAATTGCAAAAAAGGTATTATATAGTTTAGAAAACAAATTAACCCTATATATATATTGAAACTCTTTTTAGCTTACAAGTTATTTTTAATTATAATTGTAAAAAAAAAATGATTACCCATCATAATAATCTTATAAAAAAAGTTAATTTTTCTTCAAACCCGTCAGCAAAGGAATTGACTTTAATGGATAACCTATGTTTTGATTCGTCATGGAGTGAGAAAGATTATCTAGAAATGAAAAGAGGTTCTTTTTTTAATGGGTGGTTATTAGAAATCTCAAAAAAAAATTTTGTCGGAATTTTAGTATTTAATATTATTTTTCAAGAATTAGAAATACTCAGATTAGGGATTCATCCTAATTGGAGAAAAAAAGGATTTGCAAAATTAATGATTGATCATTTAGAGTATTTATCGAGAAAAAAAAATATATTTTCAATTTTTCTTGAAGTGCACTTATCTAACTATCCGGCAATATCGCTCTACCGAGAAAAAGGATTCAGGGAGATTGGCAGAAGAAAAAATTATTTTAAAAGTCCAAAAGGAGATGCCGTTTTACTTAAAAAATCTTTATAAAATTAAGTTAATATCCCTTTATTTAATTAATCAAATTTTTTGAATTGAATTAAAATTTATAAATACGTTTGAAAGATTTAGCCATAATTTTAACATCTGGTTTGTTTAATCCAAGAAATGCAAAAACTGCTTTTGGTCTTTTAAGGAAATCAGAGAAATATAAAATTCTAGCAGTAATTGATAAAAATTCTGCGGGGAAAGATGCTGGAGAATTGGCTCTAGGAACCAATTTAGGTATACCAATATTTCCTACAATAAAGAATTTTGAAAATTATTATATTTCAAAATTAAATATCACTCCTGCTGGTAGTTTAAGAGGGATATACGCAATTATTGGAGTTGCAACTTCTGGGGGTATAATTCCGAAAGAACTCCGTTTGGAATTACTAGAGTCTATTTCTTATGGGATGCATATTGTTAACGGGCTTCACAACTATTTGGTAGATGATCCTGAAATAGTCAAAAAAGCAAAAAAAAATCATTCAAGACTTCTCGATATTAGAAAACCAAAAAGTATTAACGATTATAACTTTTGGACAGGTAAAATTACAACAGTCAAAGCTCCAAGAATTGCTTTATTAGGAACAGATTGCAATTTAGGCAAAAGAACTTCTGGAATTTGGTTGAAAGATATATGTTGCGAAAATGGAATTCATACTGAAATGATTTTTACTGGTCAAACGGGTAAAATACAGGGTGGTAAGTATGGTTTCATATTAGATTCTACACCTAATGATTTTGTAAGTGGAGAGTTAGAATCTGCTATTGTTAAATGTGACCAGATTGAAAACCCTGATTTGATTTTAATTGAAGGTCAGTCTTCTTTAAGAAATCCATCGGGTCCATGTGGTTCAGAACTTCTTTGTAGCGCAATGGCAAAAGGTGTGATATTACAGTTTGCTCCTAAACAGGAGTATTTTTTAGCGGATTATAATAGAAGGATCCTACCCATTCCACCAATTGAAGAAGAATTAGAATTAATTAAACTTTTTGGATCAAAAACTTTGGCTTTAACTTTAAATTCTTTAAATCTATCTCCAAAAGAATTACGTTTTCACCAAAAAAAACTTGAGACAATTTTGGGCGTTCCAGTTTTTTGTCCGCGAGAAGATGGAATGCAATCAATAGTTCCTGTCATTAAGGAATATCTGAAGTCTATGTCAATTTAATCAAGACCTTATTAAGAAAATTAATATTTTTAAAAAAAAATTAATTTTAAAAAAAATAAATGTGATTTTTGCATTTTATTTCTCCTTAAGTCTGGGAATAAGTTCTGCTAAATTACAAGGCTTTGTACGTATATCAAGTTGTTTAATTAGGATTTTTTCCCATCCAGTTTTGCAAGCAGATACAGATCCAGGTAAACAAAAAATATATTTCCCGTTTGCAACGCCAGCTGTGACTCTAGATTGAATTGTTGAAGTTGAAATTTCATTATAAGATAACCAACGAAAAATTTCTCCAAATCCTTCAATAACTTTGTCAAATAATGGTATCACAGCTTCGAAAGTCCCATCTCTGCCTGTAATTCCAGTACCGCCAGTGCTAATTACAATATCTACATTTGGATCAACGATCCAGCGAGAAATTACTGCACGGATCTGATAAATATCATCTGGAACTATACATTTTTCCTCTAGAAAATGACCTGCTTCTGTAAGAAAATTTGTTAGGTTTTTACCAGAGGTGTCAGTTTGCTCTGTCCTTGAGTCAGAAACTACAATTATGGCAATCTTGAGTGGTAAAAACTCAGGTTTGTTCATTTAATAATATTTTTTTGTGTTTATTAATTAAAATGATAAAGAAATATCAATTTGAAAAATTTTT
>CACGSI010000082.1 GCA_902575715.1 uncultured SAR324 cluster bacterium
GAGTTTATTTTATCAAAATTTAATTTCTCCTCGTTATCAAAAAGTTAGAGAGGCAGTTGGTGAAATTAGTAGCAGATTAGAGAATAATATTGCTGGGATCTTAGTGATTAAGAGCTTTACTGCAGAAAAATTTGAGTCTAAGAGAGTATTGGATGCTTCTAAAAACTATCAAGAGGCAAATTATAATGCTATTAAATTAAGTTCTTTGTATGTTCCTCTAATCAGAATTGCAATTGCAATAGGTTTTGGTGGGGTATTGCTACTTGGTAGTTTTTGGGTTTTGGATAATAACGGTAAGCTGACTGTGGGTGAATTAGTATTTTTTTCAATGATGATACAGAGAATACTTTGGCCTCTTACTAGGATGGGTGTAACATTAGATGAATATGAAAGAGCAATGGCGAGTGCTCGACGTACATTTGGACTCCTTAATACTCCTAGTAAAATTGTCAATCCTCAGAATCCCAAAAATTTGCCTTTATTAATAAAAGGTGAAATTAAATTTGAAAATGTTAGTTTCTCATATAGTCGAGGAGATGAGATATTAAAAAATTTAAATTTTAAAGTAAACCCAGGAGAAATGATAGGAATTGCAGGAGCAACAGGTGCAGGGAAATCTACACTTGTAAAACTCCTTATGCGTTTATATGATCCAACCTTTGGAAAAGTTTTGATGGATGGTTTAAATTTAAAAGAGATAAATCTAGAAGAAATTCGAAAAAAAATTTCTCTTGTAAGCCAAGATGTTTATCTCTTTCATGGAACAATTGCTGAAAATATATCCTATGGTTTGAAACAGAATAATCTTAAATTTGTAGAGTCTGCATCTCGTTCAGCTCAACTTCATGATTTTGTTATGACACTTCCCCAAAGATACGATACTATTGTAGGCGAGCGCGGCATTTTGCTTTCTGGAGGACAAAGGCAAAGGCTTAGTATTGCAAGAGCAATATTAAAGGATGCACCAATTATGATTTTTGATGAAGCAACTAGTTCAGTTGATACTGAAACCGAAAGAGAAATACAAACAAATTTAGCTAATATAACTAAAGGAAAAACAGCGCTAGTTATAGCTCATAGGTTATCTACTATAAGAAAAGCTGATAGAATCATAGTTCTATCAAATGGAAAGGTTTCTGAAGAAGGCAACCATAACGAACTAGTTTCCAGGAATAGTACCTATTCATATCTTTGGAAGATTCAATCTGGAGAAATTAGTGATGGCATTAATGTCCATCATTAAGTTTATAAAATATTTTTTAAACATTTTTTTGTAAATCTAATGGGAAGTTTTGATCTTGTGGGCAAATTAGAATGTGTTTGGAAAGTTGGGGCAACTTGTGGAGAAGGACCTATATGGATAGACGCTGAGCAATCTCTTTATTTTGTTGATATTGATGGTAAAAAACTTCATTGTTATAATTCTGAATCTGGTGCTAAGCGTAGTTTAAACCTTGAAGAAAAAACAGGTTGGATTTTACCAAGAAAAAATAATCTCGGTTTCGTAGCAGGTTGTAAGTCAGGTCTTTATTCTATAGATGTTATTAGTGGGGAAAGAGAATTTTTAATGGTCCCTGATTCAGAAGAAGATGATAATCGCTTCAATGATGGGAAATGTGATATTTATGGAAGAATTTGGGCAGGGAGATCTCATGATCCTGAAACCCTTTCAACCGGATATTTATATAGAATTGATCCAGACTTAAGTTTTTCTAAATGGGATGGACCTTATATTTGTCCGAATGGACCTGCAATTACAAATGACGATAAAATTCTGTATCATGTAGATACTTTTGAAGGCAGTATTTGGGTTTTTGACAAATTCCCTGACGGAAGTATTGCTAATCGTAGAAAATTTTTACAACTGGAAAAACAAAAAGATGGTTTCCCAGACGGTCTTACAGTAGATAATGAGAACAGAGTCTGGCTTGCGCATTGGGGGGGATCAAAAATTAGTTGTTTTGATCATAAAGGACAAATTTTAGGAATGGTTAAGTTGCCAGTACCCCAGATCACAAGTTGTTCATTTGGTGGTGCTGATCTTAGTACACTTTACATTACAACTGCATCTAGAAATCTTGACCTAAAAAAATTCCCTCTTGCAGGATCACTATTTAGGGTAAATACAAAGACCAAAGGGTTTACTTGTCGATCTTTTGGTGGTTAGATCTAAAATTTTGTAAATATATTTAAGCAATTTTAAAATTGTTTTAAATTATATATTAGTTCCACTCTACCAAGAACATAACTTCATTTCTTCTAAATAGGGGTATTGTAAAAGGTCCATCGTAAATGGCTTTAATTGGTGAGCTTTTTATTATAATACTTTTTTTCTCCAATTCCTTTAAAAGTATATTTGCGTTTTTATGAAAATTTTCGTCTGTCGTCCTACCTGAATATCTAGACACAGCAAAATGCCCTGCATCAATGTGTAAAATTTCAACAGAATTTTCATTAGGTAAAGGCGTATTTGTTGAATTAAATTTAGAAGGTAAACTGAATTGCATAAATGTATCTTCTCCAATATTTAACATAGTAACTGGAGTCGTCATTTTGATTTTTTCTGAATGATTGTTCGAACCAGATATATAATTGAATAGCTTCATAAAACCACTGTTTTCTCTGTCAAATTTTGTTTGGACAACAATTCTTTTTTCATAATATCTAATTTCAAACTTTTTTGTTTGATGAACTATTTTGTAATCTGGTTCTTCGTAAGCCATGGTGTTATTAAAGAAGATGAAAAGTGCTACAAATAAGCATGTATATAAATTTACATTCTTCATTCACTTCAAAATTTAAATTTCAGTGCGAGTGTCTTGGGATGGAATTCCTTATTCTTTTGTATTTTTCTGCGAGTTTAATTATTCCTCCTTCAGAAAGTTGACCTACAGTATTTCTGTAAATTTCTTGCCATGGTGATTGGTTTTCTAACTCCTGATTTTTTATTTTTTCACGTCTTTTTTTAATTTCATCATCTTCAAGGACTAGATTTAAAGTCCTTTCATTTAAATCAATTTTTATTATATCTCCTGTAATTAAAAGTGCTAATCCTCCGCCTATAGCAGATTCGGGAGAAACATTCAAAATTGAAGGGCTTCCAGATGTCCCACTTTGTCGACCATCTCCAAGTG
>CACGSI010000083.1 GCA_902575715.1 uncultured SAR324 cluster bacterium
CCAGAAAACATAAATATCCCTGAAGACAAAGAAACTGAAAATATTATCCCTGTTCCCGATATTAAGGACTTACAAAAAAGGAAAGAGACACAATTAGCCATAGAAGACTATAATAATCATATTAGTAACCAGATAAAGCCAAACGGGCAGTTCCCATCGGGATTGTTTGTACGTTTCTTGCTCACAATAATTCCATCAGGAGAAATCATTAAATTTGAATTTATAGCAAAAAGCGGATTTTCTCCTTTTGATTTAGCTGCAGAACTTGCTGTAAGGAATGCTGTTTTGGATGAACTGCCTCAAGCTTTGGCTAAAAATCCTCCATACATAGTTCCTATTCGTATAGTACCACAAAATTAATTAATATTTTTAAACAATTTTGCATTTTCTAATTATGTTTCCCAAAAAGCTATATTTGAAAGTTTTTTCACTGATTCTCTTAATTTTCTTGTTTTCAAATTTGGAGGCTCAAACTTATTCAGATGAAGAAATTGTTATTAGTGGACTTGGATTTTCAAGATTCGTTGTAAAATTAGTTCCTGATTCTAGTTTCTCTAAAAATCAAGATTCAGGTAGATGGCTTAGAATAATAGACAGAAATCTTTGTTGGAGTGGGGTATTCTTAGTTACTGATTCAAAATATCAAACATGTAGAAATAAAAATAAAAGTACTCCAGATATGAAAATTCTTATAAAGATAGAAAATAGAACTTCTAAATTAGATAAGAAAAATTCCAAGCATTTGATACTTACTATAGCAGACAATGATGGATCTCCTTTGTTTCCACTAGATTTAAAGTTAAGTAATAATCGTTTTCGTGAAGACGAGCTAATGAAATTAATCAACAATATATCTTCTAAGTTAACAGGACTTGAAGGTGTTTTAGGAAGCACTATCGCATTCACTCTTAAACAACCAAAAAGAAGAAAAATTATAGCAAGAGTCAATACACATGGTAAAAAATTAGCGGCTGTCTCGAAAAATTCATCAATTAGTCTATTACCAAGTTGGAGCCCTAAAGGTGATGCGATAGTTTATACAACACTTAGTAGGCGTGGAACCGCTATAATATATAATAATTTCAAGAGTCGACCTGTTAAAATATTAAGATCTAATAACTCAGCCTCAAACGTATCAAAAAATTTTCTAAGTGTAAGTGGAGGAAGTTGGTTCTCCATGGGACAGCAGTTAGTAGTTACACTTAGTCGTAATGGGAATACAGATCTTTATTCATTTGATAGAAATAAAAGGACTGAAACCCGATTGACTACTCACAGAGCAATTGATACTGTGCCTAATTTATCCTCAGATAATCAACATTTGATCTTTGTATCTGATAGGTCAGGACATGAACAAATATATTATTTACAGTTAGGTACCAAAATTCCTTTTCAATTAACATTTGGAAAAAGTAGTAGCAGTGATCCCGTTTGGTCCCCCGATGGGACTCTTATTTCATACTCTAAAATTTCGTATGGACATAGTCAGATCCATTTAATGGATCCATTTACAGGAGAAGATCATGCCCTTACTAATGGACGTTACAATTCAGAACAACCTGCATGGTCTCCTGATGGAAGACAAATAGTTTTTGTTTCATCTTCAACAGGTGTTGAAAAATTATACGTCATTTTCATTGATGGTACAGGTCGAAGAAGACTTACCAGAACTCCAAGAGATTTTCAAGAGGGATCTCCCAGCTGGACTGCAAGAAAATTTTAATAGTATAAATGTGAGCAAAAAATCCAAACTAATTGACATAAATCTGGAAAAACAAAAAGCTAGAGAAATTAGAAAATCTCAATGGTGGAAAAACAAAAGAGCAAAAAATATTTGTTTTTATTGTGAAAACAATTTCCCGGCGAAACAACTAACTATGGATCATATTATTCCTCTTGCTAGGGGCGGATCAAGTAATAAATCTAATTTGGTGCCTTGCTGTAAATCTTGTAATAATCAGAAAAAAAATCTACTCCCTACTGAGTGGGAACAATTTCTTAATAATATCAAATATAAATAAATTCTTAATCAATTTAAATAGATTTTCAGTGAATTTAAAATTTCTAACAATTTATATTTTGACTGCTTTTTATAAAAATTTTTATGATTTTATAACTTTACAAAATGTCGTTTTTTTGATAAGTTATTTCCACATTTTTAGTACTCTTAAATTGAGTTAAGAGCTCAATTTCCAAAAAAATCAACTTTTTCAAAATCAAAACAATATGAGTGGCAAATTCAATAAGCAAAACATGACATTTAGAAATGCAAAAGATTTCAAAAATAATAAGAGAAATTCTAATAGAGGTCTCCCATCAAGTGAAGATATTGAGATTGCTACAGAAGCTTTTCTAAAAAAAGGCGGTGAAATTGAAAAAGTTATTCCAGATTATGAGTCTAGCAAAAATGAGGTATATAGAGCTAACCTTGAGCCAGAATCTAGGCTTGGAATGGGGACTATAGTAGACGAATCTTGGGACTGTTGGGAAAATAAGGATTTTGATTCAAAAGATGGAGGATCTACAATTTAATAGTTATTCCCAATCCCTCTAGTAAAAAAACAAATAATAAACTCGTATGAAAAATTTTAGGTGTTTTAATATCTTTTTCGCGACAAGATTTACTTCGTCATTTAATAATCTACCGGTAAATCTGATCACAACAGAAGAATATAAAGTTTCTCCTGACTTCATTTGATATTGAGCAAAATAATGTCCTTTCCTGTCTTTTTTGAGTTTTAAAGGTGCTTTTAGAGCAATTTTTCTAAGGGAGAGATCTGGGCTAATCCATTTCCATGGAATTTTTAAAATGTCTCCTTTTTTAAGGATGTTACCATTTTTCCGCATTTTATTGTATCTTGCCAAATGGCTAGCTTTGATCCCTTTTTTCGTAAACAACCCTGCAATTAGAGTGGTAGTTTCCCAAGCATATGTTACTTTATGTTCCCAATAGTTATTTTTTGATTTATCTTTAAAGAAGACAGCCTTTAGGGCAGAATTCAGAATATTGCTTTTTAGAACTTTAACGGGGAAAGTAATATAGCGGTTCCTCAACAGACGTTTAGATTTGCTATATTTTTTTATGGTTTTTA
>CACGSI010000084.1 GCA_902575715.1 uncultured SAR324 cluster bacterium
AAACAGAATAGGTAATGGGATTTATTCCAATAAAAAATTACTTGATTCTCATCCTGAAAGAATGATTACCAATATAGCAGATATAAAAGGAACTAAAAGCTCTGTTTACCTATATAAAAATTTGAAAGGTGATCTTGGCTTAGGTATAATAAAAAATGAATCGGATGGAGATGCGCGCTTTTGGAGAGTAGAAGGAGAATTCTATCAATACAGCAATCGTTCTACTGGTCTTCAAAGAATTTTTAGAATCTTTAATAACAATATTAACCCTCTGCTACCTAACGTTAGAACTGGAAGGGGAATTACAACATCTCAAAATCACGCTATTTTCTACCATATAATCAATTCTCAAGAAATATCAATCACCAATGAAAATGGTCAAGAAATAAAACAAAGAAGTTATACTTTTAGATTGCATGTAGTAAATCGTAATCTTGAAAAGATAGGAAGCATTTTCAATTTGGTAATAAAAGATACAAATTATAATCTTAAACTTTCTTGGGAAAATCAATTTACAGTTAGTTACAAAACGACTAATGGTAAAAATAACATTGTAGACTTGAGAGATTATGTCCCCTCCCTTTTTTAAATAAACATTAATTAAAACAATCTAAAAAATGTTCCCAAAAATTTCTTGCTTAATTTACGATCTTGACGGTCTACTCCTAGACACAGAGACAATATATACGGAAACTACTCAAAAGGTAGTAAGTAAGTATGGAAAAGTGTTTGACTGGTCTATTAAAAAAAAAATTATAGGTAGAAGATCCATTCAATCTGCAAAAATTATAGTCGAAAGCCTTGATTTACCAATTACACCTGAAGAATATCTTGACTTGAGAAAAAATGATTTAATTGAAAAATTTAAGCACTCAATGCCTATGCCTGGAGCAAAGGAATTGACAACACATTTTTTTCTCAAAAACATACCCCAAGCTATTGCAACTAGTTCCGCATCTCCGATGTTCGAAGCAAAAAATGAAGGAAATAAAAAATGGTTCTCTCAATTCAAGGTTATCGTAAAAGGAGATGATCCTGAATTAATAGAAGGTAAACCTGCACCTGATATTTTTCTAATTGCGGCAAAACGTCTTGGTTTTGAACCAGAAAATTGTCTTGTTTTTGAGGATGCTCCTTCTGGAGTTGAAGGAGCTACTGCTGCAGGAATGAGCGTTGTAGCTGTTCCAGACCCCAATTTAGATCATCATTACTATAAAAATGCTTCGCAAATTATTACCACTCTTAATGAATTTAAACCAGAACTCTGGGGGTTACCGAAATTCTAAAGAATTTGAATTTATTTTAAAATAAATTATTAAACAAAAAGTCATTTAAAATTAAATAACGATTTAAAATTTTTAAATGATGATAAAATTTTTTATGTTATTTTTCTTAAAATTGTGATTATTAGAACTTAATTAGTTACCATTTCAGTTTCAATTTTAATACTACTTTTTCTTCTGCTAAATAATTTACTTAAATCATCAAGAATTGTATAAAGTACAGGGATTAAGTAGAGAATCACTAATGTTGAGAATAAAACTCCAAATGCAAGACTTATAGCCATTGGAATAAGAAAGCGAGCTTGCCTAGAGGTCTCAAAAAGCATCGGCATTAAACCAAAAAAAGTTGTTAAGGTGGTTAAAATTATTGGTCTGAAGCGTCTAACCCCTGATTCTAAAACTGCACTGAAGATCATACTTCCTTTTTCTCGAGTCCGATTGATGAAGTCCACCAATATGAGTGAATCGTTAACTACAATTCCTGTTAGAGCAACTATTCCCAAAACGCTTATAATACTCAGATTATAGCCTAATAGTAAATGGCCTAAAACAGCTCCCACCATTCCAAAAGGAATTGCTGTCATAATTATTATTGGTTGTGAATAACTTTTGAATTGTAATGCGAGCAAACTAAAGATCAAAATTAAAGCTACTATTCCTCCTTCTTTAACACCGGCCATAGTGTTGGTTTGAGCTCTTCTGGCTCCTTCAAATGAAAATTTCAGTTCTGGATTTTGACCTACTATTTCAGGTAAAAGAGTATTTTTTAAAGATCTTACTACCTCGGCAGTATTTGTAACTTCTGAGTCAACAAGTGCTCTGACACTAATTATACGACGACCATCTATACGTCTTATAGCACTTGATGACTGGCCATACTTAAGCTCTGCAACTTGAGATAGTGGCAATCTTTCTCCTCCAGGAGCGAGAATCACAAGATCTTCTATATCTCGTAAATATCTTCGTTCATTAAGAGGCATCCTCAGTTTAACACTCAATTCATCACTTCCTCTAAGTAATTTAAAAACTTCAACTCCTTGGAATGCTCCTTTTACCTGTTGAGATAACTCTAATGTGCTCAAACCAAGAATTAATCCTTCGGGAGTCAATCTCAATTGAACTTCCCTCTTACCATCAACTGTGCTGTCTTCGATATTCTTTACACCTGGATACTCTCCAAATCTTTCTTTAAATTCTTCAACTATTCCTAAAAGTATTGATGGATCTGGATGGCTCAATTGTAAATCTATATCATATGTGGATCCCATTCGCCAGCCTGACCTAATATTTAATGATTCAATTCCTGGGACTTCCCCCATACTTTTTCGCCATTTTCGTGAGAATTCATTGGCTGCAAAACCTCTTTCTTTTAAAGATTTTAAATATACCCTTACAGATGCATTATGACTTCCACCTCTACCAACATTGCTGTATACACCATTATGAATTTCTTTACCCACATTATCTCTATATTTGTCAAGGAGAACATAGGCCGCATTTAACATCTTTCTCTCTATTTCTCTGCTTACAGTTACTGGAGTCCCAAACGGCATTTTTGCAGTCAAAACTACTCGATCACGTTCAATAGTAGGAAAAAATGTAAAACGTAAGTGTCCTCCTATAGTTAAACCCAAACAAACCATGATAAAAAGTAATCCTAATGAAAAAACTGCATATCTGAATTCAATCGCTTTTTTT
>CACGSI010000085.1 GCA_902575715.1 uncultured SAR324 cluster bacterium
CTCATAAACTTCAGTTGGGGCGCCATCTAAGAAAAGACATGTGTCTAAGCTAGTACCTCCTATATCAAGAGAAATCAAATTCTTGTAATTTAATTTTTTTGCAAGATATTGAACTCCAACCACACCTCCTGCGGGA
Source organism: uncultured SAR324 cluster bacterium (assembly GCA_902575715.1). The sequence goes on from CACGSI010000085.1 coordinate 137, forward strand.
CCTGATAATACCGTTAGAATTGGAGTCTTTTTTGCTTGCTCTGAGGTCATAGCACCACCACCTGACCTCATAATATGGAACCCTCCTGAAAATTTTTTTTCAAGAAAAAATTTTTCGAGATGAGAAAGATAACTCCCAAGAACAGGTTTGATATATGCATCCAAAACAGCAGTACTTGTTCTTTCATATTCTCTATATTCTCTTGCTATCTCAGCACCAAGAGAAACGGGGATATCTGGAAACATTTTGGTTATAATACCTCTTGCCTCTATTTCATGTTTAGGATTTATGTATGAATGAAGAAATGAAATAGCAACTGATTCAGACTCATATTTTTCTATTAATAATCTTACTTTATTAATTAAATCCGCCCTAGCAAGTTCGTTAATTTCTACACCTTGACTATCAACTCTACATTCAACTCCTACAGTCCTATATCTTGGAACTAATTTTTTGCTCTGGTTGAAATCAAATTTGTACATATTCTCAAAAGATAAATCACCTCTACCAATTTCGAAAATATCTCTAAAACCTTCGTTAGAAATTATCCCTACTTTTGACCCCTTTCTTTCCAAAATCGCATTAAGTCCGAGAGTAGTTCCGTGAACAAACTCATCTAGACTATTTAATGTTTTTGCTAACAACTCTACACCTTTAATCACTCCTTCATGAGGATTTTTTGGAGTAGTAGGGACTTTTACTATTTTCAAAGAACCTACTTTAAAATCAAATATAAGGGCATCTATAAATGTCCCTCCAATATCAACAGCAATGCGAAATTTTTTATTATTTTTGTCCATTAAACTTTTATTTTAAATAAGATGATGAAAATAATTCTTTGGTATATGATTCTTTGGGGTTTTTAAAAATTTCCTTACAAGTCCCCTCTTCAATAATTCTCCCTTTTTGCATGACATAAACCCTTTCACAAAAAAAATTAACAACTGATAAATCATGAGAAATAAAAAGAATTGATAAATTGTTTTCATTTTTTAAGTGTACAAGTAAATTAATTATTTGTGCCTGAATAGACATATCCAATGCAGAGACCGGTTCATCGCAAATTAAAAATTTAGGTTTAACAGCCAAAGCTCTTGCTATAGCAATTCTCTGACGCTGACCTCCAGAAAAATCTTTTGGATACTTGTCCAAATCATTATCTGAAAGTCCTACTTTTTCTAAAACACTTATTATTGAGTCTTGAATTTCATCCTTAAATTCAAACAACTTATGAGTTATTAATCCCTCCGCAATGATCTCCTTAACTTTCATTCTTGGATTTAGAGACGAATATGGATCTTGAAAAACTAATTGGATATTTTTTCTTATTGGCCTCATCTGAGAATTATTTAAGTTAGAAATTTCTTTATTTTCAAAAAATATTTTACCTGACTGTATGCCTATCAATCTGGATATGCATAATGCTAAAGTAGACTTTCCAGATCCAGATTCACCAACAATTCCAACAACCTCACCTTCTTTTATCCTAAGGTTTATGTCATCACACGCCAGAATAGATCTCTTAGGGAAATAACTAAGAATAAACTCTTTTCTCAAATTTTTTGTTTCAAGAATCGTATTCATGCTAAAACAAAATTAAAATAATTCTTTTACGTGAATACATCCGGAACTACCCCATTTATATTTTTCCAATGGCGGATGTTTATCAATTTTTTTACAATCTGAACTAGAAAAAATACACCTTGGGTGGAACCTACAGCCATTAGGGAAATCATTTGATTGAGGAGGATTGCCAGGTATTGTAGATAAGAATTTTTGATCTTTAATACTTAAATTTGGTAGACATTCTATAAGTCCTTTCGAGTATGGATGTAAAGGATTTGCAAACATTTTTTTACTTGGGGAATCTTCTACTATTTTGCCTGCATACATCATCAGAACTCTATCAGTATAACTAGATATTAAACCCAAATCATGTGTTATCAAAATAAGACCCATTCCTCTATCCAGACATTCTTTCTTAATTAATTGCATTACCTGCTTCTGTACTCTAACATCTAAAGCAGTTGTTGGTTCATCAGCTATTAACAATTCTGGGTCTTGAGATAATGCAATTGCGATTACAATTCTTTGTCTCATTCCTCCAGAAAACTGATGAGGATAATCAAAAAATCTTTCATCCGGTGATGGGACTCCAACTTCATCTAGCAAATTGATAGTATGATTTTTTGCATTTTTTCTTGACCATCCATCTCCGATTAAACCTTCTGATATTTGATCGCCTATACGAAGCATAGGATCCAGTGCTGTAAACGGGTTTTGTAACACCAATCCTATACGCTTCCCTCTAATTTTATTAAGAGCACGATAATCTGCACCAATCAATTCATCTCCATCAAATTTTGCTGATCCTTTTAAGATAGCTTGAGGCATTAATCCTAAAATAGAAAGCATAGACACTGTTTTCCCAGAGCCTGATTCTCCTGCAATACCCAGAGATTCGCCTTTTTTAATTTCAAAAGACAAATCATCTATTACATCATTTTCCTTAGGGGAAAACCTAACAGAAACAGAATTTAACTCAAGAAGGTTTTTCATTCTTTACTTTGCTAAGGTTTGGATCCAGCTCTCTTCTAAGTACATCTCCTAAAAGATTAAAACTTGTAGCTGTCAATAATATTGCTAAACCGGGGAAAAAAACCACCCACCATGCTTTTGAAGCAGACCTTCCATCAGCTATCATCGCTCCCCATTCTGCCAAGGGGATTTGTGCTCCTACTCCAATAAATGAAAGTCCTGAAATAACTAATAT
>CACGSI010000086.1 GCA_902575715.1 uncultured SAR324 cluster bacterium
TGGAGATGTTCCAGGACTTAATCCGGCTATTAGATCAGCAACTATTCGGGCAAATAAAGAAGGATATAATGTTATTGGTATAAGAAATGGGTGGGAAGGACTATTGAAAATTGACAAAACTCAATCAGTTGAAAACCAAAAATATTGTAATTTACTTACCGAGCAAAGTGTACAAAAGATTTCTAGAACTGGTGGAACCATTTTACATACTTCTCGCACAAAACCAAGCAAAGTGGCTAAGGAAAAAGTTCCTGAGGGACTTCGTGAACAATTTTGCTCCAAAGAAAATGATTTGACAGGTGAAGTCTTGAAAAATTTAGAACACCTTGAAATAGAATTTTTGATCCCAATAGGTGGGGATGATACTTTGAGTTATGGCTTGAGAATGCATGAATCAGGTGTTAGATGTGTAGGAATACCAAAGACCATGGATAATGATGTTCCCGGAACTGACTACTGTATAGGTTTTAGTACATGTGTGACTAGAACTTTAGAGTATACTCATCAATTAAGGACATGTGCTGGTTCACATGAAAGAATTATGGTTATTGAGGTAATGGGAAGGTATGCGGGGTATACTGCTTTAGTTCCTACAATAGCAGGAGCATCAGATCGTTGTGTTATTCCAGAATTTAAATTTGATATTGAGAGATTATCTGAATTACTTGTTAAAGATAGAAGGGATAACGGAAGTAATTATTCTATAGTTTTGGTTTCTGAGGGAGCTACTTTTGAAGGCAGTGATATGACTTTTGCTAATCAAAATGCAGATGATTATGGACATAAAAAGCTGGGCGGAATTGGAGATTTGGTAAGTTCGGAAATAATTTCGCGTGCTCCAAAATATAATAATGGAGAACAAATCCAGACTATTAACCAAAGGATGAGTTATATGACCCGTTCAGGGACTCCAGATGTAATTGATTCAATAATACCTATGGCATATGGTAATCTAGCAATTGATCTTATTCTAGCAGGCGAAAGCGGAAGGATGGTATGTTTAAAAGATGGGAGATATGACCATGTTCCATTTGAAGTAGTAACGCAATACGAAAAAAAGATCAATATAGATCGATTTTATGATGTAGATCGATATAGGCCTATTTATAAGAATTGCATGGGTTTGTCTCCGTTTATAGTAACCGGGAATTGAAATATTTTCTTAAAAATATTGATTTATTTTATATAAATTATTTTAAAATATAAATGTCAGAAAAAAATTTTTTACAAAAAAAGACTGTTTCGGAGATAATTTTTCAAGCTATAAAGATTCGCAAAATAGATTACGTATTCTGTGTTCCAGGAGAAAGCTTTCTTTCTACAATAAATTCATTTTATGGCCCAGGGAAACCTCAATTGATTTCGACAAGGCATGAAGAGGGTGCAGGTATCATGGCTGAAGCTTATGCAAAATCTTCATGCAAAACAGGGGTCTGTATGGTTACTAGAGGTCCAGGATTGACTCACTTGGCAATAGCTCTTCACACTGCCAAACAAGATTCAACTCCTATGGTTGTTTTTGTTGGACAAGTGCCAACCAATTTTAGATATCGTGAAGCTTTTCAAGAATTAGATATAGTAGATTTTTCTAGGTCTGTCTCAAAAATAGCTTTAGAGATAAATCGTGCAGATAGAGTTTCAGAAATTGTTGAAAAAGCATTCTATATTGCTAATTCAGGTCGACCAGGTCCTGTTGTTATTAGTCTCCCAGAAGATATAGACAGGAGTGAAATTTTACAAAGTCCTGCTCTTAATCAAAATCTTTTTTTTGAGCCTTCTGCATCTTTAGACGGAATAGAGAAGGCTTGCGAAATCATAAGTAAATCTTTAAGACCATGTATTATTGCTGGTGAAGGCGTACTAAAAAAAAACAATTCAGAAAAACTGGTGGAATTAGCTGAATATCTTGAGACTCCGGTTTTTACGGCATGGAGAAGATTTGATGCTTTTCCAAATAATCATAGATTGTATATGGGAGGACTTCATTTTTCGTCTATAAGAAGTGAATTATCAGAACCTATCAAAAAAGCAGATCTTTTAATTGTTTTGGGAACTCGACTTGATGAGTTTTCAACAATGAATTATTCATATCCATCATTAGAGCAAAAACTTATCCATGTTTATCAATCTCCAGAGGATACTTTTTTTAATGGCAATAATCCAGATTTATCGATCACTTCAAATGTAGGAGATACAATTATTGCTATTAAGAATAACTTGGAAAAAAATCATAATCTCAAACATTCAAAAGATCATCTCAATGATATAAAGAAATGGAGAAAAAATTATATCTCAAAAACCACACCGAGAATTAACGGAAAAAATATCTCAGCTGAAAAGGTTGATCTTGAAAGAATATTCTATTTTTTAGTTAATTTTTTAGAGGATGAAACAAGTATAACTTGCGATGCAGGAGACTTTGGTAGTTGGTTAATAAGATTTTATAAGTGGAATAAACCTTATACATTTTTTGGACCTACTTCAGGTGCTATGGGTTACGCTTTGCCTGCAGCAATATCAGTAAAGTTGGCAAGACCGAAATATCCAGCGATAGCTTTTGCAGGTGATGGAGGCTTCGCTATGACTATGAGCGAGTTAGAAACTGCAGTTAGACTTAATCTAGAAGGCTTTGTAGTGTTAGTTTTTAATAATAGCAGATTCGGTACAATAAAGAGACACCAAAATTTAGAATTTCCTGGAAGGGAATTATGTACAGAGTTATCAGAAATTAATTTTTCAGAAATAGCCAAAGCTATGGGTGCTCGTGGTCTTAGAGTAAATAATAGTGAGGGTTTTTTTAAATCATTCCCTGATGCTATAAATTCAAGGTGCCCAGTATTAATTGATATTAAGTTAGAAGATGATAACATTAATGCGTGGGATTAGTAAAATAAATAT
>CACGSI010000087.1 GCA_902575715.1 uncultured SAR324 cluster bacterium
ATCTATGGAGAGATCTTCCTCATCAGCAACAATATTTATTTTATATCCAATTAGTTTTGAAGCTAACCTAACATTTTGTCCTTTATGTCCAATTGCTAAGGACAACTGATTTGGTGCAACAATTACGTCTATTTGTTTATTGTCCTCGTCTATTTCAAGACTGTCGATTTCTGCTGGAGCTAGAGCATTACAAGTATATTCATCTATATCCTCACTCCATCTAACAATGTCTATTTTTTCACCATTCAAATCATTTACTATTGTTTGAACTCGATTGCCGCGCATTCCTACACAGGAACCGACTGGATCGACTTCTTCATCTGTTGAATAAACTGAAATTTTAGCCCTTCTTCCCGGTTCTCTCGCAGCATTCACTACTTTTACAATTCCATCAAATATTTCAGGGACTTCCATTTCAAACATTTTTATCAATAAGCCGGGATGAGTTCTAGAAATAGTAAGTTGTGAATCTTTATGAGGATTATCATTTACGTCTAAGAGTATTACTCTAACATGATCTCCAAATGAAAAGTTTTCTCCGTGAATTTGTTCTCGTTTAAATAGGTAGGCCTCTACTCTGTTTTGAAAACTAAAGGAAATACGCCCATTTGGCTCTACACGTAGTACTGTTCCCGTAAGTACTTCTCCAATTTTTTCAGAAAATGTTGAAACAACCATTTGTCTTTCGGCCTCTTTCAAACTCCCAAAAATTATTGGACGAGTTGAATGTGCAATTCGTTGAAATTCTCGTTCACCAATTTCATATTCTACCTCATCTCCTAGTCCTGCTTCGGGGTCAATTACCTCCACATCTTCTATTGAGATTTCATTATTTGGATCATCTACTATTTCTACGACTTCTTTAAAATGTGATAAAATAATTTTACCTGACTTGGGTTCTATTTGACCTTCTATTACTTTATATGGAAGTTTCCTCTGAGCAGCTTGAACCAGTGAGTCTTCAACCAATTTTTTGACGACCTCATGATCTAACCCTTTTTCTTTAGAGAAGTCCTTAATGATTTCAAATAAATTCTCTTTCAAAATATTCCTTTTATTTTAATTTAATTATTTGATCAGGGATTAAATAATAATTTCTGGTTCTAGGTTAGCTTTAGAAATCATTGAAAAAGGTATATGAATAGCACCTTTTAGATAATCCATCTTCAATTTTATTCCATCTTCAAAACAATTATCAATCTTTCCTGTAGCAAATTTATAACCTTGGAATTCTTTTAACAGTTTAACTTTAATCCTTTTACCTTTGAAAATTCTATAATGTTCTGGTTTGGATAGTTTCATAAAAATTCCTGGAGATGATATCTCTAAAGTATAATCTTGTAAACAAAGTTTTTCTTTTGAAATAAGACCTAAAGCTAAATTGTTTACTTTTTCGCAGTCTTTAAAATCAATTCCCTGAGCTCGGTAAATAAAAATTTGAACAATTTTGTCTGTATTATGATTAACAAAATTTATATCAAGTAATTTGTACCCGCATTGTTTAATGGGCCCCTTTAGAATATTTAAGATAATATCTTTGTTAATCGTCATTTAAAATTCTTAATACTAAAACTGAAAAATATACTGATCATCCATTTTTTCAGTTTCATTTTAATTTGTCGATTCTTTTTTTATTTATTCCTAAGCTTTTCGCTCAAGGGTCAAGTAATTTGTTATTTGCTCAAGCATCATCCTGGCTGGATTTAAAGGCAGTTTTTCTAGTAATTTTGATGCTATTCTAGCATGAGTAATACATTGTTTGGAGACCTCTTCAATAGCTCCTGTTTTATGTGCTTGATTAATAACCCAATCAATATTTTCACTAGAGACTTTCGACCTTGATTTTAATAATATTTTTCTTAGATAATTTGAATCTTTTTTAGATAGTCGATCTAACAATTCTATTGTAATTAAAGTTCTTTTCCCTTCTACAATATCTCCACACCATTCTTTCCCGTAACCGCCGGAACCTGGGGTCGGAGCGTTAAGCTCATTTTTTTCTGTTAAGTTTAATAAATCATCTCTAATTTGGAATCCAATTCCAATTGTTTCTCCAAAAATCCCAACAGTATTTATTTCTTGTCGTGATGCCCTCCCAATTATTGCTCCGAATTGACAAGGTCCGCTACCAGAATAAAATCCAGTTTTTTTAACAATCATTTTCTTGTATTCATTCTTGTTAGGAAAAAATCTTTTTTTAATCCATCCTATATCCATAGCTTGTCCCTCAAAGGTATGCCTTATTACTTTGTTTATGAGCCGAAGAATTTTTATAGCTGTATTCTTGTTCAGTATTTGAAAGTTTTTTAGAAGAGTATCATATACGAGACCAAACAAGGCATCACCAGCATTAATAGCTAGTGCAGTCCCATGTTTTTTGTGAAGGGTAGGTTGACCTCTTCTTACTTCAGAACTGTCTTCAATGTCATCATGTATCAATGCAAAATTATGAAATAATTCTATGGCTAAAGCAGTAATTATTGCATCTTCAGGATCTCCTCCAAATAACTCACAGCATAGAAAGACTAAAGCAGGACGAAATTTTTTCCCGCCTCTAAGAGGATATTCCTTAATTAAATCGTAGAGAAAATCTTTTGGATCTTCATCAGGAATATTCTTAGTGATTTCAAGATCAATCCATTCGTTAATTGCACTTAAATAAGAATTCAAATTTTTATGATCTTTTGATAAAACTCTCATTTTTGCTATGAAACTTAATTACAATTAAAGGGTTTTTGAAAAATAATTACATTGATTTAAGGTTGGGGATACTAAAATTATTCTGAATACGTTGATTAGATTCATTTAATATTTTTACAGGTAATATGGCACTTAATCTATTCG
>CACGSI010000088.1 GCA_902575715.1 uncultured SAR324 cluster bacterium
AGCGCAGAAAGTTTAATTCAAACTCCGGATTCAAAGTTAGAGGCTACGGATGCTATAGAAGAAGAAATTGCTGCTGAAACTAATAGTTTAGAAGATGAAAAAATTGTTATATTAGACGAAAACACTATAAATGAGCCCTTGGAAGAAGACCAAACTTCTGATATCGCAACTATATCTTCTGATTTATCCGATTTAAAAGAATCTAAGGATGAGTTAAAAAATTTAGAAAAAACGATAGACGATCCTAAGAAAAAAAGTAAGGCAAAACTTGCAAATGTTTTGAAGGGTATTAAAGCTAAGACCAAAAATTTAAATCTTAAAGAAATTCGTCAACGTGGAAGTTTATCAGAAGATGGGATTGAAAAAACATCGGAAATTATAGCTAAATTTGGTGGGGGTAAATCTAAAATTAAAAGGAAGATAAAAAAATTAGGTACGTTACAAAAAAGGTCTTATTTGAGAGAGGTTTACGCTTTCATCAGCAAAAAATGGAAGTTACCCGTTGAACTATCAAAAGATTTAGAAACTAAAGTGAAACTAATTATTGCAAAGGATGGAAAACTTTTGGAGTATTCATTTGTTAAATTATCTAGAAACAAAATTTTTGATCAATCTATAAAATCTTTGTTTGCTAAATTAGAAAATTTGCCTTCTTTACCAAAGGATTTTGAAGGCAAGGTAACAGAAATAGGGCTAAATTTTAAGCCTCTCTAGTAATACGCTTCACTCAAAGTGTATTTACAAATTAAACAACAATAACAGGAGAATGTATGAAAATTATTTTAAAGCTATTATTAATTTTTGGATTTTCGCTTCATCTCGGATTACCAGCCTTAGGTGTTGAATTTTTTGATATCAACAAACCTGGGATCGAAAAGGTCAATATATCCCTAACTGCTAACGAAAGTACAGATATTATCGATCCACTTGTTGAGCAATTAAATAACCAACTCGGTAAAACATTGTTATTCACTGTTGTAGATGATCCTTCAAAGGCTTCCTACAAGCTAGAAATAAATGCTACTACCAGTTCTGACACTATTTCAGCAACATTAAGTGGCAGTCAGTCAAGTTTTGAAGCTATTACAGTAGGGATGAAATTCCGTTCAGAAAAACCAGACTACGTAAGTAGAAAATCTGCTCAACTAGGTAATCTGCTAATAAAAAAATTGATGGGAATAGATGGTTCCCTCGGGAGTATATTAGTCTGGTCTGAATCTAAAAGAGGTGAATCTAGAAATTCCTTATACATGGGAAGATTAGGTATAGAAAAGAAAACTAAGCTAACTTATAATTTATTTAATAATACTGGAGCCAGTTGGGGACCAAATAATGAAAATATTATTTATTCAGCACAGACTGGTCGTGGCTCGGAAGTCTTGTGGCAGGGATTTCGCCCCCTGAGACTTAAATCAAAGAGTATTCATTACGACCAAGGAAAGGGTAGTAGTGCATCTTGGGGAAGTAATGGGAAAATATACCTAGCAAAGTACAGAGGAGATAAAAACACTGATATATATGAATATAATGTAGTTTTTGGTGGAAAAGGTAAAAAACCTTCCTTAGAAATGTCCAGAAGATTGACAAAACATTCCGCTATTGAAACTGAGCCCGTACTTTCTCCTGATGGTAAAAAATTAGCATATATTTCTGATAGAACCGGTAGACCTCAAGTATATATTATGGATCTAAGCACTAAAAAAGTATCCAGACTTTCCAAAAAAGGATCTTACAATACTTCACCATCATGGTCTCCCGACAGTAGTATGGTGGCTTTTACAAGCTCTAGAAAAGGAAGCAGAACTGCAATTTATCGTGCTAGAATTGACAATTCATTATCTAGCGAAAGGCAAGTATCGCCTAAAGGTATGGCTGCAGAAAGTCCTACTTGGTCTCCAGACGGATCTATGGTTGCATTTCAAGGATGGCATAGAGGCGACTGGAAAATATTTTATGTCCTGTCATCTGGGAGTTCAGCAGAAAGGCTCACAAACTCTAAGCAAGGGATAATCGAAACTGGTCCATCATGGAGTTCAAAGTTAAGGTAAAACCTTGATTTAAAAATTGTTATGGTTATTAGAAAAATAAAATCAATTTTAGCTGTAGTGTTGTTTTCGCTTGTTTCAAATGTAGCAATCGGGGCTAGTGATATAAAAAAAGTAAAACGCTTGGTTGCCCGCCTGCAAATGGAATTAATGGAACTAAAGGAAAAAGCATCTAATTCATCCAGTGAGCAGATGGCCATTTTGGAACCTCAAAATGATAAAATAGATAGACTTTCAAAAGAAAATCTTGAAATATCAAAAAAGTTAAAAGATGTAGAACTAAAATTTCTTTTGTTAGAAGAAAAATTTGATAAATATAAAAAAGAAAGTAGTACTGAGCAACTTTCTGAATTAAACCAGTTATCTACAATTTTGACTTTGATGTTAGTTGGTGAAACTTCCTCAATAGAACCATTGGTACTCGATTTAATTAATCAAGGAAATAACTTGAAGCAAGATTTACTAATTTTAGTCTTAGCAGAAAACCAGAAAAAACAAGGTTTAATTGAGGAAAGCCTAAACTACTATGTCCTACTGATTTCAGAGCATCCTAAAAGTCGGTATTTAAATCGTGCAATCTTCGAAGCTAGTGAATTACTTGCTAAATTAGGCCATCTTGAAGATCAAAAAAATATGCTTGAAGCATTAAAGGATAATGAAGGGACATATGGCAAACTTGCAAGAAAAAAGCTTGGAATAGAAG
>CACGSI010000089.1 GCA_902575715.1 uncultured SAR324 cluster bacterium
CTCTTGCAGAACAGGTGGCCGGTGGGACCAATGGAGGGACTGTCAAGGCCTGTCAACTGGATCAGAATGACGATGATGCGGTGAAAGATTTTGTGGGAATGGTCCAGTCTGAAAACCATCAGGTAGACCTTTTAGTAAATAGCGCATATGCCGGGCTAATAGCAATAGAGCCTCACTTTGGTAAACCTTTTTGGGAAAAACCACTTTCATTGTTTGATGCTTCAATAAATATTGGGCTCAGGAGTGCTTATGTAATGAGTTCATTTGTAGCTCCTATTATGGTAAAGAATAAAACGGGATTAATAGTTCAGATTTCGAGTTTTGGAGGAGTACAGTATTTGTTTGATGTCGGGTATGGTGTTGGAAAATCTGGACTAGATCGCCTTACTGCAGATATGGCGGCAGAACTAAGGCCTTTCAATGTTCAAGCTGTCACTCTCTACCCCGGAGCTGGAGTCACAGAGGTTACATCTTTTCCTGGTGGGGAAACTCCTGTTTTTACTGGACGTGCAGTTGCCTCTCTTCTAAACAAAGCTACGAAAGATGATCAGGCTAAAATGAGCGGAAAGATCATCCAAACAGCTGAATTGTCTGAAAAATATAGTTTCACTGATGTCAGCGGCGGGATGCCAGATGGTGATTGGTCAGGTGTTGAAGCAGCTAAAAGATGTCGTGATATTATGTCAAAGCCGGTAATTCAGTTTGACATGGATGCAGAATTGCCAGACACTTCCGAGACTAATAATCCTCATGTAGCAGGTTTATTTTCTGGGGCCAAGAAATTTAGTGAGAAATGATTTTATTTTTGATTAAATATTTTTAGTTTAATCCACGGGTTCCCACCCTGCTTTGATCAGTCCCTCGATTATGGGATCTGCAAGCGTAGAATTTGGGACAAATATGCGACGATAATCTTCACGAATTTTTAGGTCGGGACGAAGAGTAAGATATCGTTTCAATGCCGCTTTAGCATCGGATTCCCGCTCCAAGTGTCCTAGTACTGCTGCACGAAAGCCTAAGTGATGTCCTACGTCTGGATGTCTTAGCAAAGCCTTATCTATTGCCTCAAGTGCTTCTTGATACTTCTCCTGGCCAAGGCAAGCGAAATATAGAACACCATAAAAATGCATTAAATCTGGGTCAGTTGGGCTCAGATCAAATGCTTTTAGGATGGAGCTTTCTCCTTGTTGATACTTGCCTGAATGAACTTCTCCTAACCCTAACCAAAAGTGACTCATTGCTAAACTAGGATTTAGATTTACTGCACGCGTTGCATAATCCAAGACTGCCTGATGGTTTCCACGAAAAAAATGGGCTATGGAAATACCTAAAAGTGAAATAGGGTTCTCTGGGTTTAAGGATTCAGCCTTATGCCCATGCAAAAGCATATCATCAAGAGTTTTTTCTGGATTCTTAGAGATTCTTTGTACTAAATGGGAGGCACCACAGATGGCTAGATAGGCATGAGCGTCAGAAAGTGTTGCATCCAAATTAATTGCATTTTCAAAGTGTTTGCGTGCTTGAGTGAGCCCGGGATCTTCATAGTCAGTACGAGGGCGCTCATAATAACATCTTAATCCTTGAAGGTACTCTTCCCATGCACTTAAATTTTCTGGCCGTTTTCGAGTTAACTTTTTCTGTTCGTGTCCTGTAACCGAAGGAGCCACTCTCCTTGCAATTGACTCAGACACTTCATCTTGAACGTCAAAAATATCCTCAAGAGTACGATCCCAACGTTCAGACCATAGGTGATGATCTTCCTCTGTGTCAATTAGTTGTGCTGTAATCCGTACTCGGTTGCCTCCCTTACGCACACTTCCCTCTACGATGTATCGGGCGCCAAGTTCTTTTGAGACTTGCTTGAGATTATGAGATTGACCTCGGTAGGTAAAGCTGGAGTTGCGCGAGATCACAGGAAATGTGCGCCATAGTGAGAGATTAGTTATTATATCCTCTGATATACCATCTGCGAAGTACTCTTGTTCAGGGTCTCCTCCCATGTTTGCAAATGGCAATACTGCTATAGCGGGTACTTTTCCCTCTCTTGTTTTAGAATCTGCTGTTATGTGTTTTACTGGTTTTTCTGGTGATGCTACTGATATTGATTCAAGAACATTGTTGTAACTACCAATTTCAACCATGAATGTGTTAACAGGATCCTCTATATTTTTCATTTCCCTGGGGCCTAAACTTATAAAAATAAGATCTAGCTTGCGTCTTACTTCATCATGGAATTTTCCAGAAACGCAGATGCCTCCTGGTTCTGCCAGGGGCTCCAACCTTGCAGCGACATTCACACCGTCACCATATAGGTTGTCTCCCTCAATAATTACGTCTCCAATATTCAAACCCACCCTGAATAGCATTCTGTCCTCGGTAGGGACTTCATTGTTTCGATCTCGAATATTTTTCTGGAATTCAACTGCTGCCAAGATTGAATCAACTGGGCTTGCGAACTCAGCAATTAAGGAATCACCAGCTGTTCCAAAGACGCGTCCATGATATGTATTGATTGATTCGTCTGTAATAGTGCGGCATCTTTTAAGATTATTTAATGTGCGGTCCTCATTTTCACTCATCATTCTGCTGAATCCCACTACGTCTGCAGCAAGTATAGCAACTAGTTTCCGTCTTGGTCCTGACTCTACCATAAAAAATTTTTTAGAGTTTTAATCTAAAATTTAAACAAAAAAATAATTTTGAATAAATAATTCT
>CACGSI010000090.1 GCA_902575715.1 uncultured SAR324 cluster bacterium
ACGACAAAACAAGTCTGTTTCATTTAAAAAAATGTCAATTTCTGTAAATAAATTACAATCACCACCTAAAATAAATAAAAACAAAATAGATCCATCTGTATCCAAATTATACTTTTCCTACCTTGAAAAAATGAATCATTTGGATTTAAATGAGAAAATGCGTAGGATTATAATATCTTTTTTGCAGTTTGAAGTAATTAGTAGAAAAAGGTTTAATCGTGGTACAAAAAGATTATCAACTCAGGCAGAGTTGGAAGATTTAGCTGATCACATCATTGAAAGTAGATGGTTCCGCGAAGTAATCAAACGAATATCCTCAAACCATGCTTACGGATTCTCTGAAGAGCGCTTACTTAGAGTTTTGTTTTCCATTCAAGTAGCTTCAAGCTCTTATGATATACCCTACCCTGCTCTTTTCTGTTTATTTTTTCAAGAGTCAAAATTCGACTTCCTTGCAAATAGCCACACTGGTGCAAAAGGAATTGGTCAGTTAACTAGTATTGGAATAAAAGAAGTGAGACGTTTGAGAAATAATAAAGAAAAAGAATCTTTACTACAAAAGACAGCTACTCATCTAAATCAAGTATATAATGACCCTCAAATAAATTTATGGCTAGAAAAACTAGGTTTTAAAATAAAATTACCAAAAATTAAACCAATCCCCAAAAAAATTGAATTCACTAGGATCAATTCGTCTTTCATAAGAGAGGTAGGGTTAGAACTTGTAAAAAGAGGACATTCATATGGAAAAAACACTGGATTACTATGGTATCTTAGTAAAAAAATAAGAAGAGGTAGAATTTTATCTGAGCGATATGCGCATACACACAAAATTTTTTCAGAAATGCTTGCTAAAAGATATGCAAGTTCTCCTTCTAGTGCCTATAACATAGAAACAAATATTTTAGCCTCAACTATACTATTTGACCACTATTATAGATATAGATGGAAGGAAGGAAAAGAAATGTTTAATCTTCCAGAAGATACTAGAGTTATTTTAGCTGCTTCTGCTTATAATCACGGACAATCAGGAATGCGTAGGTTTCTTATAAATCTTAAAAAAGAATTCCCCTCATTAAATTTTAGGGATCTAACAGCCAAAAGATTAAAATATTTATTTACATCAGTAAGGCTTAAAAAGGCCGTTCAAAGACCCGATTACAAAATTAGTGAAACCTCAACACATATTGATAAAATAATGGAATGCTCATCTAAAAGAACAAAATTTAAAAATAATTCTGATAAGAAAATTTAAAAATAATTTTATCGAAAACCTTTAGATTGCAACATAAAAAGTTCTGCATACTTCCCTTTTGCAAATAACAATTCATCATGAGTTCCTTGTTCTATTAATTTACCTTCATGTAAAACTATGATGCGGTCAGCCATTCGAGTTGTAGAAAAACGATGAGAAATCAATACTGCACATTTATCATTGGTCAATTCTACAAATTTTTGAAAAATCTCATGTTCTGCTCTTGCATCGAGTGCCGCAGTGGGTTCATCCAAAATCACTAATTTTGCATTACGCATGTAAACTCTCGCAATTGCCATTTTTTGCCACTCCCCACCAGAAAGATTCGTGCCTCTTTTAAACCAACGACCAATCATTTGATTGTACCCCTCTGGTAGTTTATTTATTACTTTATCTGCTGAACTTTTTTGAGCTGCTTCCTTGATTTTTAAAAGATTATGACGATCTTCAATTCGACCGACTGCAATATTTTCTTGAGCTGTAAGATGATATTTTACATAATCTTGAAAAACAACTCCTACTGAATCTCTCAGCCCATGAATGTCATAATCTCTCAAATCTTGCCCGTCAAGCAATATTCTCCCTTCATCAGGATCGTAAAGCCTTGACAACAATTTGACAAGAGTTGTCTTTCCTGCACCATTTTCTCCAACTAAAGCTAACTTTTCTCTCGGATTAATTGTAAAATTAATACCCCTCAAAACCCACTGTTCCTTATTTGGATAACGAAATCCCACATTTTCAAAAGTGAATCCCTCACAAATATTTTTTGGAAAAGATATTGCCTTTTCGTTAGATTTTATTCGAGGTTCCATCTCTAAAAAATCAAAAAGATCTCTCAAATATAATGCACTGTCAGCAATACTAGAAAATCTTATTAATAATGATTCCATCAAGGATCGTAACCTTAAGAAGGAACCAGATAAAAAGATTAAATCCCCTAAAGTTAATTCTCCATTGATTGTTTTAAATATTATTACTATATATGCTAAGTAATAACCCAAATTACCCATTACTGAAAGGATAGCTCCCCAAGTTGCACGAAGAATCACAATTTTCTTGTTTGCCTGATAGTATTCTTCTGCTAATTTTTTATATCGACTACTAAAAAAGTTAGACAATCCAAAAACCTTAACCTCCTTAGCTGTTTCATCACTTGCTCCAGCAAATCTCAAATAATCTAATTCACGGCGTTCCTGAGTCCAACTATACATTAAAGAATAACTTTGATTGTTAAAGTGTGTTTCACCTAAAAATGCAGGAACAAGAGTTAATCCAAGAAGCAGTAAAAGCCAAAAGTTAAAAGAAATAAGGGCGACTGACAAAAAAACTACGGTTACAAAATCCTGCAACTGTGATAAAGACTGGGAAATTAATAATATTCTGCTGGACGCTTGTCTTC
>CACGSI010000091.1 GCA_902575715.1 uncultured SAR324 cluster bacterium
TGAGTACGACATCGAGGCACTTAAAGAACTGTCTATTGAGCAAAAGGAAAGGCGAAATAATATTGTTGGCTATAAACTTAAAAACGGTATCTGGATTAACTTACTTGGAAACGGAGATTTAGTAAATATATCTTGTTCGGATGGGCATCCAGCTGAAATTATGGATATGAGCTTTGCATTACAGGCACTATCTGCAAGATATTTAGTAATGAATCATAAAAGATTGATTAAAGGGGTCCATAGTGTCCCTGAAGAAATAGATCAAGAAGTAGCTAAGATAAAACTTGAATCAGCAGGTATTTATATTGATAAATTAATTCCTTCACAGAAAAAATATTTAGATAGTTGGTAAAAAATGAATTTACTAATTAAGAGCTGTTTTATAATTACAGTTAACCAAAATGACGAAATTTTAGAAAATTCTAATATTTGTATTACTGATGGCAGAATTATGTCCGTTGGAAAAGTTCCAAACAACTTTTTTCCAGATAAGATAATAGATGCGACTAATCATATTGTTATGCCAGGTTTGATTAATACCCATACTCATGTTCCAATGACTTTATTTCGTAATTATGCAGATGATCTTTCATTTTGGACTTGGCTTATGGAAAAAATAAAGCCTGCAGAAGATTGTTTGAATGCTGAACATGTTTATTGGGGAGCAAAACTTGGAGTTTTAGAAATGATTAAGTCCGGTATAACATGTTTTTCTGATATGTACTTTTTCATGGAAGAAGTAGCTAAAGTCATTGATGAGACTGGAATAAGAGCATTTGTTAGCGGAATATTGATGGATGTGGGGGGATCGGGAAGTCAGTATATGAAAGATGCGGTTGACTTTTATGATAATTGGCATAAGAAAGCTGAAGGAAGAGTTAACGCTATTTTTGGACCACATTCAGTCTATTTGTGTAGTCCTGGATATCTTAAAGAGTTAAAGGCAGAAGCTTACAGGAGAAATTCTATAATACATATACATCTCTCTGAAACAATGAGAGAAATTGAAGAATCAAAAAGATTTTTTGACAAAACACCTGTACAACATTTGGCAGATTTAGGTTTATTTGAATGTCGCACATTAGCTGCTCATTGTGTTCATGTTTTTGAAAATGAAATAGATATTTTGCGAAAAAATAAAGTTAGTGTATTAAATAATCCTACAAGCAATCTTAAATTAGGTAATGGTTTTGCCCCAATTAGAAAGTATCTCAATAAGGGATTAAATGTTGCACTTGGAACGGATGGAGCTTCTAGTAATAATAATTTAAATCTTTTTGAGGAAATGCATCTTGTGTCAATTATTAATAAAGCAATCAACAAAGATACTGAAATTTTAAACGCTAGAACCGTAATAAGAATGGCCACAATAAATGGTGCAAAAGCTTTGGGTTTAGAAAAAGAAATTGGGTCTATTGAAGTAGGAAAAAAGGCGGATATAATATTGATTGATGTTCAAAAAGCACATTTTTATCCACGAAACAATCTTGTTTCTTCAATAGTCTACTCTGCCCAAGCATCTGATGTAAAAACAGTTGTGGTAAATGGAAAAATTTTAATGGAGAATTATGATGTTAAAACAATCAATCAGGAGGAGACAATATTAAAAACTGAAGAGATGGCTTTTGATTTAATTAATCGCTCACAAAATTTAAATTTAAGTAACTAAATTTGAAAAATAAGATTTTTTAATAAAGTCTTATAAAATATTTTCACAAATTTATAAAAAAAATAATACTAAAAGGATTTAGATCTTTAAAGATTAATTACAAGTCAAATTAAAACTTTTAGAGTTTAATTAGTGTCTATATTTTTGAAAGATTTTACTAGGTCGTCAATAGCCTTCATTTTTAATAAAAAAGGTTCTAATTTATCAAGTTTTAGAGCACATTGTCCATCGCAAAGCGCATTATCAGGTTCAGGATGAGCTTCGAGAAAAAGTCCTGCAATTTTTTGAGACAATCCTCCAACGGCCATCTCAGTTAGTGATTCTTTTCTCCCGGCAGATGCATGTCCAAGGCCGCCTGGGGTTTGAAGAGAGTGAGTTACATCGAAAAATATTGGATATCCAAATTTTTTCATTGTAGAAAAACTAAGCAGATCGACAACTAAATTATTATATCCAAAACTAGACCCCCTCTCACAAATAATTAGTTTTTCGTTACCTGATCTTTCAAATTTTTTTATAATATTGATCATTTCTTTTGGAGATAAAAACTGAGCTTTTTTTATATTTATAACACATTTTGTTTTTGCGAGAGCAATAACAAGGTCGGTTTGCCTAGATAAAAATGCTGGTAGCTGGAGTATGTCTGCAATTTTTGAAGCAGGCTTTGCTTGTATAGGTTCGTGAATGTCTGTTAGAACTGGTACGTTAAACTCAGCTTTAATTTTTTCCAAAATAGATAACCCTTTTTCTAATCCTGGTCCTCGAAAAGAATCTATGGAAGATCGGTTAGCCTTGTCAAAAGATGCTTTGAAGATAAAAGGAATTTTAAGCTTATCAGTTACAGTCTTGAAACTTTCAGCAATTTTAAAAGCTAGTTTTTCACTTTCAAGAACGTTCATACCTCCCATTAGTGTAAATGAATTGTCATTGCTGAGCTTAATTTTGCCAAGTGTAATGGTTTTTTGA
>CACGSI010000092.1 GCA_902575715.1 uncultured SAR324 cluster bacterium
TACTTTAACTTTCAAATGCTTGTAATACATTGACTACATTTATTCCCAACTCTTCTATATCATACCCTCCCTCCATGACGAAAAGTGTAGGTATTTTCAAATTAGAAATTAATTTACCTATTTCAAAATAATCATCAGATTTTAATTTAAAAAAGCTTATAGGATCTTTTTCAAATGTATCAACTCCCAATGATACAATCAGTGCTTTAGTACCAAATTGATTAATTTTTTCTAAACATATATCTAATTTTTTACGCCATGATTTGAATTGAGTTCCTGGAGGCATTGGAGAATTATACGTTTTTCCAAAGCCAGCATCTTTACCAACTTCTTCAGTATAACCTGAAAAATAAGGGAATGCTTTACTTGGGTCTCCGTGAATAGAAAGATAAAAAACATCTTCCCTTTTGTAAAATATATCCTGAGTTCCGTTACCATGATGAAAATCAATGTCTAAAATTGATACTAAATCAAACTCATTATCTATAAACCATTGTGCAGCTATCGCAGCATTGTTCAAAAAACAGTATCCCCCGTACATATCATACGCAGCATGATGTCCTGGAGGACGACAAAGTGAAAAAACACCATTTCTCTTTTCTTTAAATAAAATTTCCGCACCTGTAAGTGCTACATTTTTACTAGCTACTGCGGCTTCCCAAGTACCATTATCAATCGAAGTTTCTGATGCCATTGAGTAATAACCAACCTTACCTCCAATACTCTCAGGGATCTTACTAGACATTCTTCGGGCAGGCCAGCAAGAAGGAATAATTTCACCTTTGTTTTTTGCATTAGTCCATTCTTTCCAAGCTACTTCAAGAAATTCAACAAATTTTTTGTCATGTACCGCAAAAACCGATTCCATGTTAAATTCTGTTGGTTCCTTAATTTGTCCTAATTTTTCTTCCTCTACTCTTTTTAAAATAACATCTACACGTGAAGGATTTTCAAATGGATTAACAAGTATTCCACCAAAAAGTTCAGTTTTTGGATTGCGTAATCGATGTTTTTCTGAATAAATTGTAATCATAAAAATTATAAGCTTGGATTGACTAAAGTTACTTAAAATAAATTCTAATAAAAAGCGTTTAAAATGAAAAATAATTTTGGTTTTGGTTGGGCTTTAAAGCTGGTCTATTTTTTCTCAATTTTATCAATTCTTTCTTCATTAGGATGTTCAGATAAGGAGCTTAGATGCAAGTGTTGTAATCCCCCATTGTATAAAGCAGATACAGCTAATTGCAAAAAAATATCTTAATCATAGATATTTAAAACTTTTTTTGGCGAAAAACAGTTTTTTTCTAAAACAATTTTAAAAATATTTTACTAATTCACATCTATTGCGAATTCAATTAAAACTTCTAATGAGACCATATCAAGTGAAGCCTCATGAGTTGAAGCTAAATATATATTTGGTGCAACCTTAGCATCGTAAGCTTGCTTCCAACGAGATAAACATAAACACCAACGGTCTCCATCCGACAAGCCTGGGAATCCAAATTCTGGGATAGGGGTGCTTAAATCATTCCCCATAGAAGCAGAATACCTGAGAAACTCTGAAGTTGCCCTAACACAAACTGTGTGGACCCCATGATCTTCTGGTCCAGTATCACATCTACCATTCCTATAAAAACCAGTTAATGGATCTTCACAACAAACAACTAATGGTTCTCCTAAAACATTTCTAACTAATTTATCTTTATTTTGTGCATGATTTTTCATGATTCAACTCCAACAAAACCTAACAAGAATTTTTATTTTTTTATGAAACGAACCAACTTTCTATTCCCAGTAATTTTCTACCTAATGGACTTAATTCCGCTCTAGGATATCGAATTTTTTCCCAATTTCTTGGATCCCCTGGGAATGCAAATCCTTTAGGAGGATTTCTTTCTGACCAAGAAAGCAGCCTCCATTTTAAAACCTCTTCATTTTCTTCCTCTGCAGGAACCATTGAGATATACTGTGCCATTCTTACAGTTTTTGATTTATTTGGTCTTATTCCATGAGGAAGCAAACTATTCCAAATCAATAGATCTCCTTCTTTCATTGATATAAATTCAATTTCATATCCACTTATATCTGGATGATAAGGATCCCGGTTATTATCTTGCCTTTCTAGCCATGTCTCTAAATCACGAAACAATCCTGGTACACATTGAAATCCTCCAGTCTCCAGATTTGTATTTGAAAGAGCCAAAATCCCTTGCACATTAACTGGAAGTGGCCTAAGAGAAGTGTTTGCATCCCAATGAATAAATCCATCAAATTCTCTACCATTAAAATTAGGAGTATTTAGATTTGCACGATCAATAGTTACCCACAAATCCTCTCTATCCCAGATATCTACAAATACGTCATACACATTTTGACATTGCCTATTATTCCACAATACTTGATTATTATAACATTCGACCATACCCGAATTATTTATTTCTTGCATTTTATGCTCCCTCAATTCATGTCTATACCAAGTTGAAGGTTGATTGGCATCCATTTCTTGGAATTCCCATAGAAATTCTTTTGTCAACTCAACATCCTTTTTACAAACAACATTTTCAACTAAAATAAATCCATTTTTTTGCCAAAAACAAAATTGATCT
>CACGSI010000093.1 GCA_902575715.1 uncultured SAR324 cluster bacterium
AGATTAGATAAAGTTGATTCCACTAATTCATATTTAAAAAAAAATACTGAATTAACAAAAGAACATGGATTGGTTGTAATTACTAAAATGCAAACTTCTGGACGTGGACGCTTAGGCAGAAAATTCACTTCCATTCAAAACGGAAATGTCACTTTTTCAGTGATTTTGCATCCAAAACTCCCAATTGAAAAATTTCAATTATATTCTTTATTAGCAGGAATTGTCGTTTCTAGAGTCCTTGAAAAATATATAGATCGTGTAACACTTAAATGGCCTAATGATGTTTTAGTTAGGGGCAAGAAAATATGTGGTATTTTAATTGAATCCATCAAAAACTATGACAGTAATCAATCTTGTTTAATATTGGGTATTGGCTTAAATACTAAGGGTTTCATCAGAGACTATCCCTCAGAATTAGAAAATATTATTACCACACTCGAAGAAGAAATGTATAAAGATATAAATGAATTCCATTATTCAAATACCCTTCCAAATATTGAAAATGAAAAAATCTTTCAAGAAATTTTGGAAGAACTTGAGCAATGTCTAGAAATTTATACAGATTACTCCGGAACTAATAATATAATTAGAAAAAAAAGATTACACCATAAATTAATTTTGCAAGAATGGTTAGTCCGTTCAAAAGCCGTTGGATTAAAGATAAAATTCAAAAAAATTATAGGTAGTAAGACAAATAATTCAAGTGATATTGGTATTATTGAAGGATTATCAAATGAAGGTTTCCTAAAAATAAGAACAGAATCCGGTCAATTATTAACGGCCATGTCTGGGGAAATTATTGAGTTCACAAAAGATACAAAATGATTTTAGCTGTAGATATAGGTAATAGCAATGTTTTATTAGGCCTAGTAAATAATTCAAAAATTTTGCAAAGTTGGCGATTACATACCGATATACATCTTAGTGTCGATGAATACGAAATGCTTGTTCGGGGTATGCTTTTCGCATGCGATTTCTCTTTAAAAGATACTCAAGGTGCTGTTTTGAGTTCAGTAGTTCCTGAACTTACTGAGGTATTTTTCAAGCTTCTTAACAATTTAATTGGCATAACTCCAATAAAGGTTAGCCATGAATTGAATCTCGGAATTGAAATAAAGACTGAAATGCCTGAAAAAGTTGGTCAAGACAGACTCATAAATGCATTAGCAGCATTTAATGAATATAAAACATCCTTGATTATCATTGATTGCGGAACTGCAACTACACTGGACGTTGTAACAGCGGATGGCTTATTTTTAGGAGGAATTATTTGTCCAGGTTTATTAATTTCAGCAGAGGTATTGTTTTCAAAGGCTGCTCAGTTATTTCAGGTCAATCTCGAAATGCCAGAGAATATTATTGGTAAAAATACAACAGAAAGTATGAAATCAGGATTAATTTATGGATATGGAGGTATGATAGATTCGTTGATCAAAAAATTAATTAAAGAAATTAAACTATCTGAGGGTAAAGTGCCAAATATTGTTCTAACTGGTGGATTAGCAAAAAAAATTTTACCAATACTTCCAAATGTTATTTACCATGACGATCTAACTTTAAGAGGGCTATACCTTTTTTATGAATTAAACAAAAAATAGTATACAGATATTTTCAAGAAAAATAATTTCTTTGAAACTGGAATTTACAAAATATTATGGCTGAAGAAAAAAAAGATGGCTTAGAAGGTCTAGACAATTTCGATGATGATTTTGGGGAACAACTCGATTCATTTATGGAAAGTGACGGAGAAGAAGACAGTGACAGTGAATTAGATTCATTTTTTGAAGACTTATCAACCATTGATGATCTTGACGGAGATGAGGATTCAGAGGATTCTTCAGGAAATAAGAAAGAAATGACTAATGATGAACTTAAAAATGAAAGTCCTGAATCCAAAACTAAGGATGCCATCAATGTTGAAGATACATCAGATTTTGATGATGAGTCAAATTTTGATGATGAGTCAAATTTTGAAGGTGATTCGCACTTTGAAGATGAAGAAAAAGAAAATACAAAATCAGTAAAAGAAAAGAAAAAGAAAGGATTCCCCATAAAATCTGTATTAGTTTCCAGTATAACCGGCATATTTTTAGGAATAATCACCATAATGGTAATTTACTTTGTGCAATCTCCCTCAAAAAAAGAAGTGCAAAAAGTAGTTATAAAAAAACCTGTTAAAAAAACATCCGTTGCAAAGATTGTAAAACCTAAATTAAAACAAAAAATAATAAAAAAACAAAGAAAAAAGAAAATAACAAAAAATAAATCAAAAAAACTAAATTATGAAATTCAAGTTGTATCATGTATTTCTAAAGAATGTTTAGACGAAAGTCGGACAATCCTTGATAAATTAGGTTATAAACCAAAAATACGTAATTCTACTAAAAAAACAGGCATTCCTGAGGTCATTTCCTCAAATATTTTAAGTGAAGAAAATTCTGAAAAAATAGCTAATAATATCAATAATATAAATCCTCTTGCTGGATACGCTTTTAGTAAACCCGCAAAAAATGGTTATCACATTTCTCTGGGGTATTATCCAGAGTTAGAAACCGCAAATAGAGTCAGGACATATTTAAATCAGGC
>CACGSI010000094.1 GCA_902575715.1 uncultured SAR324 cluster bacterium
CCCGGATCTTCAACATATGCTTTCCTTAACATTTGTCGCACAATCACTTCAATGTGTTTATCATTAATACCCACTCCCTGAAGTCGATAAACTTGTTGTACCTCATTAACCAAATATTTTTGAAGTGCTTTAGCTCCTTTAACAGCAAGAATATCATGAGGATTGGGTGAGCCATCAATAAGAGGATCTCCAGCACGAACATATTCCCCCATATGAACCGTTATATGTCTTCCACGTGGGATCAAATATTCTTTGGAATCCCCCTTGGCATCTTCAGGTCTAATTCGAATTCTTTGCTTTTTCTTAACATCAGAATCAAACTCAACAATTCCATCAATCTCGGTAATTATAGCTTGATCTTTAGGTACCCTTGCTTCAAATAATTCTGCAACTCTTGGAAGTCCTCCTGTTATATCCTTATTTCTGGCAAGTTCCCTAGGAATTTTTGCAAGAACGTCACCTGCATGGACCTCTAGGCCGTTTTCTACCATGAGTTCAGACTTGATAGGAAGAGCGAATTCCGTGGGAGTACCATTATCCCTAACAATAGTTTTCTTTTTATTATCACAAATTGCTATAACAGGACGATGATCTAAACTTTGTGATTCATGAATTACTTTTCTAGAAACTCCTGAAACTTCATCTACTTGTTCCTTAAAAGTTTCACCCTCATTGATATCTTGGAAGTGAACTATTCCAGAAGCATCAGTAATTATGGGAATTGAAAAAGGATCCCATTCGGCAATTAAATCTCCTTGTTCTACAAATTCTCCTTCTTTTTTTAATAGAGTAGCCCCCATTGGTAATGGACGCCTTTCTCTCTCTCTTTCATTTGCAATATCTTTCAATTTTTTGCTAGACACTGTTTTATCTCCTTCAACAATAACAGCTTCCCCCCTTCGTCCCAGAATTACAAAATTTCCTTCTCGATTTTGAACTTCCTTAAGATCAGAAAAACGTAAGATGCCACTATAACTAGCCTCCCACTTGTTTTGTTCAGCTAACCTACTCGCAGTACCTCCTATATGAAAAGTACGCATTGTAAGCTGAGTCCCTGGTTCACCAATACTTTGAGCGGCTATAACCCCAATCGCTTCGCCCAAGTTTACTAAACCACCATGACATAAATCTCGACCATAACAGGCTCTACATACTCCTGGTTCATTCATACAAGTCAAGGCCGATCGAATACGGACATTTTCTATTCTAGATCTTCGTATGATGTCTCTTTCTGGTTCATTAATCAAAGTTCCTGCAGGAATTAGAATTTTATTGTCTGTGTCAGGATCTAATACATCATCAAGCAAAACTCTTCCCAAAATTCGATCACCAAGAGGTTCAATAATTTCACCTGATTCAATCAATGAGCTCATTTCAATACCATCAAGAGTCCCACAATCATCTTCAAGTACGACACAATCCTGTGCTACATCAACCAATCTCCTTGTAAGATATCCTGAGTTAGCTGTTTTTAAAGCTGTATCTGCAAGACCTTTTCTAGCTCCATGAGTCGAAATAAAATATTCAAGGACATTAAGACCTTCTCTAAAGTTAGCATGTATTGGTGTTTCAATAATTTCCCCAGAAGGCTTGGCCATCAATCCTCGCATACCAGCTAATTGCTTCATTTGTTGATTACTACCTCGCGCCCCAGAATCTGCCATCATAAAAATAGAGTTAACCTTACGCACTCCTTCTTCATCAATAATTTCATCAGAAAGACCTGATGACATTTTCTCTGCAATCTTTTCGGTAGTTCTCGCCCAAATATCAATTACTTGATTGTATCTTTCTCCGTCAGTAATTAGTCCATCTTGGTGTTGCATGTTAATTTTGTTAACATCTGTTTGTGCTTTTTTCAACTGGCCCTCTTTTTCTTTCGGAATAACCATATCATCCATACCAATAGAAAAACCTGCTTTAGTGGCGTATAAATAACCCAGATTTTTTAGTTCATCCAACATTTTCACAGTTTTCACACTACCCGCTTTGCGATAAGATTCATCAACTAACTCTGCCATTTGTTTTTTCTTAAGATGTACGTTAACCGATTCAAATGGGACCTCTTTAGGAACTACCATTGAAAGTAAAATTCTACCTACTGTAGAATCTACAACCATCATATTATTTTCATCTTTAAAATCACTATTTTCTAGAACTGAATCAGGATATCTCTTAATTCTAACTTTGATTTTTGCTTGCAAGTCAATCCTTCCATGTTCAAAAGCGACTTGAACCTCTTCTCTATTTGAAAAAATTTTCCCTTCACCTAATGCTCCTTCTCTTTCTCTAGTAATCCAGTAAAGACCAAGCACCATATCTTGAGTTGGAGTCATAACTGGCTTACCATTAGCTGGCGATAGTACATTATTTGTTGACATCATTAAAATCTTTGCCTCTAATTGTGCTTCCACTGAAAGGGGCACATGAACTGCCATTTGGTCTCCATCAAAATCAGCATTAAAAGCTGTACAAACAAGTGGATGAAGCTGAATC
>CACGSI010000095.1 GCA_902575715.1 uncultured SAR324 cluster bacterium
GAATCTTTTCCATAGATTCTCTCTGGGAGTTCTGCTGCTTCAAAACAATGTTTAATTGCATTTGAGAGCCACTTTTCAATTTTTAGAACTACAATTTTTTTACGAAGTCTGCCTTGGTCGTCTCGATTTAGAACATTTGGAATAGTGTTACTGGTAATAAATTGATTAAGATAGGGAGAGTTTAAATTTTCCCTAGCTTCTGGAGAAATTGTGGTGTGGGTACTATAAAAGAATATTTTTTCAGGTCTACAACGACTAGACTCTGAAATTGCGCTTATGTTAGCAGCTATAGTTCCTCCTGTACGAACCATATCATCTAGAATAAAAACATCACGACCCTTCAACAATTCGATATCATCGGTTAAATCAACTGTAACGTCTCTCTGACCATGTCTTGTTTTTCTAAAAGTCACAATCACTGAATTATGAAGTCCAGAGAAATCTCTTACCCTACTTACAAAATCTGCAGCACCGTCATCTGGTGCCACAAAACCCACATGCTCTCCGAAGTTCCATAACCTAACTAAACCTGATCTGAGAATATAATTTGCAATCAAAGGTGAAATATCTAAATTCAAAAATGGTCTTATTCCACGAGAATTACCCTCTAAGTTTACCTTTTCATATATTTTTCTCATTACATCTGGTTTATGATTATGAACCGTCATCACAGAATCCACTCCTGAAGTTTTAAGAAGCTTTGAGTAGACTTCGGCTGAACAAGGCTGACCAACAAATTTTTCACGCGATGAAAAATCAGTTACTTGGGGATGATCTAGGGTTCTTGGCCCACGATCTTGGGCCGAGTAAAATAAATCTGGCTCCACTAAAGCCACAAATTCGGCTCCATTCTCTTTAGCTGCTGATGCTATCAAATAGTTTCTCATTGCTAGCTCATCACGAGAATGGTAGGCTGAGTGAGTAGAAACTATATATACTGATTTCCCTTTTAATCCGTATCCCAATGTCCCCTCTGTTACATTATCTTGAAGGAATCTTGGACAAAATTCATTATTAATAAAAGTTTTAAGAGCAATTATATCTGATATATCAATTCTTTGAGAATGAGAATAACCTACCCCTAGTGCAAATGAAGCATCACTAACGTTAGAGACAATTATATAATTATTCACAATACTTGATAAATTAATGTTTTTTCAAATCTATAATTAACTAATAGGATATAGCAAATAGTACCTTTTGAGA
The DNA here is from genome assembly GCA_902575715.1 of uncultured SAR324 cluster bacterium. Next base: position 1,207 of record CACGSI010000095.1, read on the forward strand.
AGAAGGTTCTCCAGATACTATACAATTTCCTCTTTCTGAATCTTCTCCAAATGGTATACATCTTATTGTAGCCTTTGTTTCCTTTTTAATTTTTTCTTCAACTTCCTTTGAACCATTCCAGTAAGCATAGATAAATCCCCCTTTTTTTGAAATAAATTCTTTAAATTCTTCATAGTTTTTTGCAGTAAATGTTTTTGCATTCCTATATTCAGAAGCTCTATTGAATAAATTTTCTTGAATCTTATCCAACAAATCTACTACATATTCAGTTATATTATCAATTGAAACACTATTTTTTTCTCTAATATCTCTCCTCGCAACCATTACTGAATTACTTTTTAGATCTCGGGGACCAATTTCGATTCTTACAGGAACTCCCTGCTGAATCCAATAAAAAAATTTTTCGGCCGGCCTAATATTTTCTCGTTCATCAATTTTTATTTGAAGATGGTCAATTTTTCCTTTTAATCTATTAAAAATATTTTCAGCTAACTTACTGGTTTGACTGCGCTCTTCACCATTATTAAAAATTGGTATAATAACAACCTGAATAGCTGCAATTTTAGGTGGTATGATCAGTCCGTCATCATCACTATGAGTCATTATCAAGCCGCCTATCATCCTTGTGGAAACGCCCCAGCTTGTAGTCCAAACATACTTTTTATTGTTACTTCTATCAAGATAATTTATATCAAAAGCCTTGGCAAAATTTTGTCCCAGGTTGTGTGAGGTCCCAGATTGGAGAGCTTTACCATCCTGCATCATTGCTTCAATAGAATATGTTGCCATTGCTCCTGGAAATTTTTCAGATTCTGACTTTATTCCTGTCACTACAGGAATTGCTAAATATTCTTCTTGAAAAACTCTATAAACTTCCAGCATTTTCAATGTCTCATCCTGCGCTTCTTCGAAAGTTTCATGTGCTGTGTGACCTTCTTGCCATAAAAATTCAGATGTACGAAGAAATAAGCGTGTTCGCATTTCCCATCTCATTACATTACACCATTGGTTAATCAAAATTGGAAGATCTCGGTAACTTTGAATCCATTGTGAATACATATGGCCAATTACAGTTTCTGATGTAGGCCTTATCATTAGGGGCTCTTCCAATTCTTTTCCGCCTCCATGAGTAACAACAGCACATTCTGGACTAAAACCTTCAACATGTTCAGCTTCTCTTTCCATGAAATGTTTGGGAATTAACAAAGGAAAAGAAGCATTAACATGTCCAGTTTCTTTAAACATTCGATCT
>CACGSI010000096.1 GCA_902575715.1 uncultured SAR324 cluster bacterium
ATCGATTACATTTCCAAATTAATAGAAAAAACTCCGGTAAGTTTTTAAATGCACCTATTTGCTGACTCAAATCTAATTTTTTAACAATTCCGTTTTTACTATTCATTTTTTGTTGCTTCGTCGAATTTAATTTTTTTTTCAATTGCAATACTAAATTTGATACTCGAAAATATTTTATTTTAAAATATATAAATTATTAATAATATAATAACATAATTTGTTATGTAATTTAGATTGAAATTACAGATTCAATTAATTAACTTTTAAAATTACAAATAAAATGTTTTTTTTAACGGATCTATAGATGAATAAAACGAAAAAAAGTCTACACTTCGATTGGTCTGATCCTATGTTGATAAATAATCAACTTACACCCGAAGAAAGATTAATAAGAGATACAGCAAATGATTTTTGTCAAAAAAAATTAATGCCTAGAGTTTTGGAAGCTAATCGTAATGAAATATTTGATAGAAAACTGATTTATGAATTTGGGGAATTAGGGTTTTTAGGATCAACTATTCCTAAAGAGTTTGGAGGAGCAGATGCAAGTTATGTATCATATGGATTAATCGCTCGTGAAATAGAAAGAGTGGATTCTGGGTATAGATCGGCTATGAGTGTTCAATCCAGTTTAGTTATGCACCCTATTTTCGCATATGGTAGTGATCACCAAAAAAAAAAATATATTCCAAAACTAGCTACCGGTGAATTAATTGGTTGTTTTGGCCTAACAGAACCAAACCATGGATCAGACCCAGGTAGTATGGAAACTAGGGCGAAAAAAGTTGATGGGGGATATCTTATTTCTGGAAACAAAATGTGGATAACTAACTCACCAATAGCTGATATTTTTATTATTTGGGCTAAAAACGAAGACAAAATTGTCAGAGGTTTTATATTGGAAAAAGGAATGAAAGGTCTAAGCACGCCTGAGATATTGGGTAAGATGTCCTTAAGAACATCTATCACTGGAGAAATTGTAATGGAAAATGTTTTTGTTCCTGCTGAAAATGAATTCCCGCATATTTCTGGTTTAAAAGGTCCTTTTGGATGTTTGAATGCTGCGAGATATGGTATCGCTTGGGGAACAATTGGAGCTGCAGAGTTTTGCTGGATGCAAGCTCGTCAATATACTCTGGAAAGGGTACAATTTGGAAGACCTCTAGCAGCAAATCAATTAATTCAAAAAAAATTAGCAGACATGCAAACAGAAATTAGCTTAGGTCTTCAAGGAGCTTTACAAATGGGGCGTTTAATGGATGAGCAAAAATGCTCGCCGGAGTAGAAATAGCTAGGAAGGCTAGAGATATGCACGGAGGTAATGGCATTTCAGATGAGTTTCATGTTATTCGTCATTTGATGAATTTAGAAACAGTGAATACTTATGAAGGAACGCATGATGTGCATGCACTAATACTTGGACGTGCCCAAACTGGAATACATGCTTTTTTCTAGATAAATTTTAATTCAAAGTTTTAGATATATCAGATAAATATAAATTTTCGGTAATTTAATTTTAATTTTCTTTCAGATTTATAAATAAATCACCCTAAACTAAATAACTTTGCAGACCCGATTTAAAGCCTTTAATGATATAGCCCCATGTCTTAAAACTTTATAATCAGTATTTAAACAGTTTAAAATTGTTGAAGGTCGATTTTTACTAAGAACACCTCCATCTACATAAAAATCTACTCTATTCTTAAGTTGAGTCTTTACCTCTTTCAAAGAGGAACATGGAGAAAATCCTGAGAGATTTGCACTAGTGCCGATTAAAGGACAATTACCCAATTCAATCAGTCTTTGAGCTACAGATGAGCTAGTATATCTAACAGCAACTGTCCCAAAATCATTTTTAAGATGATCTGGAAGTAATTTATTTGCTTTCAAAATCAAGGTCAAAGGACCAGGCCAAAATTTTTCTATTAGATCATCTACTCGAGAATCATTAAAAGTGGTGATTCTATTCAACCATTCTAAATTTATAAGTAATATAAGAGATTTTTCAGAAGATCGTTTCTTTATTTTATATATTTTTTCTACAACACTTTTAGAAAAAGCATTTCCACCTAACCCATATAAAGTCTCTGTAGGGAAAACAATAATCTTATGTTTTTTCAGAGCATCAGAAACTAGAGTCTCACATTTTTTTGTAAATGGGAATTTCATCTAAAATAATATTCAAGTACTTTTTTCAATAATTTATATACTTATAAATTTATAAATACAAAAAGAATTTATAGTTTAAAAATTGTTATTTTCTTCCATCAATCCATTCTGAAAGGTGATTAACTTGCTCGGGCAAAATTTGTGAAACGCGAAAGTAAGTGAGGGCTAAATGATTTCTTGAATCAATGGAAACAGGCGACATCAATCTACCCTTCCAATCAATTAGAGATTCTGCAGCG
>CACGSI010000097.1 GCA_902575715.1 uncultured SAR324 cluster bacterium
ATTTCCAAGAACTAATATTTTTTCACATTTTATTACACTTGAAAGACGGTGAGCCAATACAATTGTAGTACGTTTTTTCATTAGTTCGTCAAGAGCATTTTGAATTATATATTCATTTTCTGCATCTACAGCAGATAACGCCTCATCTAGAATTAAAATTGGAGAATCTTTTAAAATAGCTCTTGCAATTGCAACTCGTTGTCGTTGTCCTCCAGATAGTTTTATTCCTTTTTCTCCAATAAAAGTATTATATCCTTCAGGTAATGTTTTGACGAATTCATGAATATTTGCTTTTTTTGCAGCTTCAATAATTTTATTCAAATTAGAATTTTGATTCCCCATTCTAATATTCTCTTCTATGGTCCCGTGAAAGAGAAATGTGTCCTGATGTACAACAGAAATCTGATTCCTTATCTGGTTTAATGATAGACTTTTAATGTTTTTACCTCCAATCTTGATTACACCTATATCAGGGTCATAGAACCTTAGAAGCAATTTTACTATAGAAGATTTTCCACATCCGCTAGAACCAACAATCCCAATTCTTTCTCCTTTTTTAACTATAAAATTTAAATCATTATGAACTTTTTGTTTTTGATTTGGATAGTTGAATTTTACAGATTCAAACTCAATATTTGGTTCTAATTTTAAATTACTAACTTCAATATTTTGTTCATTTACATTAGCATTAGCGTCCAAAATTTTATAAATTCCTTGAGCTGCTGAAAGTCCTACCATACCTTGATGAAGAACTGTTCTCAAGTCGCGCATAGGTCTAAAAATTTCAACCCCCATCATCATAATTATGAGCAAATAACTGAGCTCCATTTCTCCATCTACGACTCTGAAAGCTCCATATCCTAAAGCTACAGAAGCACCAATTGCTATTGATGTGTCAGTGATCCCTCTAGATAAGGAGTTTGTAGCGAGAACCCACATTGTACTTCTGAAGAGATCATAAGCCCTTTGTCTTAATAATTTTATTCGTGAACTACTTTGTCCAAAAGACTTTAGAGTGGCAAGTCCTTGAATGCCATCCAAAAAATCAGATGCAAATGCCGCGTATGCTTTTTGTCTATCTATAGATCTTTTTGTATCAAATTTGTGCCAAATAGAAGGCAGAAATAGAGCAAATAATGCAGCTGTCAAAAGTATAGCCGCTACGGGTAAATCTAGAAATGACACAAATAAAAAAATTAATAAAGGTGTAATAGTTGATACAATTAACTGTGGAAGGTATTCACCGAAATAAGTCTCTAACTGCTCAACACCATCAACCAATGATAAGACAATTTCACCTGACCTTTGTCTTCCTAAATATCCGGGGCCCAGCTTCACTATTTTATCGTAAAGAGTTTTTCTAATATTTTTTTGGACTTTTGCGGAAGTTTTATGAGCAATTAAAGTTCTCCAATGCTCAAAAAATCCTCTAAAAAGCATAATTAATGCTGTTGTAATAATTGGAATTAAAAGATTTTCAAAAGATTCTCCCAAAAATATTAATCCAATCAACCAACCAAGTAATGCTAATCGTGTAACCCCTAGTAAAGTCCCTGCGACACCAATTAAAATTGATGCAGTAATGCTTAGTCTTACTCCTCGAGTGAATCCCCATAGTCTTAAGTCAAATTGCATACTCAATAAATTAAATTTAAATATTTTTAATTATTCTCTGATTATACTTTATTAAATATTTACAATATTCTGTAAAAAAATTAAATTTAAAATAATTTCAGGTTTTTTTAATAAAGAAGCTCTTAAGTGAAGTCCATAGAAGAGGAAGAGCTTTAATAGGTTTTGGAACAGTACCTTCAGTTTCATTTATTTTACTTGTTAAATCTTCTACAGTGTTGTTTTTTTCTAATTTTTCATTCAGTAGGTCTATAAAATTATTTGACCATTGGTCAAACATTTTGTTATTTACAGCAACTATCATTCTAGATCCAAATTGAGCCAATTTCCCGGTTATAGAAACTTTCATACTGCTCTGCATTTCTGTCTCACCGTTCTCCAAAGTAAGTAATTTAATATTCATAGTCATATTTGCTCTTCCTTTTCCAGATGTATCTAAACCTTTACCTTCCATAGTCAATTCGTGATTAGACTCATCAATCAAAGTAAATTCTGCTTCTCCATTGAAATTTGCTGTAACGGGGCCAATTTTTATACTTATTTTACCTTTAAAATGCCTATCATCTGTTTGTTCAGTTAGTTCAGCTCCAGGAACTGATTTAACCATAAAAGAAGGGTCTAACATCCTTTCCCAAATAAAAGATTTATCTTGATCAAATTTTATATTTTTTTCTGCTTTTACTTCCATATCTAATTTTTTCTAGATTAAAAAAGATCATGTTAATGAAAATCACCAAACTACAAGTATGCTTTTTCAAGATAAAATTCAGGAT
>CACGSI010000098.1 GCA_902575715.1 uncultured SAR324 cluster bacterium
AAGTATAAAAATATTAATTGTATTGGAATAAGTGAAAATCAAACTTTAGATAAACAAAAAAATATTGCTAACAAATTAATTAAAGAGAATCTTTTTAATCTTATTATTGTACACAAACCAAATTTGTGGGAAAAAATTTTTGAAAATACTGATTTGATGCTTTCAGGTCATACGCATAATGGACAAATATTCCCTTTTAATTTTTTCGTAAAATTAAAATATAAAAATATTTATGGACTTTATGAAAAAATAAAATCAAAACTTTATGTTTCATCTGGTTCTGGATGCTGGGGACCGAAAATGAGGTTGGGATCAAAAAATGAAATAGTTGATATACTAATTTTAAATAAATAGAAAAAAACATTTGGTAAGACTACTTTAGTTTTTGTTTGAAGTATACAATTATTTGATTTTTGAATTTCATTTGCTCCCTTCTACTTTATACTAGTATGGCGTAATTTTCGTAGATTCATTTAAAAAATTATTTGAGAAGATTGGCCTTGGATACTTAAATTTTCATGATCTTAGTCATTGTTCTATAAATAATCTTAAATTTGCTGGCAACGATCAATTTGTTATTAAACAGGCATCAGGTTATAAAACAGATAGTGCTTTTAAGCGATACAATTTGGTAACAGAGGAGGAGATGAAAGGAATGAAATGTTTAGAAAACGAAGGGGGTAGATTCCAGAATGATGGACACCTATATCCATTAGATTAATGTCCAATCCCTGTAAGTCATTGAAATATTGGTGGGCCAGCAGGGACTTGAACCCCGGACCGGGCGATTATGAGTCGCCAGCTCTAACCAACTGAGCTACTGGCCCAAACCAATGGAAATATAGTACCTCCCATTCACAATAGAAAACAAGACTTTTTATAAAATTATATTTAAATACACCTATAAATAATGTCTTATTAATTTCTAAGAAGGTAAGAGAGAGAATCTCATCATTGGTGGGTGGGGAACAAAAATATTTTCAGAAAATTTAGCTAATCTTAGTAAGGTAGATTCTTCCCAAGGTCGTCCAATCAACTGCATTCCTACGGGCAATCCTTGATTATCATAACCAACAGGGAAAGTGATCGCTGGGAACCCTCCTAGATTTGCTTCAGGACTGAATCTCATCAGTTCTGTAAGAGTTTTTAGATCAGATTCTCCGTTTGTCAATGAATCTGACATAATTGGTGGAGCTGTTATAGCAGTTGAGGGTGTAACTATAGCATCAACATCCATAAATATCTTAGATATATTTTTTATTAGTTGAGCACGGACTCTTTGGGCCTTTACGTAGTCGCTTCCAGTAAATTCTCGTGCAAGAATTAGGTTTAGAAAAACCTCTAAACCAAAAGGCTGACTGAAAAATTTTAAATAAGGTTTAACGGATGTCAACATTTCAGTCCCAATAGTTACTAAGTGGGATATATGGGCTTCATTTAAATTAGGAATTTCTATCTCTTTAACTTTTATTCCATGAGCTTTAAATTTGTCAAGCATTCTATCACAGTTGTTAATAATTTCTTTAGTTGCATGATTATACCATGGAGAGAATATTCCAAGCTTTAATCCTTCAAAATTTTTTTCAAAATAATTTTGTAAATCAATATCAGGTTGATTTTGAGTGATAACTTGCCTATCATCTTTCCCAGCAATATGAGAGTATGTTATAGCGATATCATTAACTGTTGAGGCAATAGGGCCGACAGTTGAAAGACTCCAAGAGATTGGAGCACTGCCAGCAGAACTGATTCTGCCCCAAGTAGTTTTCAAACCCACAACTCCGCAAAGACTTGCAGGGATCCTTATTGATCCTCCACCATCAAGGCCTAAAGATATAGGACATAGACCTGCTGATACAGATGCTGCAGAACCGCTTGAAGATCCTCCAGGGTAATGGTCCAAGTGATGAGGATTCCTAGTTGTACCACACTTGGTATTCAATCCAGTCACTCCCATGCCCATTTCATGCATATTTGTTTTTCCTACCATCAATGCTCCAGCAGATCGAAGCCTTTCCACCACAGTAGAATCTTGTTTTGGTGGTATTTTATTATAAAATTTCGTTCCTACCATTGTACGAAATGGAAGCATATCTAATTCATCTTTAACAGCAATGGGGACTCCATCCAAAATACCTTTTGATTCACCTCTCTTGTATCGTTCAGAGGAGGCTTTAGCCTGAGAAATTAATTCTTTTTCATCCCATGCTACAAAAGGTTTTAGTGGAACTGCACTTTCTTCGAGACTTCGGATTATATCCATAAAACGCATGGCTACATTCACAGGATTTGTTCTTCCTTCGAGATAAGCCTTTCGAAAATCTATTGCAGATTCCTGCTTAAAGAGGTTTGAACTTTCAGGATTCACTTCTTTTTCTTTTACGTCTCTATGATTTTTAC
>CACGSI010000099.1 GCA_902575715.1 uncultured SAR324 cluster bacterium
AACCTGCCATCAAAAAACTTCCAATATAACCAGTTATAATTGGACCATTGTCAGGATTACCTAAAAAATGAACAGTAAAAATTATTGGAAAAGTTAGAAAAAGTGAAATCCCTATAAAAACCCATCCGGCTAGGAATTTTGAAAAAACTGTAGTTGTTAATCTCATCGGAAATGTTAGAAGCAATTCTCCAGTCCCGGTTCGACGTTCTTCAGCCCAAAGCCTCATACCTACTGCTGGTATTAGGAATAAATAAAGCCAAGGATGAAATAGAAAGAATATTTCAAGACTTGCTTGTTGAGAATCATAGAAATTTCCTAAAAAGAATGTACATCCAGCGTTAGCTATTAAAAAAATTATTATAAAAACGTAGGCTACAGGAGATCGGAAATAGGCTAATAATTCTCTCTTGAAAACCGGTAAAAACCCATTCATAATGATTTTATGTTTTTTTAAGATTTAAAAAATATTTTGGTAATTAAAAAAATTATTTTGTAAGTTCTCGAAAAACTTCATCAAGTCTTCCTCGATTTACGTTAAACTGCTCTACAGCAATTTTTTGAGAAAACAAATATTCTTCAAGTTTTAATGCAATTGATTCTTTATCTTTTGGAAAAAGTCGCATGGTAATCATATCTTGGTTGTTATTAGGAATTCTTTCGACAGAAAAAATAAAGTCTAGTTTGTTAAATTTTTCTAGTAATTTTGTTGGATCAGCTCCATTAATACTTACGGTAACTGAGTTCCTATACATAGATTGAGACATTAATTCATCTGGAGTTCCATAACCAACTACCTTACCATCTGAAATTATTATTGCTCTGGTACAAACAGCATCAACTTCCTCTAAAATATGAGTAGAAATCAAAATAGTTCTTTCTTCACTCATATTTTGAATAAGTGAGCGGACTTCGTGCTTCTGATTTGGATCAAGGCCATCTGTAGGCTCATCGAGAATAAGTACTGGGGGATCATGTAATAGCGCCTGTGCGAGGCAGGTGCGCTGTCGAAATCCTTTTGATAGAGTATCGATCATTTGATTTTTAACTTCCCCAAGAGATGTCATTTCTATAACAATACTAACCCTCTTTTTTAAATCTTTGCCTCTAAAACCTCTAACTTGAGCTACAAAATTTAAGAATTCTTCCACCAACATTTCATCATATGAAGGCGCACTTTCTGGAAGATATCCAATGTTTTCGCGGACTTTTAGTGGATTATCTAATATACTATATCCACAAATTTCAGCTGTTCCAGATGAAGGAGGAATAAAACACGTCAGCATTTTCATAGTTGTAGACTTACCTGCTCCGTTAGGACCAAGAAACCCTAAAACTTCACCTGGTTTAACATCGAAAGAAACTTGATCGACCGCTTGAAAATTGTTAAAATTTTTTGTCAGTGCTTGAACACTTATCATTTACAATCCTAAATATATTTGATTTTTTGTTACGAAAATTGATAAAAATTATACAATTCATAAACATTTGTATCAAGACAAAATACCTGATTAGGACAAAATTTTTATAAAAAATAATTTTGTAAAATGAAAAATTTTTTTTCACCACCAATAGACTTTAGAGCGACTGATGAAAAAAAGTATCCCATTCTTAATTCAGATCTGGATGGTAAAAGTTTTTTTTGGAAGGGTGGTAAGTTCGGGGTATTATTTATACATGGTCTTACTACTACTACAGCTGAAGTACGCCCTCTTGCTAAACGTCTCAATGATCTGGGATTCACTGTCTCTGGCATACTTCTCCCAGGTCATGGAACTACTCCAGAAGAATTAAATAAAACGCATAGAAAATCTTGGATAAAAGAAAGTGAAAAAGAATATTTTAAACTTAAGTCTAAATGCCAATTTGTTTTTGTAGCAGCCTCATCTGCCGGATGTTTAATAGCTTTACATCTTGCAAGCAAATACAAAGAAATTAGGGGCCTTCTTCTTTTTGCCCCTGCCATGAGACTAGCAATGTCTTTCTTAGAAACTTTCTTATTGATCTTAGCTTCGCCATTTTTTTTCTCAATCAAAAAAAAACATGATCAAAGAAACGGAATGCCTTGGCAAGGTTACAAAGTTAATCCATTGAAAGCAGGAGTCCAATTATTAAATCTGCAATTAGAAACTCACAAATGTCTTCATAAAATTTATCAACCAATACTAATTTTACAAGCAAGTTTTGATAAAACTGTTGATTTACATAGTGGAGATATTATTTGTAAAGGTGTACAATCATCAGTTTGTGAATTATATTGGATGGAAAATTCCCATCACGTAATTATTTTAGACCAAGAATTTGAGGATGTCCTCAAATTATGTTTAAA
>CACGSI010000100.1 GCA_902575715.1 uncultured SAR324 cluster bacterium
AGAGTTTCTATTCAGAACAATCATATAAAATCTTTGGTCCAAGTGAAAATCAGCCAACTTCAAAAACAAATCATTTTGGTATGTTAGCAAAAACACAACATTTATTATCTGAGTCATGGAAAATAAGTACGGGCTTAGGTCTATCAAAAACAGAGTTTTTTTTAGGAGATCAAAAGAAATTAGGGAACTCACTAGTGGGTGAATTTCGAATGGGCAATGAGATATCAGATGATTATTGGGTTGAATTTGGTATATTAAGTATTGATAGTGCTAGTGGTAGCGGGGTTGGTGACCAAAGACTTGGATCAACAGGTTATTTGATTGGTATAAGTATAGGGATATAAAATTATAATTATTAATAAATTTAAATCTAGGGAATTATGCAGTTACCTAATGTAGAAGAAATGTCTTCAGAGGAAAGATTCTGGTTTGCGAGTTCAATTGCTGGAATGGTTGTAGCTGATGGTCAGGCAGTTGCAACAGAACTTGTTTTTTTGAGAGAAGCGATAAATTTTTTGGAGAACAAGGAGGAAATAGACAAAATTATGAATATTGTTAAGCAAGGTACAGTTCCAGATCTGAAACAAATTGATATAGATCCTAAACAATCTTTCTTGATGTTAAAATATCTTGCACAGTTGATGGTGGTAGATTCTAACTTATCATCTCATGAAATAAGTTTTTTCCTTTCTACAGGGAAATTACTAAGTTTTAGTAATGAAATTTTGACAAAGCTTTGGAAAAGTGCGCGTTCGCTTCTTGAAAAAGATCTTCCTCAAGCTATTGTTGAGACAGGAAAATTAAATACAAAAGTTAGTTTAAACAAAGTAGATTTAGATGGTGTGACTTTTAGGCTTGGTAAAGCTCTTATGCCTCACGCAAAAATATATATTAAAGTTTTGAAAGGAGCTCATTCTGAGTCCCCAATTCAGGGGGATGAAACTCATTGGGATAATTTAGTTTGTAAAATGGAAAAGCAACATCAAATAAAATTTGATGAGGGAAGTTATGTAGTTAGAGCTCATTTTGAACAAAGATTGGCAGAAAGTCACGGCATTTTCCAGTTGATCCATCCAGAAAACTATGCTGTCGTTTCTGATGGAGGTTACTTTGAAACAGATAAAAACTCATTAATGGGAAGTTTTTTGCGGTGTTACATTTGCGATAACCCAAAAGTTCAATTTTTTGTACTTCACTCAAAAAGTATGATTACAGAGTCTAATATCTTTGGAGTATCTTCTTATATAAGATCTGCAGGGAAACTAAAATTTTGTGATTTTAATATTGTTCAAGTTGCTTCTTGTTCTGAATGCGGGTTCTCTAGTAATGATAAAGAACATTTTAAACGACTAAAATCATCTGTTGGCAATTTTTCTGTAGATGAATTTAAAAAAGGATGGCAAGAAAAAATTTCTCCTTTATTGAAGAAAGCTAAGGACTCAGGTGAAAATTTTTATGGGGAAGGTCGTAATCTTCAACAAGGCATAATCTCATATGATTTAGCAATTTCTACATTTGATCATTTGGCCAGTATTTCTAAAGATGACCAAAAAAAAGGAGCAGCTTTGAGGAAGCAGGCCTCCATGCTAATGATACAAGCTGAATTATTGATGGAAAATAAGAAAAGGGACTTGGCGGAAAAGAATCTCCAAAAAGTAACAGAAATTTTAGAGCCAATATTTGAAAGATTAAAAGGTGTAGATTTAATTCATGTTTGTTTATTGTTATTTCAAATAAAAATTTATTTAAATGATTTGCAGTCAGCCGCTCAATACATGAAGTTTATGGATAATTATGATACTGAAGGTAAACTTCAAGAAGGGTCAGAAGAATATAGGGCTCTTAAAGTATCCTCTTCTAAACTGAAGGCTACTTTTGATGATAGAGAACTCCTTACAAAGGATAAGTTGAAGCATTTCCATTTAGATGATGAGTAATTCGTAATGTCAGATTCCCGTGAAATCTTTAAGAAATATTCTGCTGAATCAAGCAAAGATAAATTAATCTTGCTATTACTCAAAAAAGATTTACGTGAAAAATTTATGAAAACTTTGGTGGACAGATTATTTGAACTTGATGTAATAGTTGCAATTGATGAGATAAATTATCCAATGGAAAAACAAAAAAAATTCCACTGGATACTTAATTTCCCAGGCGACATTCCTAGAGGTAAAACAGCAAATGCTTCAACTGCCCGTCAGATTTTTAGAGTAACAGGTAGTCCAAACATAGATATAAGTGATCTCATTGTAACTAACTCTGAAAAATTAGAAAAATTAATTAAACGTTATAATGAGGTT
>CACGSI010000101.1 GCA_902575715.1 uncultured SAR324 cluster bacterium
TGGAATTTGTGCTGCTGGTATTGCTAGCTATTTAACTGGTCTTTTAGAAAATTAGAAACTATGAGAGATATTTGGGAAGAACAACTTCATTGGATTAAAAATGCAGAACCTTTTGCACTCGCAAGGGTTATAAAAACTTGGCGTTCAGCTCCAAGAAAAACCGGGGCTGGAATGCTGATTAGCAGAGGATTAGATCACAAGTCATTACCGAAGGTAGTTGGTTCAGTAAGCGGAGGATGTATCGAAAGCTCTGTCATCGAAGAAGCTCTTGAGGTATTGGAAAAAGATGATTCAAGAAAAATTAGTTTCGGAATAGAAGACGAATTAGCACTTTCAGTAGGTTTGTCTTGTGGAGGAGAGGTCACTGTTTATATTGAAAAACATTGGGCTTTTTCAAAGAATCCTAACACAATAAAAGTTTGGGAGACATTACAAAACTGTATAAAAAAAAATGATCCAGCAATTCTCTTCACTTTTCTTCCAAAAGATAATGAAACAAATATAAAAAAACAAAGTCCCATTTTATTAATTCCGGATGATAAGTCTGACCTTTCTTTTAAAATGGTAGGAGATATAAAAACTAATGAAAAAGAATTATTTTCTCTTGCAAAAAAATTATATTTTGAAAAGGAAAATAAAATCATAAATTTTTGCAAACATGAAGTATTTATTCAGATTTTTCCTCGTCAAGATCAACTTTTGATCATAGGAGCAGGTCACATTTCTATACCACTAGTTAATTTTGCGAAAGAACTAAATTTTTTAACAGTAGTTATAGACCCAAGAGACGTATTTACTTCTTCAGAAAGGTTTGTCATAAAACCAGATCATTTAATTTCAAAATGGCCTGATGAATTGCTAAAAGAATGGCCAATACATAATGATACATATGCTATTTTATTAACACACGATCCAAAAATAGATGATCCTGCATTACATCTTCTTTTAAATAGAAATCTTAAATATATTGGAGCTCTTGGCAGTACCAGAACTCATATAAAACGTTGTGCTAGATTAAAAGAGGCAGGATTTGATGAGGAAAGTATTAAAAAAATCAAAGGACCTGCTGGAATTGATATAGGAGCCCAGACCGCTGCGGAAATTGCTTTAAGCATGATTTCTGAAATAGTTGCTGCTAAGCACCGTAAATAAAATAATAGTTAAAGTCATTGCTTTGCCCAGTCTTTGGATCTATCTACTGCTCGTTTCCAATTTATCATATATTTTTCGGCATCTTTTTTAGAAATGTTTGGTTTAAATTTGCTTTCTTCACTCCAAAGATTTTTTATATTATTTTGATCTTTCCATACTCCCACAGCAAGGCCAGCTAAGAATGCCGCTCCTAATGCTGTTGTTTCAAGTATTTCGGGACGTTTGACCTCTAAACTTAAGAGATCTGCTTGGAACTGACAAAGAAAATCATTAGCCGAGGCACCCCCATCAATTCTCAATTCCTTAACTTTCAAACCAGTATCATTTTTAATGCTATTAATTACCTCAGCTGATTGAAAAGCAATTGCTTCCAAAGAAGCTCGGACAATATGATTAGGATTTGTATCCCGAGTAATCCCGACTATTGTTCCACGAGCATATGGATCCCAATGAGGTGCTCCAAGCCCTACAAAAGCTGGCACAACAAAAATTCCACCTGAATCTGAAACCGATTTTGCCATTAGGTAGGTTTGTGAAGCCTCATTTATTAAATTTAATCCATCTCGAAGCCATTGTATCAAAGCACCTGCAATAAAGACTGATCCCTCTAGTGCATATGTAATTTCTTCGTCAATTTTCCAAGCTATGGTAGATAACAAACCATGTTTAGAATATTCTAATTTATTGCCAGTATTTGAAATTATAAAACATCCAGTTCCATAAGTATTTTTTGTCATTCCTGCTTCGAAACAAGTCTGGCCAAACAAGGATGCCTGTTGATCTCCCGCAATCCCAGCAATGGGGGGATCACCTCCAAACAATCTAGGATTTACATTTGCTACGAATGAAGATGAGGATTTAACTTGAGGTAGAGATTCTCTTGGGATTTCGAATCTCATAAGAATTTCATCGTCCCAGACACAATCTTTTATGTTAAAAACAAGGGTTCTGGATGCATTACTAAAATCTGTAATATGTACTTTCCCACTTGTTAATTTCCAAATCAACCAAGAATCAACAGTACCAAAACATAGATTCCCTTTTTTTTGCTAATTTCT
>CACGSI010000102.1 GCA_902575715.1 uncultured SAR324 cluster bacterium
GATCTAGATTTTGAACATGCTCCCAAGTTTCCAGTGCTTCATCTTTTTCCTCCAGAAGGAAGTGTAGGGAACCTTTCATTTTTAGAATAAAAATTTTGTCAGATCTTTTTACTGCTGCTTTCAATCCTTTTTCAGCCCATTCTAATCCTGAAACATAATCACCAGTTTGAAAAGCTTCAAGAATTTTTACTCGATAATCCTTGAGAGCACTTCTTTGCTCTGGTGAGATTGAGTCTGTGGAGCGTTCCGGGAAACGTTTTCTCATAATTGCTATAGAGTCTCCACGTTTTGAATCAAAATTTATAGCAAGTGGAATAGCTTCTTTTAGAAAAGTATCCACTGAAGGTAAAACGGTATCATCCAAAAGTAAATTTATAGCCATCTTTATATTACTAGCTAAAGGCGGACCATTTTCTTTATCAGATAGATTTTCGATCAAAGAAAATTTTACATTGACCACAAAATCTGTTTTTGCTACATATTTTAATAACAATTCGGTAAGTTTTCTTCTAACAATCTGTTCTTCATATGGAGCAATACTGTCAGAAAAAGGTTTTGGGAAAGATGTCCTTTCTACCGTTACAGTGTCTCCCCTATCACCAACAAAGAATTCTTGTGCAGGAATTAATTTTTTTACAAACTGTTCTTGCGTTTCCGGTAATGTATTATCAAGTAGGACACTTACTTGAATTGACTTCAAAGCTTCTTTTAATTCATGATTACGCTTTACGTTTTCAGAAATCTCCTCTTCATCTTCTGAATCAGTCAAATCTTGCTTTTGAGAAATATCTGAATCAAGAGGTAAATTCTTCAACTGCACTTCTTGCAATAATTTTTTATCCCAATCTATTATTACTGAAACGTTAAAACGCTCTTGTGAGAGATAACGTGATAGTAATTGATCTACATCTAACTTAAGACTTTGTTCAAAAGCAGCAGTTCTTAGAGTCAATCCCTTACTTGTAGCATCTTGCAAAGGCACGGCTATCACAAAATTTGGACTATCTATGGGGTGAATTAAGTTTGATTGTAGATCTCCACGCTGTAAAACAACTCTGAGTAAACGCTTATTTCCTTGAGTCTCTTCTATCACTGCAACCTGATTTTTTCCTCCACCAGTTTTCTGATTGAATAATACTTTTTTCTTTACTGGGAGCTCTTCTGCTGGTTCTACGATCTCTTCCGTTGTTGTGCAACTATTGAGTCCAAATAAAAAAAAGTAAATAAGAATTAATATTAAAAAATTTTTCATAAATTTACTGTTACAAATATTTTTTATATTCTGTATTTCTTAATTTCAAAATTAAAAATTAAATTCATCTCCAGTAAACTTCCATCCAATTGATACAATTGATGCATATGATGCGGTTGCACTTTCATCTGTGGTCAACATAGCCAAATAATGGTAACCAAGTGTCAATTGTTCGGCAACAGAAATTGTAAATCCTGTTTTGAAATAAGATGGGTTACTGAAAGGAGTAACTGTCATCATACCTAGTCCAGCAATAAGACCGAAAGCAACTTGGTCACCTCCAAAATTAAAAAGATCATAACCAACTGTACCATCTATCAAAAATCCCGTAATTGCTTTTTCATATTTATCTGTCAAATTAGAGTTATCATCACTTAATAAAGAAGCTCCTCCGGTTAAACTCCAGTCATCTGCAAGTCTAACCATTTTTTCCCCTCCAAGAACTCTAGCTTGATGTTCAACTGTTGTTACTCCTGAAGTATCGCTTGTAAATTTTATCGGTACCATCATCTTACCGTAGAAAACATGTATATAAGATCCACTTTTTGGAGGTCTACCTGTAACAATTTTAGAAAAAACTATTTCTCCATTTTTTGCTTCGTAAGCATTTAGAGAAATTGACAATTGTCCTTTACTCGTAAAAAGGGCAATATCAAGGAAACCATTAACACTTAATTCCTTAGCAATCTCTCTACGAAAAGAATCATCTGCAATTCCCCGGCTAATTTTAAGAAAACTACCAGAGATATTTGTTCTTATTTGACCACATGCCTCACAAACACTGACTTTTAACTTTTTCTGGCTCGTAAGAGTTTGTTGCAAACGAGCTGTTGCTACCTTACGAAAACTACTTGGTAAAGTATCTCCAAATGAAATATTAGAAATAGCAACTGAGCTTATCTTAGACCCCATATTTTG
>CACGSI010000103.1 GCA_902575715.1 uncultured SAR324 cluster bacterium
TTAAGTAATTTGGCAAAAAAAGTTAAAGAATTTGGTGGAGGAAGGTTGGACTGGTCTGTTTTAAATTGGAATAAAAAAGCAATCGATTTTTATGAAAAATTAGGTGCCTATCATTTAAAAGAATGGAAGATGTATCGTTTGAATGGTGAAAAACTAAACAATCTTGCGGAAGGCATTTAGAATTATTTTAGTCTATATTTTTGATTAGAATAAGATTTTTTTTATTTGTTGTGAATTAAGTTAGTGCTTTATTTTGTAATTCCCCTTGGTTCCCTTTCAGATGTTATTTGATCAAAAACATTTTGTAAGACCCTATTTGTAAGGCCATGAGATGAGTCGTCAACAAAATCTTTACAAAGTTCAACAGCTTCATTTATAACTACACTGTGAGAAATTTCCGGATGTTTAAATAACTCGTATGTTGCAAGTCTTAAAATGTTTCTAATGGTTGTAGAAAGCCTATTCAGTTTCCAGTGTTCTAAATTATTTCTTAAATATCGATCAATATGTTTTCTGTGTCTTAATGTCCCCTCAACAAGTTCTCTAGCAAAAGATTTTGTGTCCTTCGTTGTATCAAGTTGATCAAAAAATCGGTCGGCATGAATCATAGCTTTACTTTTAATAAGGTCTGCCTGAAAAAGAGCTTGCAGTGCATATGAACGGGCCCGATGGCGCATAATTAAAATTTTGAATATAGTATTTTTTTATTAATGCAAAAAAATTTTTTAATTTAGATTTCTAAAATAGTTTACACTAAAACAAAAATGTCATTTAGTTAAAGCCACATGGAGCTTTTGAACAAGAGCCTGATTATATCCATGCGAAGTCATATTGGCAACTACTCGCCCTCTTAATGGATAACCTAGTAAATAAAGATCTCCAATTAGGTCAAGAATCTTATGACGAACAAATTCATCAGGAAAACGTAATTCAGTATTTATTACTTTACCTTCATGCATTATTATATGAGAGTCCAAATAACCACTACCAACAGTTCCTTTTTTTTGGGCAATATCAATATTTTCAAATGTATTAAATGAACGGGCTGGCGCAATATCTTTATCAAATGAATCTCTTTGAGAATTAAATGTTAGTTTTTGTTCTCCTATGGGTGCAGAATAATCTACTCTCATAGTAATTTCAAATCCATCAAAGGGCTCAACATAAAGATGTTTTTCATCTAATTTTTTTCTTCCGACTTGAATTGGTTCAAGGACTACGGCGTCTTTAGCAGTGACCTCTTGGTCTTGAATACCAGCTTCTCTAATTAGTTCACTAAAATCATTAGCAGAACCATCAATATTGGGAATTTCTTCATCTACCTTAGCTAAAATGTTTGTTATTCCAGCCATGTGCAATGACGCCATCAAATGTTCAACCGTTCTTACTCTTTTATTTTCACAAGCCAAAACTGTTGAATTTGCACTAAAGGATTGTTTTGCTACAGATTGGGAAAAATTTTCAATATTCGTGATGTGTGCAGGCATAGATTTGTCATCCAAAGTTTGAAAAACTATTCCTGAATTAGTTGGAAGAGGGCTTAAAATGATGCCTGTATTTCTTCCAGTTAAAAGTCCTTTACCATTTAAAACAACGTTATTTTTTAATGTCCTCTGAGGTTTATCAGAATCTTTTAGGCGGACAGCTCCTGAAGGAATAATGGGGTTAATAATTTTAGCAACTTCCATTCTAGTGTCTGAAGCAAGATCTTTTTGTCTTAAATTAGGGTTTGTTGAGAGTACCTGAGCAATTTTATCTAGTAAAATTTCTAAACGTAATGGTTTCTCCATAAAATCTACAGCTCCCATTTTTATTGCATTTACAGCTGCATCTATTCCAGCGTGTCCACTAATCATAATAACTGGTAAATTAGGATGTGTTTCCCTAATAATGTTGAGAATAGCCATTCCGTCAGTTCCTGGGAGCCATATATCTAAAAGAACCAAAGAAGGAATTTTTTCTTTCAGCTTTTGAAAAAAACTGATTGAGTCACCACAAGAAATTACATCATAACCTTCATCAAAAAGTACATTTTCTAGGGTCTGACGAATTGCAGCTTCATCATCTACAATGCAAATAGTTTTATTTTTTTTCATTTAGGTAATCTCAAA
>CACGSI010000104.1 GCA_902575715.1 uncultured SAR324 cluster bacterium
ATATTTTACTTACAATTGTATCTCTAGCACGTTATTTAAACGTAGATCCAGAATTAGCTTTACGAAATGGTAATACAAAATTTGAGAAACGATTTCGTTTTGTTGAAAAGAAATTGGCAGAAATTAGTAAAAAGCCGGATGAAACGAATTTAATCGAATATGAATTACTTTGGAATGAGGCTAAATCAAAAAAAGATCCACTCAAAAAGTAATAACTCATTATTAAGAATAAAGATTATTTTTTGAGTAATTTTAATTTAACAAAATAAATATATTTTTTGAATGTTAAATAGAAGAAACTTGCTAAAAAAAAGTGCTATGAGTGGAATAGCCATTCTAGCATTAGAATCCTGTTATAATTCATCAAAAATTCCTCCAGCGCCAGATGGTTTAGGACATTCATTTAAATTTTTGAATCCGAAAGATAGGGGAATTTTGTCAAAGCTTATTCCAGTCATTCTTGCAGAGAGTTTGCCTCATCCTTTCGAAGAAAGAGTATTGGCAATTAAAGAGGTAATTGTTGGCTGGGATATAGCGGTTGTAGGATTACCAATTTTGATACAGAATGAAATAAAGAGACTTTTTTTGGTTATGGATTCTCATTTTATTTTTTCTTTAACACCTCGATTAATCACTGGTGTTCCTGAAGCTTGGGATAATCCATTAGAAATAGAAGATTTTCTGAATGATTGGAGACATAGTGATCCAGAGAATATAATTACAGGTAATGAGCTTAGAGTGGGATACATGGGATTGGTTGAGTTATCAATGGCATCATGGTATGCGAATTCAAGATCCTGGAAATTTTGCGGATATTTGGGGCCACCAAATTTTTCAACATCTTAACAAAATTTTTGTATATATAGATGAAAGACTTTAAAAAAAATTTTAAAGATTTTGTTATTGAAGGCATTCAAAAAGGATGGAAACACATAGATGCTTCTGTAAAAACAAATAATGAAAATTTTGAAACAGATGTTTTAATTATTGGATCTGGAGCTGGAGGAGGTACTGCAGCTGAAATTTTAGCTCAAGCAGGTCTAAATATTATTATAGTTGAAGAAGGTCCTTTTAAGACTTCTAGCGATTTTCGTATGAGAGAAGATGAAGCATATGCAATGTTATACCAAGAATCAGCAAGCCGTCAAACGAAGGACCGTGGAATAAAAATTTTTCAAGGAAAGATGGTTGGTGGTGGTACTGGTATAAATTGGACTGCTAGTTTTAGGACACCTGTGTCTACCCTAGATTATTGGGCTGACCAAATGGGTGTTAAGGGACTTACTGAATCAGAAATGAAACCATGGTTTGAGTGGGTTGAGAAACGTTATAAAATAAAATCTTGGGATTTACCTCCAAATACAAACAATAGTTTGCTTGAAAAAGGTTGTAAAAAACTCGGGATTAGTTTCGGAAAGATCAATAGGAATGTAGAGGGATGTCAAAATTTAGGATATTGCGGTACAGGATGTCCTACCAACGCAAAACAGTCAACAAATGTTACAACTATTCCTGGAGCATTGGCAGAGGGAGCTATACTAATTTCAAAAGCCCGAGCTGATAAGTTTATAATAAAAAATAGCAGAATTGATGCGATAAAATGTAGGCGGATGAATTATCTAGGAAATATCCCTTCAAAAAATTTTATAACAATTAAAGCAAAACATTATATATTGGCTGCAGGAGGAATTGGTAGCCCAGGTATTTTGTTACGATCTAAAAATAAAATTTTAAATCCTCATGGAATAGTTGGAAAGAGGACTTTTTTGCACCCTGTAAATCTCTCAGGAGCAATTATGCCCTATAAGGTATATGGAGAATATGGAGCACCACAAACAAGCTTTTCGGATCATTATATTGATACTAGAATCAATAACGAAAAATCAGGTTTTAAGATAGAGTGTCCTCCATTACAACCAATGCTTGTTGCCACAAATTTAGAAGGACATGGAAGTTCTCATGCTAAAATAATGAAGAAAAGGCCTTTTCTACAAGTTTTAATAGCTCTACAGCGCGACGGTTTTCATAATGAAAGTATTGGAGGTAATGTTTATTTAAAAAAAGATGAAAGCCCGGGCTTGGATTATAAAGTTTCAAAATACGTTTGGG
>CACGSI010000105.1 GCA_902575715.1 uncultured SAR324 cluster bacterium
GTTATTCAAATTATATTTAATACTGAGATAATTTATTCCTTGAGCTCGAAAAGAAAGCAATAGATTTTCTATTTTGCTCAATAAAGTTAAATAATCCAAAATTTTCTCCTAGTATTTTCTATCTCTTGAAACTTTTTTGAAAAATTATTTCCTACAAAATAAGGTTTTATAAAAGATTTATTATTTATATTATACTAGTGCTATTATTTGTATTACTAAAATATTATCCTACAAAATATAACGACTTAAATCTTGGTTTTTTAATAAATTAGATAATCTGCTTTTTATATATTTGGGTGTTACAGAAATTTTTTGTCCCTTCAATTCAGGAGCTTTAAAACTTACTTCTTCCAGCAATTGTTCCATCACAGTGTGTAATCTTCTAGCACCAATATTTTCAGAATCCTCATTAATTTGACATGCAATTTCTGCGACAGTATCGATAGCCTCTTTTGTAAATTCTAGTTCTACACCCTCAGTTTTCATTAAAGCTGTATATTGGACTATAAGAGCGTTTTTAGGCTCAGTAAGTATTTTTACGAAATCTTCTTTACTTAGTGAAAGTAATTCTACTCGTATGGGGAATCGTCCTTGGAGCTCCGGGATCATGTCTGAAGGTTTAGTTAAGTGAAAAGCTCCTGCTGCAATAAATAAAATATGATCAGTTTTTACAGGCCCATATTTTGTATTTACGGTTGACCCCTCAACAATTGGTAGCAAATCCCTTTGTACTCCTTCCCTTGAAACATCAGGGCCCTGGGAATGACTCCTTCTTGACGCTACTTTGTCAACTTCGTCCAAAAAAACAATTCCACTTTGTTCCACTCTGGAAACAGCTTCTCGTGATACTTCCTCCATATCTATAAGTTTGTTCACTTCTTCTTGCAGCAAAATTTTTCTTGCCTCATCAATACTTACTCTTCGACGTTTAGATTGTTTAGGAAGCATGTTTGATAACATATCTCTAATGTTCATATCCATGTTATCATTTAATGAAACGGGCATAAATTCCATAACTGCTCCTGATGGTTTTTCTGAAACCTCCATCTCGACCATTCTATCGTCTAAAGATCCCGAAATAAGTTTTTTACGAAATTTTTCTCTTGTCGAATTTGAAGATGATTGTTTTTCAGTATTCTCCTGGGTTTTTTCAATTTTTGGGAGTATTAGATCTAATAGACGATCTTCAACTATTTCTTTAGCAGCCTCTTTTTTTCGTTCTATTTGTTCTTGGCGAACCATATTAACGGAGCTATCAGTCAAATCTCTAATCATGGACTCGACGTCTCTTCCTACGTATCCTACTTCAGTAAATTTAGATGCTTCAACTTTTACAAATGGGGCATTCACTAATCTAGATATTCTGCGTGCAATTTCGGTTTTACCAATCCCAGTTGCCCCGATCATAATTATATTTTTTGGCAAAATCTCATCTTTTAAGTCTTCTTCTAGTTGCAATCTCCTCCAGCGATTTCGTAAAGCAACTGCAACAGCTTTTTTTGCATCTGTTTGGCCAATGATATAGCGATCAAGAGCTAAAACAGTTTCTTCTGGTGTCATATTTAGTGCAGGTATAGATTTCATATAATTTAGTATTCTAATTCTTCAAAGGTTATTTTATTATTAGTATAAATGCAAATATCTGCAGCAATACCCATGGATATTTCTGCAATTTTTCTGGAGTTGAGTTTAGTATCCATAAGAGCTCTTGCGGCAGCTAAAGCATACATACCCCCAGAACCTATTCCAATAAGCCCATCATCTGGCTCTATCACGTCACCATTCCCAGAAATAATTAATGAAGCTTCTGCACTAGATACTGCTAGAAGAGCTTCTAGATTCCTCAACATTTTGTCTGTACGCCATTCTTTTGCAAGTTCAACAGCTGATCTTAGCAATTTCCCATTGTATTGCTCAAGTTTCTCGTCGAATTTTTCAAAAAGAGTAAAGGCATCAGCTGTTGACCCTGCAAATCCTGCGATAACCTTTCCATCAAAAGTGACTCGCAATTTTCTGGCAGAAGGTTTCATAATTGTATTTTGGAGGGATACCTGTCCATC
>CACGSI010000106.1 GCA_902575715.1 uncultured SAR324 cluster bacterium
TACTCTAAGTAGTTCCTTAATTGATAGTCCAAGAGCTTATAGAACTGGCGCAAAAACTGCAGGTGATGCAGAAGTATGGACTCCTAAAAATTATGGGGATAAAGTTTTGGGTAAGGTTTCACTGAGAACTGCTCTAGTAAAGAGCTTAAATTTACCAACAATCGGACTTTGTGAGGAATTGAAACCTAAACAAATAATTATCTACAGTAGGCTTTTTGGAATTACTGCTCAAATGATGGAAAATTTAACTACTTGCCTTGGTTCATTTTCTGTAAATCTTCAAGAAATGATTACTGCTTATGGTGTTTTTGCTAATCATGGTAGATTGGTAAAGCCACTATATGTATTAAGGGTTGAAGATCAATTAGGCAATATTCTTGAATCAAACGTACCAGAACTAAAGCAGGTCACTTCTGAAGAAACGGCTTTTCTTCTAAGTGACTTATTAAAAGACGTAGTTCAGAGGGGTACAGGAAGGAGGGCAAGGGTGCTAGGGCGGCCTTCCGCTGGAAAAACTGGCACTACAAATGATAGTGTAGATGCATGGTATATTGGATATATTCCACAATTACTTACAGGAGTTTATGTAGGATTTGATAAGCCAAAAAAAATGGGAAGTTCAGAGACTGGATCTAAAGCCGCAGCTCCAATATGGATCAACTTTATGAAGAATGCCGTTTCAAATTTACCCACGGAACAATTTAGACAACCACCAGGAATTACCACCGTTAAAATTAACAAATCTGGTAAAAGAGCTGGTTCATGCGACAAAACCAAAGATATAAAGGAGGAGCATTATAAATCTGGTACAGAACCAGTTTTAGACTTCTCAGATTCAAGAAGATGTGGAAAAAATTTAGTCAATAAAATGAAAAAAGAGGAAACCGACCCGGAATTATAAATGTATCAAAAAATAAGGCCCAAGGAAGGAATTTATAGAATAACCTTGAGCCTTGAAATATGAAACTTAATTCAATGAACTCTTTAGCTTACTACCTGCTTTAAATTTTGCGCTTTTTGAAGCTGGTATATTTATTACCTGAGATGGATTTTGAGGATTTCGACCAACACGGGCAGCACGTTTGGAAACGGAGAATGTTCCAAAACCTATAAGTGTTAATGAGTCGCCTCGTTTGAGGGCTTTTTCTACGTTAGAAGTAAATGACTTTAGGAAACGATCTGCATCTGCTTTTGAAAGTCCCGTGTCTGATGCGAGTGCATCTATTAGATCAGATTTAGTCATAATATTTTTCCTTATAATAAAGATTAAAAATGCTTAGGCTGTCCCGTGAGAAACACCCTTATCCTAATAACTACAGCTGACTCGCAGTTAAGCTAATCATGCTTGTACCGATGAACATTTTGTCAAAACTCATCATCGCCGATACCAAAATTATTATTTTTTAATAAATTAGTCAAGGTTTGACACGAAAAAAATGAATTTTTTTCATAATATTTTCAAAAATACCATTTATCCAAGAATTTCTTCTGAATTTCAATACTCTCCCATAAGACTTAGATTTATTGAAAAATTTATACTTTTTCATGATCAAGGAGCTTTTTCATTGATTTTTATTTTTTCTATCTTAATCCACTTAATTTTGTTGGCAACATTCGGAATAATAACTAATTTATTTATAGAGGATCCGCCTCCCATAAGAGCTAAGATTGGTGTCACTTATGCAAAAATTGCTTCTAAACCTTCTTTGACAAAACGATCAAATCAAATTTTTGAAAAACCAGTTTTAAAAAAACTGGACAAAAATTTTACACCAAAATATAAAGATCTTTTACCAAAAAAACCAGTACTAAAAAAGCCGTCACTAAAAAATTCACAAAAAATATCGAAAATCCCTAAACCTGTCTTTAGTAACTCTGAAACTCCACGAATAGAAATTCCAAAACCTAATTTAAATCAGCCTTTGAAGAGCAGAAAAGAGAGAAAAATTCTTAATCCAAAACAATTTAATAATCCCCAAAAATCGCTTTTTCCCAAAAATAGT